>JBBRKQ010000004.1:0-80559 GCA_038231815.1 Phycisphaerales bacterium
AAACTTGTTGCCGGTGAAGGCAAATGGCGAGGTGCGGTTGCGATCGCCCGAATCACGCGGCAGCATGGGCAGGGTTGTCGCCCCCAGGTCCAGCTTGCCGCCCTTAATCGTGCGCTTGGTTGCGCCCGTCTCAAGCTGCTCCAGAATATCAGTGAGCATGTCGCCCATGAAAATGGACATGATCGCCGGCGGAGCCTCATTAGCGCCCAGTCGGTGGTCGTTGCTGGCCGATGCGATCGACGACCGCAGCACATCTCCGTACATGTCAATCGCCCGCATCACCGCAACAACAAACGTCAGAAACTGCATATTTGTGTGCGTGTCCGCCCGCGGGTCAAGCAGGTTCACACCGGTATCGGTAGAGATTGACCAGTTGTTGTGCTTGCCCGAGCCGTTGACGCCCGCAAACGGCTTTTCGTGCAGGATGCACTGCAGGCCGTAGCGCGGGGCAACACGCTTGAGCACTTCCATCACCAGCATCTGGTGGTCGCACGCCACGTTGGCCTGCTCAAAGATCGGCGCAAACTCATACTGGGCCGGTGCAACCTCGTTGTGGCGGGTTTTCACCGGCACACCCATGCAGTATAGCTCATGTTCAACCTCGGTCATGTAGCTCAGCACGCGAGCCGGAATAGAACCAAAGTAGTGGTCCTCAAGCTGCTGTCCCTTTGGCGGCTTGGCCCCAAACAGCGTCCGGTCGCACTGCACCAGGTCAGGCCGCGCAAAGTAGTAGTTGCGGTCGATCAGGAAGTACTCCTGCTCGGGCCCCAGCGTCGTGACAACACGCGAAACGCCAGTGTCGGTGCCAAAGATCTTCAAAATCCGCATCGCCTGGTGGCTCAGCGCCTGCATCGATCGCAGCAGCGGCGTCTTGTAGTCCAGTGCCTCCCCAGTCCACGACACGAACGCCGTCGGAATACACAGCGTCACATTGTGCCCGGACCGATTCAAGAACACCGGGCTGGTACAGTCCCACGCGGTATAGCCGCGGGCCTCAAAGGTTGATCGCACACCGCCCGAAGGGAAGCTTGATGCATCCGGCTCGCCCTGCGTCAAGGCTGATCCCGAGAACGTCATCATCGCCCCGCCCGTGCTGTCGGTGGTTAGAAATGAGTCATGCTTCTCGGCCGTCAGGCCTGTCAGAGGCTGAAACCAGTGCGTGTAGTGCGTCGCGCCGCGCTCAATTGCCCAATCCTTCATCGCCGATGCCACCACGTCAGCAATGCTCGGGTCCAGCCGCTCGCCACGCTTGGTGGTCTCCATCAAGTGGTTAAACACATCCTTGGGCAGCCGGGCCTTCATTACCCGCTCTGAGAACACATCCTCTCCATAAATCTTCTCAAGATGTGCGCCAAACTCCTGCCCAACAGGGCTCTGCTCCTCACGCCAGTGAATAGCTGCGGCGACGGCTTCGGAACGGCTGATCAAGTGGCTCATGAAGGCTCCTGGGAAACAAGCAAGAAACTGGCCGCACGCCAACGGCGTGATGTGCCCCAAATCTCCACCGCATCGCAAATCGACCCCCACGATGGGTGGGCGAATATCGGTCCGGGAGGTTCCATAGTTGTCACTGTCCGGCCCAGTGGCAAGTTATCCTGTGGTATGCAACCGATACCATCCGCAACAAACGCCACATCAACCGCTCTTTCGGACGCTGCCGGGGCAACTCCAGCCTCCGCAACTGCCCGCTTCTCGCCCGTGATGCTGTCAACCTGGTCATTTGGTCAGGTCGCCAACGCGGCGGGCTATGGCATCTTGCAGGCTGGCGGCAGCGCATTAGATGCCGCCATCGCCGCGGCTGTTGCGGTGGAAAACGACCCTGAAGTAGACTCGGTTTCAATCGGCGGCTTGCCCGATGAGACCGGTCGCGTCTCGGTGGATGCGAGCGTGATGCTCTCGCCCAGTCAGTGCGGGGCGGTCTGCGCGGTGCGGGGTTACGCCAGCCCCTCCCGCCTCGCACGGCGGGTCATGGAACGGACAGTGCATATTCTGCTCGCCGGTGAAGGTGCCGAGCAATTCGCGGCCGAAGAAGGATTTACCCAGCATCCGACAGGCATGCTCACCAAAGAGGCCGCCGCAGAATATCGCAAGTTCCTGGTAAGCCGGGCTCTCGCGCCCGCGCCCAAGCGCCGGGGAATTTTGCCGGCCATGAATGTTGAGGAACGCTATGCCGAGGCATCCAGTGGTAAGTTCGCTGTTGCACCCGCCGAGCTCGCAGAAAAGGAACCAATGCACGACACGGTTTGCATTCTGGCCCGCGATAGCCGCGGCACGCTCGCCGGGGTCTGCACCACTTCCGGCCTTGGCTTCAAGCTCGCCGGCCGGGTCGGTGACTCGCCCATCATCGGCCACGGGCTGTATGTTGATCCGGAAGTTGGGGGTGCCTCCGCCACCGGCAACGGAGAACTTGTGATGTCGGTCTGCGGCTCGTTTTTGGCCGTCGAGTTCATGCGCCAAGGCCGCACCCCCGCCGAGGCGTTACTGGCAGTGCTGGATCGGATCCGCCACAAACACAAAATTGTTGATGCCCATCAGGTAGCCCTTATCGCAATGCGAGCCGATGGAACATGGGCAAGCGCCGCACTGCGCAAAGGGTTTAGCCACTGCATCAGCACGCACGATGGAACGAAGCTGGAGCCAACCCAGAACGTTTCGGGGGAGCAGGCAGCAGAGAGACGCTAAAAGAAAAAGCGAAAAGAGAAAAGAGGAGTCATCTTGCACTTGCGGCCTCGCTCCTGGTAACGCTGCACTCGAATTCAATCCGGCAATCACCCAGTGACCAGAGGCGATAGTTGCGCGTGTTGATGGTGTTCGTCGATGAACCACTTCAGTAAGGCTTTAACTGAATCCAACTCAGGAGCACAGGGATGCCGCCCATCCTACCGCGATGATGCATCACCGCTGTTTCTGAATTGCAGGAATAAAACGGACGTTGCCTGCATTCGCGGAGCGATGGAGGTGAACCGGCTGACTGGTGCCGCATTGGCCACACAAAGAAGCGAGCCCCACCGCTCTGTGGTGTTGCGTATCGCACGGAAATGAATCCACGGGTACTCTTCCCGCAATTAGCGAAGACCAATCGCACCGCTTAGGTCCGCACCGCCCAGGTCCGCACCGCCCAAGTCCGCACCGCCCAAGTCCGCACCGCCCAGCCTCACCCCTTTACGCCCTCGGCAAGTGCTCATGAGAGTTCAATACCACCGTCACCGGCCCATCGTTGGTCAGCGTCACCTGCATGTCCGCTCCAAACACACCTTCTGCAACCCCGCCCGCGGGTGGCATCAGTGGCAACCTTGGTGCCCGAACGGTGCCAACGACCAAGTCAAACAGCTCCTTGGCCATTGGCGGCTTCATCGCATTTTCAAACCCGGGTCGGTGCCCTTTGCCGGTGCTGGCACAAAGCGTGAACTGTGAAATCAGCAGCAGCCCGCCGCCGGTCTGGTGCACATTCAGGTTCATCTTGCCCTCAGCATCCGAGAAAATCCGCAAGCCCAGCAGACGCTCAGCGGTCCAAATCGCATCGGCCCCAGTGTCGGCCGTGTGAACGCCAATGAGTACAAGCAGGCCCGAGCCAATTTGGCCGACGGTTTCGCCCCCAACCTCAACTTTTCCCGAAGTCACGCGTTGAACAACTGCCAGCATTGGTAATTCCTGAACCCGCCGTGGCGTCAGCATAGCCGATGGGCCTTATGCTGGCGCAATGATGTTCGGTCCAAAGCACAATTCCGCGGCGGCGGGGGATGCCACTGATGGTGGTACCAGCAGCAGCGGCTTCCCGCCAATGCCGCTGCCCCCGGTCTTGCAACTGCCCGAGCCGAAGGCGCACCCGCGAACCGTGCGCTCGGTCCGGCCCCCGGGCTCAAAATCCCTCACCAATCGTGCCTTGCTTCTGGCGGCACTGGGAACGGGTGAGACCTCGCTTCGCGGAGCGCTTGCCGAGGCGGATGATGCCAAAGTCATGCTCGCCGCACTGGCGCAGCTGGGCGCTGTTGTGCGCACAACTTCACAGGGCGCACTCTCAGTTACCGGAGTTGGCGGCTGCTGGCGGATCGCCGGGAGTATTGCTGGCGGTGCTGCGGGAGGTGTTGCAGGCGGTGCTGTCGAGATCAACTTGAACAACGCCGGAACCGCAACCCGGTTCCTTGCCGCGGCGTGCGCGGTACTCACGCCCAAGGGTGTCTGTGTGGTGCTTGATGGTGATGCGCGAATGCGCCAGCGACCGATCGGCGAACTCGTTGATGCACTCCGCTCCATGCACGCCGGTAACGGCTGGAAGGTGAATGTCCAGTACCAGGGCGGTGTGGGCGTCCCGCCTCTGGTCATCACCGGCAACGGCGTGCCACAAGGGCCGCTGGTGGCAAGCTTCGGCGTGACGGCATCAAGCCAGTTTATTTCCGCCGTATTGCTTCTGGCACCATTCATCGAGGGCGGCGTGCGCATCGAGTTTACCGGTGCGATCACCAGCGAGACATACATTGACATGACCGTGGGCTTGCTGCGCCAACTGGGCTGCGATGTGCAAGATCAGCGGCCGCGAACGCTCGCGGTCTCGCGAAAAGCCGGGTCCACCGCACTTTTTACAGAGGGCATGATTGATATAGAGCCCGATGCATCCGGGGCAAGCTATTTTCTCGCAGCCGGCGCGCTGCGGCCAGAACGGCCCGTGATGGTTGCAGGCCTCCGCACCGAAGGCGGCACATCGCTGCAGGGCGACAGCCAGTTCGTCCGCGTCCTTACCGCCGCGGGGGTGCAGTGGCAGCAGGGGGCAGATGGCGTACACATCGGCGGCGGCCAATCTACGCTCTGTCCGTTTGATCTCGACTTCGCCGGCATGCCCGATACGGTGATGACCGCCGCCGTGCTGGCGGCGTTCGCAAGCCCAACACCACAGAACCCGGGCGTAGTGAGCCGGCTTACCAACGTGCAAACGCTCCGCGTCAAAGAGACTGACCGCATCGCAGCGCTCGTAACGGAACTCGCCAAACTCGACGTGCATGTAGCCGTGCAGGAAGAAAAGAACGGCAGCGAAACAATGCTCATCACCCCGCCCTGCGGCGGCGTGTTGTGCACGCCCGATGCACCGCCCATCATCTTTGAAACCTATCACGACCACCGCATGGCCATGAGCCTGGCCCTCGTGGCCCTGCGGCGACCAAACGTGCAAATCAATGATCCAGCCTGCGTGGGGAAGACCTATCCAGGCTTCTGGAACGACTTCGCATCCATTCTCTAAATCGCATGGTCGGCCCGCAACAGCACCAACAGCCGTACCCAGTACTAAGAGCGGTACCCGGTAGGGTACCGTGGGTGGACGTGCTGATACAGGCAGATCCCTTTCATGAACAAAGACACTCTCACTCCTCGGGCCGCTCGCCAGTACGACCTCCCGTACCCTACCGGGCGCCGCACTTAGCGGCAGCGTTCGGTCCGAGCGTTGTTCATCCACTGCGCACACGTGCGCAGTAACGCGAGTTTATCGATCGGTTTGCTGGCGTAGTCATCGCAGCCCGCATCCGTGCACTTCTTGCGGTCCTCGGCCATTGCGTGGGCGGTGAGCGCGACGATGGGCATTGTGCTGCCGTGCTGCCGCAATGTCCGGGCCAGCGTGTAGCCGTCCATCTCGGGCATTTGCATGTCTGTCAGCAGTAGGTCAAACGGCTTGCCACTTGCGGCGGCGGTTTCGATCATTCCCAGTGCGATGCGGCCATTGTCCGCAATAGATACCTCCGCCCCCGCCTTACGGAGATGAAACGAGATAAGCCGCTGGTTGTCCGGGCCATCCTCGGCAAGCAGGATGCTGCCCTGCAGAGTGGTTGAAACAGCGTTCGCCTCGATGGGCTGATGGGATTGCACGCTATCAAAATCAGAGACCAGTGCAGACCCTGCCACGGCGACTAGCGGAATCTCTAACTGGAAGCAGGAGCCCTTGCCCGGAAGTGTCCAAGCAATCGAAACCTCGCCGCCCATCAGACGGGCGAGCCGGCGGCTGATTGTCAGACCGAGCCCGGTGCCTCCGTGCTGGCGGGTGACGGTGATATCCGCTTGGCTAAAGGCGGCGAAGAGCCTCGCGGCTTGCTCCGGTGTCATCCCCGGACCGGTATCCTGAACCTGGAGAACGAGCTTTGCCGCATCGGGCCCCTGCTGGACGCTGGCGGTGAGGCGGACACTGCCGCACTCTGTGAACTTCACGGCATTGCCAATGAGGTTCATGAGAATCTGGCGAAGGCGGGTCGGGTCGCCCATGATGCGGTCCGGCACCGGGGTCGCAAGTACGGCGTTTAATATAATTCCCTTGGCATGTGCACGCGGTCGCATCAGGCTCTTGACCTCTCGCAGCAATTGCACGATCGGTGTGTCAATGGTCTCGACGGTCATTTTATCTGCCTCGATCTTGGAAAGATCGAGAATGTCGTTGATGACAGTGAGCAGGTGCTGGCCCGCGTTGCGGATGGTGTCAATGCTGTCGAGTCTTCGCTGAGGCGCGTGTGAGACATCGCCGTCCTCGTGGAGCAGATCGGCATAGCCGAGGATTGCCGTCAGCGGTGTGCGGATCTCGTGGCTCATGTTTGCCAGGAATTCGCTCTTTGCCCGGGTGGCGGCTTCCGCATGCTTCATGGCCTCACTGAGCCGGTGTTCTGAGAGGACCTGCTCGGTGATATCGCGGACCGTGCCATATAGACCGACGATGCGGCCGTCTGCATCGCGTCGCGGCTGGCCTTGGCCCAGGAGATACCGTTCCTCGACATCAGATGTGCGCAGCGTGAGTGAATACGGTTGTCCGGATTCAAGTGCTTTGCCAGCAGCGGTGTGCAGTTCTGCGGCACCTGCTGGGTCGTAGAGGGCCAACATCCCATTGTAGTTTGGCGTGCCGAGCGCCGGGTCACGTCGATGGATACGGAAGATCTGATCAGACCAGTCGATGCGGTCGGAGGCGATGTCCCACTGCCAGTGGCCTAGGTTTGCGAGCTGTTCGGCTTCTTGAAGCCGCTCGAGCTGGGTCGTGAGCATTTCAGCGTTGAAGCGGGCGACGGAGATGTCCTGCACTGTCGCGACCAGCTTCACGACAACACCGTTCTCAACAACCGGCTCACCGCGCGACCGAATCCAGAGTTTGTTTCCGGCGGGATCGAACCGAGAGAATTCATTATCCCAAGACTTGTGGTCCAGGATGGCATCACTGATGACCTTGCCTTTGCGAGCGCCCTCATCGGGTGGGTAGAGAGCCAGCACACTATCGAGTGTCATTGGTGTTCCCGGCTCGACGCCGTGGATGGAATAAACCTCCGGTGACCACGTGATGCGGCCAGTGGCGACCTCGAGTTCCCATCCGCCGATCGCGGCCATGGCTCCGGTTCTGCGGAGCATTTCGGTGGCGGCGCGGGCGGCATCTTCGGCCTGTTTCTTGGCGGTGATGTCGCTGCGGATGGACACGTACCTTTCGATCTTGCCATCGGCACCGTGAAAGGGGGCGATGATGCTGTCAACCCAGTACAGTGATCCATCCTTGGATCGGTTGCAGACTTCTCCGTGCCATGCGTTGCCATTGGCGATTGTTTTCCAGACATCGACCCAGAAAGCCTTTGGGTGTGTGCCGGAGTTCAGGAGTTTGTGATCCTTGCCGAGCAGTTCCTCGCGCGTGTAGCCGCTGATTTTGCAGAAGGCATCGTTGATGTCGATGATCCGACCGCGGGCATCGGCCACGGAGAAGATAGCGTGTTCATCAAGTGTTTTGCGCAGCGCTTCGGTTTCTCGAAGCGCATTCTCTGCGCTGAGTTTTGCCGCGGCCAGATCGGCGGTGATGTCTTGCGCCAAGGCCAGAGCTCGCGTCCGGCCGGTGCCGAGCGACCAGCCGACCACGGTCAGCAAAATCGTCAGCAGTATGCCGCCAAGGCCAATATAAATGGGAGTCGTTCGGTCAATGCCCTCCTCGAACATTGGCGTGGAACTAATCATGAGTGACCAGTCTTAGCCGCCCACCTTGATGTTTTTGGACTGGCGAAACAGTGGGGCAGCGACAGTTTCCTGTGCGGCACTACTTTGTTGTGCAGTCGCGGTGGCATCCAAGCTCAGGATGAGACCGTCAGCGGTTGGTGCCAAGCCCTCGTAGATCTGAAGATCAAGCGAATCGCTGAGGGTACCTTGTATCCCCTGAAAGGTTTGAGCGAGGAGAATTGGTGCGAAGACGAGTCCATCGAGGGCCGCCTCACGCTGCTGCGGGGTGGTGGGTTTGGTTCCGTTTTTGTAAACTGGAACAAAGTGCAAGAATCCAGCCTGTTTCTTCTCATCCTGCACCAGTGTGAGCGGAGCGGTAATGGTGGGCTCACCGCTGCGGACCGCACGCTCCGCCGCAGCTCGGCGGTTTGGTTCCGAGCCGATGTCATAGCCCCAAGCTGCCGCGTTGGGTTCGCGGGGTTCCATGAACTTAATGATGTACAGATCAGGGGCATCGCCGGTGGTGCGCACGGTAAAGTCCGGTGCATCATCAGCCCGCTCGGCGGCGACAAATGCCGGTAGGTCCGCCCGCATGACCCGCTGGACGAATCCGAAACCGAGCATGCCCGGAAATTCTACCTTGAGGTTCCGTGAAGCCGCGTACGAGGCGAACGCGTTTCGCCCTACGGATTCACTGGCTGCGTAAACGCCCTTGGCGCCGTTGAGCCCGTACTTGGGGAGTGTGACCCTTCGCTTGGCTTCGGTTACAAGCCGCTCGGCGAGTTGATCAAAGTGCATGCGCGCCTCATGCTCATTCTGCCGAGTAGTGGCCCGCACCGCCAGCGCGGTAAGGCCGAGGCCGATCAGGGTGACGGCCGCGACGGTGATACTCCAGCCGCGAGTTGAGGTGGAAAGATGCGATGGGGACACGCTTGGTGCGATAACTTTGGCCCGGCGGACCGCGCCGAAAGTGCGCCACAGCACCAGTGGCCCGGCGATGAGGGTCAGGGCAGTCGTGTCAATGATCGCCTCGATCGTGCCTCCCAAGCCCTCGGCAATCAGTGGCAGCACAAGCATAATCGACATCTCAACAGCTGCGATAATGCAGAGCGTTTCGACAAAAAGCCGTGCGATGTTGACGGGCCGGTGCATGGTTTTGAGAGAGGACGAGGGAGCCGCAACAAGAGGATTCGACAGCGTTCGGTATCGGTGTTTGGAGGGGATGGTCGTCGTAAAAACCCCGAATAAGTAAGGAACAGCGATTAGCCGCTGGGTGAAGTGCGGATTGAACCAATTGGAGAGGTCGGACTTGTCTTTGTTTGGTTGGTTTGCCACAAAACAGGCTGTCGGTGGAACGGTGACGTGAGGAATGCTGAGGTCGCGCCGGCGATTGTCCACTTTCGGGCAGTAATTGGCTGCCAAACACTGAGTGTTCGTGCGGCGGGAGTGCGTGGCGGGCAGGCTTGAGAGCGCGAATTGGCTGAGGCTTCTGGCCTGCTTTGGGAGTGCGAGAAGTGCTGGCTAAGCCACGGTGTTCCGTGCGCTCCGCGTGGTACGGGTGATAACCGGCGGGAGGACAAGTTGTACATGCGAGTTGTTTGCGGCGAGCGCCGGCTTGTGGCATGATCATGCGCAGAAGACCGGCGAACACAGCCGGTAGCTTCTTGTGGTTTGTGCGTTGGAAGTGGAATTCGTCCGCCTTGCGGAGTGGCAGTGCTCGTGAGAGCGACCTGCGACCTGCAGCGCGGCAAATTGGGCCCAGTGCCCGGAGAGATGAACCGTTTATGAATTATAAATCAAAGCATGACATGGTCCGCACGACTGTTGCCGCCGCAGCGGTGTTTGCTGCCGCTGGTGTTTCCAGTGCGCAGGTGATCTACAACAACGGTGGTGCAAACACGACACCGGGCATCGTCACTGGGCTTGGCGTTGGTCCGCTCGCGGGCAATAACGTGAGCCAAGCGACGACGGCCGTCAACAACGGTGGCCTGACGGTGACCGGCAACTTCCGAGTTGCCGATGATTTTACTGTTACGAGCGCGACGAACGTGACGAGAGTTGGCGTGTTTGCATACATGACCGGGACGTACGCGAATCCTTCGGTATCACCTTTTACCGGTGTTAGCGTGAACATATGGAATGCTGCCCCGGGATCGATGGGCGCTTCGATTGTCGCATCCAGCAGCGTATTGGCCACGACATCGTGGACGGGCATCACCCGCCACTTTGATGGAGCCGCAGCTCTGACTGATGCCCGGCGACCGGTCATGGAGATTGTTGCTCAGTTTGGTGGCGAAGAACTTGCGGCTGGCACGTACTGGATTGACTACGGCCTCACCGGCCAGTTGGGTGCGAGCACAAGCGCGTTCACGCCATACGTCATGGCGGGAATTGACGGCGACCGAAATACTGTTCTGGGCAACGCCATGCAGTTAAACGCGGGCGTGTGGGCAACGACGAGCGTGGGATCAGCCTTACAGCCGGTGGAGGTGCCGTTTTATGTGGTGCCAGCGCCGTCTGCCGCGGCGCTGCTTGGTGTTGGTGGCTTGCTCGCGATGCGTCGTCGCCGGTCGTGAGCGATCGGGGGGGACCTAGGGCATGGGGTAGGGCATGGGGTAGGGCATGGGGGCTTAGGGCACATGGGAACAGGCCGTAGCTGAATCGGGTATGAATGAATCGACAAAACGCCGCCGCACCGGAGATTGCTCCGGTGCGGCGGTATGTATTTGAACGGATAGCTTGCGGAGCGGCGTTAGGGCGCTGGCCACATACCGAAAGTCAGGAATGCCGCACCAACGGCGCCGACGGCCATGGAGATGAACCAAAACCAGTTTCGCTGCAGGAGCAGGGCGACGGCGGAAAGGGCGATGGCGATTTGAAAAGCGGTGATCGCGCGGCCGATGATTCTGTAGCGCGCACGGTGGTCTTGGCAGGAGGCCTCGTGGCCCTTGGCGGCAGTGGAGATCTCGGTTTGCTCGGCTTTGTAACGTTCAGCGCGGGCGGTATCGGCGGCGGTGATTTCTTTGCCCAGCGCCGGCAGGGTTTCAAGCTTACTTTCTAGAACGGTGAGTTTCACGCCTTTGGCCTGGTAGTAAGCCCATTGGTCGCTAGCGCGGATCTGCTCGATCATGGCTTCGTTGAGGTGGCTGGAGGCGAAGCTGGAGGCCATCGCCGCCAGCGTGGCCAGCACGGCGGTGGTGACTGCCACGCGGGACATCCAGCGTTTGAGCGCATCGCTGCCTGCCGCCGCACCGGTGACATCGGGAATGTCAGTGCCCATGATCTTGTTCGCGGTCACGGGCTTGGGAGGATTGGGTTTTTGGTTTGCCATGCGAGGGGCCAACGTGGAGGCGATTGTCGGCCGGAAGGTCTTTGTTGAAACAATGGCCGCTGGTGCAAAGTCTAAATGTAGACCCTTTGGTTGGTCGCGACGGAGGGCGTGAGTTGGAGAAATTCGAGCTGGTGCGCTCGTCGAGGGTTCAAAGAGCACAGCCCGCTGAAGGGTTCCCTCTGAGTGCTCGCGGGCCCGCAAGCTCGGCGTTTACTCCGGCTGACAGCGCATAGCGTTCGCCCGGCCTGTACTCGCCCTGTCCGTGGCTTTGGCTGGTGTGGCAGGTGCGTTCACTTGTCGCAATACAAATCGTGCTGTGCAAAGGTAACAGACTGTCACCGCATTTGTGTGTGCTGAGTTTTCAGTTTCCGCCGGGTCCACCGGGTCCACCGCCGGGTCCGCGACGCTGGCCACCTGGGTTGCCGCCCTGTCCGCCCTGTCCGCCACCCTGCCTGCCTCCCGGTGGGCCCTTAGCAAAGCTGGCATCCGGCGTGCCTTTGTACATGCGAGAGATAAACGGAAACTCGCCCGTGATCACGTAGTAATATGTGCCGTTCGGGAACTCCGGTGTCACGCCGGTGCGGCCGTTGCACTCGTCAAGGTCGCCGGAGCCGGCGATGTACTCGAAGTCCTTGGTGTAGCTGCCGTCCCACGTGCCGCCCGGGCCCGGTGGGGTGGCCTTGTCATCAGGGCGGTTGCCTGCCTTTAGCTTATAGCTTGAGTGCAGCTCCTTGATTGGGCTCTTGGCATCATCTGCTTTGGAGTAGCCGTGGAAGTCATAGATCGGAAATCCATCGGCGGCCCAGCCAAGCAGAATCATGGTCTCGCCAACCTTGGTGCCCTTTTCGGCGGCGAGTCGTTTGACCAGGCCGGTGGGCAGTGCGTGGTAGTGGTACGAGCCGGTGGGCTGCACGTGCGCGTTGCTGGTATCGATTCCCATCTTCGCGCCGGCGGCAGTGAGCACCGAGATTGCCTCCTGTCGCCAGCCGGAGCGCGGGTCGTTGTTCCAGTTCTCGGCAGTGCCGGGATCAAACAGCACGCCATTAAGCGCGACGCCCACGGCCTCCATGCGGCCGGGGGTTGGCTTTTCGTTGGCCTTGGGTGTGAGGGTTACACGCAGGACTTGCTTTTGCTCGCTGATGGCGTTTGGATTTCCGGAGTTTGGGAACCTGCCCGGCTCGTGGTCAGGAATGCCGTTGGAAGTGATGATGCGGAAGCCGTCTTTTTCTTCAATTTTGACAGAGTTTTTCAGGTCAAATGGTTTGCTGTCGCGGGCGGCGTTCGGGCCGCCGGGTGGGCCGCCGGGTGGGCCATCGCGGCCGCCGCGCTGGCCGAGAAGCGGCAGCGCAGGGGCGAGGTCGAGTTCCTTGGCCAAAGCATCGAACTTGGGCTTTTGCCCATCGGTGAGGGTGGCCTTGACGTCGGTCAGAAACGCTGCGCTGAGCGATTCTGTTTTTTCTTTGATCTCGGCCTGGACCTTGGTTCGCAGCTCGGGCGAGAGGGGTGCGGGGCGATTGCCTTCACCCGCAGCGCCAGCGCCGACACCGTCACGGGTTCGCTGCATGATCTCGCGCACGATTGCCCGCTGCTCATCGCGAAGCTTGGTATAGCGGGCAGTGATCGTGGTGAACTGTTCGGCCGTGGGGGAGAGGACTGCATTGATCCGCATCAACACCGCATCGGTCTGAGGATCTATGGCGCGGGGTGGCTGGTTGTTCTGGCGAGATGGCGCCGGACCGGCGGGCGTTTCGCCGGTCGGCTGTGCTGTGGTGGTGGTGGCCAGCAGGGCACAGAGGCCGGAGGCAAGCAAGAGTGAGTATCTGTTTGAATAGTTCATGGAGCGGCGTTCGCAGGTGACCGGGGATTGAGTGTGGAGGCGAAGAAAGATGGCCGCGGATGGTGCGGCGGTGAGCGGCAAACGCGAGCGTGGTCGGTCTATTGCGGACAGGAGAGACTGGCTTGGCTGCGGGAAACCACGCTGGATCAGGTTTGCAAGGCGCAGTTGTGCTAGGTTCGTTGTCAAAACAGTGTCGCGTCATACGGTCCCCCTGATCACGGGACACTTCGTTTTATCGGCAAATTTTGGCATATCGACTCGACGGGTGCAAATTATGGTGTAGATTATTAGTGTTTGCTAACATTTTCCAAAACGAGTTGCACATGTCATACCGAAGATTAAGCCGCCGCGTCGTCGGCAAGTCATCCGCAACTTTGGAGACACTGGGTGCCGTAAGAGCGGGCAGGACGCATGATCGGGCATGGTTCTGCGGGCTGGTTCTGCGGGCTGGTTCCAACGGTTCTGGTGGTGATGCTCGGGGCGATCCCGGCGTGCAGATCTGAAAGCGCCGGTGCGAGTGTGAGCGAGCCAGGCTCGCCGGTGGTGGCCGCACCCCCGGCAGCGACGGCGACTCGCCTGCGGATCGGCACATATGACTCGCGGGGAGTTACCATCGCGTATGCACGTTCGGAGCAATTTGCTCGCTCCATCGGGGAGCTTCATCGCAGGCACGATGAGGCCGTAGCAGCCGGGGACACGCCGCTCGCCGAGAAACTCGAGCGCGAGGGCCAGTCGCAGCAGAAGCGGCTGCACATGCAGGGCTTTAGCAACGCCCCGGTGGAAGACTGTATGGACCTTGTGCGTGACGGCCTGCCAGGCGTGGCGGAGCCGTTGGGCGTGAAGCCAATCACCGCTGCGGCGGATTGGCATGATCCGAGGGCCGAGATTGTGGATGTGACCTCTGAACTCGCAGGGCTGTTTCAGCCTGATGCCAAAACGCTTCAGATCATCACCAGTGTTCGATTGCAAGGGCCGATGGCAATCGAGGCGGTGGTGAAAATGCCTCGGGACGATTAACTCGGAGTTACGCCAGCACGCGAGCGCTCCGTTCGCGTGAGGGCCTTTTGTGTACGCCGACGCTTGCCGGACTGGTGCGTACCGGTGACCTTTGCGCACGCGGTGATGGTTGACTCAATGTCGGCGCGGGTTACATCAAGATGTGTGACCAAACGAACGCGCTGTGGGGCACTGGGCAAGGCCAGCACTCCGTGGGTTTTGAGTTTGCCGCAGAACTCATTGGCCGAGCCGATGGCAGGGTTGATGTCGATGAACACCATGTTTGTGGCCACTGGCATGGCGATGTCTAGGCCGGTAATCTCGGCCAAGCCCATGCTGAGCAGGCGGGCGTGGTGGTGGTCTTTTTCAAGGCGGTCGTAATGGTGGTCAAGCGCGTGAACCGCCGCGGCGGCGAGGACGCCGGCCTGGCGCATGGCCCCGCCAAACATTTTACGGAAGCGGTGCATGCGGGCCACGGTGGCTTTGGAGCCGCAGACGGCGGAGCCGACGGGCGCGCCGAGGCCCTTGCTGAAGCAGCAGGAGATGGTGTCGAAGTGGTCGGCATACTCGCTGGGTTTGCGGCCGGAGGCGATGCAGGCGTTCCAAAGGCGGGCGCCATCAAGGTGCATTTTGAGGCCTTGGGCGTGGGCGGCTTCGGAGATTTCCTGGACTTTGGCCAGATGCCAGACCGAGCCGCCACCACGGTTGTGGGTGTTTTCCAGGACCACCAGCTTGGAGAACGGGTTGTGCGCGTTGGGCTCGCGAACCAAATCGGTGAGCAGATCGGGGCCCCATTGGCCAAGGGGGCCATCGGCGGTGCGGATCATGACTCCCGAGAGGGCGGCCGGGCCGCCGGTCTCGTAGTGGATGATATGGTTGTCTTTGTGGCAGATGACCTCATCGCCCGGCTCGCACTGGGCCCGGATGGCGAGTTGGTTGGCCATGGTGCCGGATGGCACGAAGAGGGCCGCCTCGGTGCCGAGCAGGGTGGCAACTTTCTCCTGAAGGGCTATGACGGTGGGGTCATCACCCAAGACATCGTCGCCAACTTCCGCACGTGCCATGGCCCGGCGCATGGCATCGGTTGGTCGTGTGACGGTGTCGGATCGCAGATCGATCATGCGGGAGTGAGCGGAGGAGCCGGTGGAGGTGGGCATGGGAGGGGGCTGGAGTACCAAATTGCAAAGTTGCCAAATTGCCAAACCAAGGCAAATGAGTCGAAGGAGTCTACGGAGTTTGGGCTGAAGCAGGGGCCGGTATCGGTGATTTTGAGGGCTTGTTGGATGTGCCGGTGACTTGGCAGCGATCTCTAAACGGTGTGCTAGGGCGGTTAGGCGGGGCCAAACACCCCATTGTCGGGCCGAAGGTGCCGGTTGGGGGGCAAAAGCGGCGCAGATTCTGCAGTAACGACGAGCGACCGGGCGATACCTGTTATCCCGGAAGTCATGGTTGCATGGCCGGTGCTGGAGGTTTGGGTGGGCTGGCGCCGCTGTGGTGCGTCGCCGCGTGTTTGGGCTGTATTTGGCATTCTGATCGACTTCCCTAGGTTTCCGGAGTCTTGCTATGGGTCTTGTACTTGTTGTTGATGATCGTGAATCGATGCGTGACTCGGTTGCCTCGACCTTGGTTCGGGCTGGGATGGAAGTGCAGACGGTCGATGGTGGTCAGGCGGCGATTGATTCGATTTCCCGGAAGCGGCCCGACTGCATTGTCTCTGACCTAAAAATGCCCGGGATGACGGGCATCGAGCTGCTGGCGGAGGTTCGCAAGATTGATGAGGATGTGCCGGTAATTCTGATGACGGCGTTCGCGACCGTTGAGACGGCCGTCAAGGCGCTGAAAATCGGCGCGTTTGATTATCTGTCAAAGCCGTTTGAAGGCGATGAACTGGTGATCGCGGTAAAGCGTGCGATTGAGCATGGCAGGCTCAAGCGTGAGAACGCCTTGCTGCGGGCTGGCGGCAGCATCGGCGGGAACAGTGGAGGTGGTGCCGGACGCACTGCCAGCGCGGGCCGCAGTGGCCTGTCGCGACTGATCGGTAGTTCACTGGCGATGCGCACGGTTCGTGAGCAGGTGCTGGCGGTTGCTGAATCTGCCGGGACGGTGCTTATCTCCGGAGAGTCAGGCGTGGGCAAGGAAGTGGTAGCGCACGCGCTGCATGAACTGTCGCCCAGGGCAAGCGCCCCGTTTGTGGGACTGAACTGTGCGGCACTGAGCGAATCGCTGCTGGAGAGCGAGTTGTTCGGGCACGAGAAGGGTGCCTTTACGGGTGCGGATCGCCTTCGCAAGGGCCGCTTTGAGCTGGCCGATGGCGGGACGCTGCTGCTTGATGAGATTTCCGAGATCCCAGTGCGGCTGCAGGCCAAGCTGCTGCGGGTGCTGCAGGAGCGGGTGTTTGAGCGCGTCGGGTCATCAATCGCAATCGGGTGCGATGTGCGAGTGGTGGCGACGAGTAATCAGGACCTCCACCGGGCGATTGCCCGGGGCGGGTTCCGACAAGATCTGTTCTTCAGGCTGAACGTGCTCCCGATTCACCTGCCAGCGCTGCGTGAGCGAACGGAGGATATCGCGGAGCTTGCCGAGCATTTCCTGCACCTATCGGCATCGCGTGATGGAAGGCCGAGTCCGAAGTTCTCACCAGAAGCAATTGAACTGCTGGGCAACTACAACTGGCCGGGGAACGTGCGGGAGCTCAACAACATCTGCGAGCGGGCGGCGGTGCTGTGCCGCGAGCTTGAGATTCCGGCGGACATGGTCCGTCCGTGGCTGGAGCGGTGCGGGCCAGTGATGCCGCAGGGTGCGGTGGCCGTGCGAGCGCTTGCCGATGTGGCCGTCGTTGAAGCGGATGAGGCGGCTGAATCAACAATTGATGAGCTTGCAACAACGGTTGGGATTGGTGATGGAACCAGTATTGTCTCGGTCAATCGTGCGGTGCCAATCGGCGGAAGGTTCGCTGGCAGCGGCGTCGGTCACACCGTGGAGGTAAAGCCGGTAAGCTTTGGCTTGCCAAGCGGCGGTGGCCTTGGGCAGGCTGTTACAGGCAGTGCCGTGCCAATTGTTGATCGGCTGCTGGAGGACATTGAGCGGGACACAATTATTCACACATTAAACCGCTTTAACGGGCACCGGCAGCGGACGGCCCAGGTGCTTGGCATTGGTGTGAGAACCCTGGGGCTGAAGCTAAAGAAGTGGAAGGAATTGAAGCTGGTTGATGCGGCATTGTAATTGCGTAACTGCGGTGGTGCGGATGCCTCTTGTGGTTGGCTTGCCCAGCCCGCACGGTGCGCGGAGCGATTCATGATCAACGACCTGACAAATTCTGGGCCGATTCCCGCGTTGCAAGCGGCGATGAACTTTGCCGGCCGCCGGCATCAACTGCTGCTGAACAACATTTCCAATATTTCAACTCCGAACTACGTGCAGCAGGATGTCTCGACCAGTGACTTTCAGAATCAGCTTGCCGAGGCGGTTGCGGAGCGACGCGGCCGCACCGGCTCTGCTGCCGGGGATTTGCACCTCCGGGCAAGCCGCGAGGTACGTCAAGATGCGACCGGTCGGCTGGTGCTCAGCCCGATGACGACATCGGATAACATCATGTTTCACGACCGAAACAACCGTGACCTTGAGAGCCAGATGCAGTCTCTGGTTGAAAACGGGATGGTGTTCCGGATGGCGGGCGACTTTCTGAAAGCCCGGTTTGATTTGCTTCGATCTGCGATCAGTGAGCGGGCGTGAGTTCGGGTTAGTGTGGCACGGCAATTGCGAGGTAGATACCCATGTACGGCATGCTCGACATCTCGGCCAGCGGAATGATCGCCCAGCGGACTCGCATGGACACGATTACTGCCAACATTGCCAACCAAGGCGTGTTGCTGGATGACAAAGACCAAGTGAACCCGTACCGGCGTCGAGCGGCCCTGTTCGCGGTCGGAAACCCGGGCGCAACGAGTGCGCAGGGGCGCAAATTCGGCGTGCATGTCAGCAAGATTGATATTGACCAGTCGCAGCCGCAGCCACGGGTATATGACCCTGACTCGCCTGTCGCGTTTAAGACCGGTCCGTTTAAGGGGTATGTGGCGGAAACCAACGTCAACAGTGTGGTTGAAAATGTAAACGCCCTGGATGCGATGCGGGCGTACGAGGCGAACGTGATGGCCGCGGAGGCGACCAAGCAGATGATGACTTCGGCCTTACGGCTGATAGCATAACTATCATCTTCAGACTGACGGGCGGTCGCGAAGGATTGCGGCCGGGTCGATCCAGTGAAGATGAGTTCAAGAAAATGAAGGTAGTGTCATGGCTGATCCACTCGGTCTAATTGGTGGTGGTGCGGGAGGTGGTGGTCTTGGCGGTTTGCGCGGCCCGCGCGGTGGCGTTGGCAACGTGAGCGGGGCATTCGCGGATACTGGACAGGGTGCCGCCGCGGAGCTGGGGGCCGAAGCTGGGCAAATGCCGAGCTTCGCCAAGAGCCTTCTGAACCAAATTGATGAAGTCAACAAGCTCCAGGCCGAGGCTGGGCAGGCGGTTGAAGATGCCGTGACGGGCAAACGCGATGACATTGAAAATGTGATGGCTGGCGCACAGAAGGCGGATGCGGCGTTCCGGATGCTGCTGTCGCTGCGGAACAAGGTGCAGACGGCGTACGACGAGATCAAGCAAGTTCGGATTTAGCGGGGCGCAAGATCGCGCATCGGGCACCGACCCGAGACCGTGGAGCATTCAGAGGAAACGGAGGAACGCTGAGAACGCCGGGAAAGCGACGGAGAAATGAGAAAGTATCAAGACGACAGGGGAGGTAGAGAAAGAGGGAAGGCGGGTGGAGAGGCAAGAGGTATCAGCGATCAACGTGCCGCTGGTGATGAAGGGGACGGTAAGTATCAAATTTCATAACTGAGACTTGGAATGGGGTGCGAACGGCCGGGTAATTTACGAATGTACTGCGTGGTGCGGGTCACGGGTTGCTCGGATGGGGTTCTAATTCATGACAGGATGAGGTGCGGGTACCGCAGCTCATCGATCGCTCAGAGGCGAGCCGAAGGTGAACGCCCGACCCCGGGCAAATGGCCTAAAGGCCTGCCGGCGAGTGTCGGTTGCTAGGAAAAAAGCAAAAAACCGCGTGGCGGGCGAGGGTCATCGGGCTGAGTGGGGCGCAACAACGGGCAACTAGGGCATGCTCCTGCGCAATAGCCATCATGCGTACCAAGGGTGCGGTCCGAATCAAGGAGTCTTGCTCGTTCGGCGGCCGCATCTGTGATCCAGATGGGCCGGAACCAAGCGTGTGACGGTCGGACTTGTGTTAGGAGATCAACGCGATGAACTCGATCCGCCAGAATCTAAACGCGATTGCCGAGCGACTCTCGGTGTTGTCGTGGCCCGCAAAGATGCTGATTGTGGCGCTCATGATAATCGCCGCGCTGTCGATGTTTGTGGTGGCGGGCTGGTCAGGCAAGGTCAAGTACGTGGAGCTGCTTCCGGGCATGAGCGTGGAGCATCAAAAGCGTGCCAGCGAGCTGATGGAGAAATTGGGCATACCGCACAAGCCGGAAAGCGGCAAGCTGTATGTGACCACTGAGCAGCAGTACGGTGTGCTGGCCATGCTTCAGGAAAACGGTGGGCTCCCGGGTGACACCAAGCTGCTGTTTGGCAACATGATCTCGTCGCAGCACTGGATGAATACCAAGAGCCAGAACGATGAGATTCGCAACCAGGCGCTGCAGAATGAACTTGGCATGGTCATCAGTAAAATGAAAGGCATCAAGTCGGGCTCCGTGTATATCGAGGCTCCGGATATCACTGGCCTCGGCGCAGCAACGCGACGGCCAACGGCGGCGGTTGCCGTGCTGATGGCCTCCGGGTCACTTACACAAGCCACCGCCAACGCGATCGCGGCCTTCGTGTCATCGGCCAAAGCCGGATTGAAGGTCACGGATGTAAAAGTAATCGACCAAAGCAACAACCGGCAGTTTTCTGTGAAATCCGCTGATGAGCTTGATTCGAGCGACTATTTGGAATCCGTTGCGAAGATTGAGGACCGGGTTCGCAACAAGCTGCAGGAAGCCCTGGGGTATGTGCCGGGCGTCATTGTCTCGGTCACGGCCCAGGTTGACAACACTCGCCGGCAGTACACCGAGAAGAAGGTGCTCGATGAGGGTAAGGGTTCGGTCTCGGCCGTGATCCGATCGGACAAGACGAGCAAGAAGGAAACGGGCTCGAGCAGCGCAGGCGAAACGGGTGCACGGCCAAATGTTGGAACTTCGCTGGCCGAGGGGCAGGGCGGCGGCTCGCGGACCGAGGACACCACGAGCCGGACTGAATCTCAGTTTGTGCCGGGTAGCCGGGTAGAGACGGTAGTTGATGGTCGCGGCAACGCGACGAAACTCACGGCGATGGTGTCACTGCCACGCGAGTATTTGATTCTATTGGTTCGCCAGGGCAAAGCGCCGCCGCCCGGTGGCGCAGGTGCTGCGGGTGGTGCGGGAGCGGCCGGCGGTGCGGCGGGCGCCGCACCGGTCGATGATGTCACTCAGGCCGAGATCGATACAAAGTTCAAGGAAGAGAAGACGCGGCTGGAAGCAGATCTGACGCCGCAGATTACCACCGCGATTGCCGGTACCTCGGCGGATACTCCTGATACAACGCGACTAGTCACGGTGTCGATGATTCCTGTACCCTCGGTGGGCACGATGACCTTCGCGGGCGTAACCGGCGTTGGTGTGCTGGGCAGCGGTGCCGGAACGGGTGGTGCTGGTGCAGCATCCGGCGGCGGTGTGATGTCACTCGTCAGCGCCGACTTGATCAAAAACGTGGTGCTGGGCGGGTTTGCGATCGCCAGCGTGGGGATGATGTTCATGCTCGTCAAGAAGTCATCTCGGCCGCTGGAACTGCCGACCGCGGAGCAGATTGTTGGTGTGCCTCCCGCACTTGAGGCCGAGACCGACATTGTCGGTGAGGCTGATGAGAGCATGATGGCGATGGAGGGCGTTGAACTGATGGATGACCAGGTCAAGACCAAGAAGATGCTGGAACAAGTTCAGGAAATGGTCAAGAAGAGCCCATCGGATGCAGCGGCATTGATGAATCTCTGGCTTACGACCGACCAGTGAATTGCCCCCGCTTGGGCGGCGGGGGTGGGGTGAGTTGGTTCGATCCGGTTTGAGCGTTTGTATTGGATTCTTATTATGGCCCGTAAGCCGAACGAAAAACTGCCGGATGATCCAAAGGACCTTGACGGGATAAGTAAGGCGGCGATATTGCTGCTTACTGTCGAGCCGTCATCCGCCGCTGAGATACTCAAGCTGCTCAAGCCCGAGCAGGTCGAGGAGGTTACCCGCGAACTTGCATCGCTCGGTCGCGTCTCAGACAAGATGCGAAACGCGGTTGTAGCGGAGTTCTATGGCGCGTCGCTGGCGAGTCAGTACAAAAACGAGGGCGGACTTGAATATGCCAAGGTGCTGCTGCAGCAGTCGATGGACCCCAAAAATGCCGAGCGGGTGCTGTCGCAGATTCAGACTCAGGTACAAAAGACACCGTTCGCTTTCTTGCAAAAAGCCGAGAGTGAGAACCTCCTGACGTTCATTCAGGATGAGCACCCGCAGACGATCGCGCTGATCGTGTGTCACCTCGCCCACCACAAGTCTGCCGAAATTCTTGGCGGTCTGCCGATTCAGAAGCAGATCGAGGTCATAAAGCGTGTGGCCAACATGGAACAGACTAACCCCGAGGTGATCAAAGAAGTTGAGCGCGGACTCGAGTCGCGTCTGTCCTCGATGCTCGTGCAGAGTATGGAAAAAGCCGGGGGCATCCCGACAGTGGCCGAGATCCTGAACCTTGCGGACCGCTCTACTGAGAAGTCGATCATGGAGGGTTTGGAGGCGGAAGACCCCGATCTGGTCGAGCAGATACGCAGGCTCATGTTCGTGTTCGAAGATGTGAAGCTGGTCGATGACAAGGGCATTCAGACGATCATGAAGGAACTTGACAACGATGATCTGGCCCTAGCACTAAAGACGGCCAGTGAAGAGCTCAAGGAGAAGATCTTCCGCAACATGTCCGAGCGTGCATCGGCCATGATCAAGGAAAACATGCAGTTCATGGGTCCGGTCAAGGTCAGTGATGTCGAATCTGCCCAGCAGCGCATCGTTGACATCGTGCGCCGCCTTGAAGATGCCGGTGAGATCATCATCTCCGGTCGCGGCGGCGGTACCGAGGAACTGGTGGTGTGATTCCGTCGGAGCGTGTTGTGTGGCCGTGGTTGGTGTTTGGATGAATCAGCGTTATGGCGATACTCAAAGGCAACACGGCAGAGGATCCATCGCGCCACGCGATCGCCCTTGATCTGGGCGATCTTCGGACACAAGGCGAACTGGTGGTTGCACACGCCAAAAAGAAGGCCGAGCAGATTGTCGCAGAGGCGACCACTGAGCGGCAACGGCTGGTTGCGACCGCATCGGCCGAGGGTTACGCCGCTGGTCTTGCCAAGGGCACAGCCGAGGGCCTGCGGCAGGGGCGTCAGCAAGGGGCCGATGCGGCGATGATTGAGCGTAAGGCTGCACTCGATGGCTTGGATAGCGCTTGGCTTTGCCTGGCCAACGAGATCATGGGCCAACGTGAGGACATGATGGCCGAGGCTCGCCAAAACGTCGTCAAACTCGCGATTGCGGTTGCGGAGCGGGTCGTTCGGCGGACGGTACAAGTAGACCCGACCTGTGTGGTGCAGCAGGTTGAGGCGGCTCTGGCGATGGTAATGCGTCCGACGCGGGTGGTGGTTCGGATCAACCCCGCAGATCGGGTGTTAGTTGCCGCGGCACTCCCATTGCTCACCGAGTGTCTGGCCCATGGGGTACACCTGGAACTGCTCGATGATGCGGCCATGGGCCGCGGGTCGTGCGGGCTTCGGATGACTGAGAGCATGGGTGGGATGATTGATGCAACACTTGGGACGCAGCTCGCGCGAATTGCTGAGATGTTGGTGCCGGCCAGACCCGGCGATGCTCCGCAGTCCGGCGATACTGCGGAACTCGGCAAGGCTTCGAAGACCGAGGCGAGTATGAATGGCGGTGCAACGTGAGTGTGTGCTTTCAAGCTTTAGATGCGCTGCGTCATGTTCAGCCGCTGGCTGTAACCGGCCGGGTTGTGGCGCTCCGTGGCCTCAGTGTGCTGGTGCAGGATTTGCCACTTCCAGTCGGTTCGCTCGTGCGGATTACCCGGGCCACGCTTGCCGGTGATACGGGCATGCTCGGAGAAATCGTTGGCTTTGCGGATGGGCAGGCTGTGGTGATGATGCTCGGTCAGTCGGCCGGTATTCAGCCGGGTGACTGTGTGCTTGGGCTGCACTCAACCCCGACGATCAATGTTGGCGATTCGATGCTCGGCCGGGTGATTGATGGACTGGCCAGACCCATCGATGGGCTCGGGCAGATGCATGGTTTGTCGCCGCGGTTATTGATGCCTGAGCCGATGCGGGCCTTATCTCGCAAGCGGGTGACCGAGCCGATGCGGACGGGATTGCGCGCCATTGATGTGATGACGCCGCTCGGGCGAGGGCAGCGGCTTGGCATATTTGCCGGTCCGGGTGTGGGCAAGAGCACGCTGCTTGGCTCACTTGCCCGCAACAGCGAGTGTGACATCGCGGTGCTGGCGTTAATTGGCGAGCGTGGCCGTGAGGTGAAGGACTTTGTGCACGATGTGCTGGGTGAAGAGGGCATGAAGCGAGCCGTGGTGGTGGCCGCTACTGGTGATGAATCACCGCTGATGCGTATCCGGGCTGCCAACGTCGCGCTATCGGTGGCCGAACACTTTCGGGACAGCGGCCGCCATGTGCTGCTGATGCTTGATTCGCTCACGCGGTTTAGTCACGCCCACAGGCAGGTAGGGCTGTCCGTCGGTGAGCCCCCGACCACCAAGGGCTACACACCCGGTGTTTTTGCGGCGATGGCTCGCTTGCTGGAGCGGGCCGGACAGTTGGAACAGCCGGCTCCCGATGCAACCGGCGCGGTTCGCAAGCAAGGTTCAATCACCGGTCTATTTACTATTTTAGTTGAGGGCGATGAGACGACCGAGCCAGTGAGCGATGCCGCCCGTGGTATTCTTGATGGTCACCTGATGCTCTCGCGTCAACTGGCGCAGAAGAATCACTACCCGGCGATAGATGTGCTTGACTCTGTATCTCGTGTGGCCTCGGATGTTGCTGACAAAGATCACGACAAGGCCCGCCGGCAACTCAGCAGGCTCATGGCCGCGTACCGGGACATTGAGGACCTTGTGCAGATCGGTGCGTATGCCAAGGGTGCCAGTGTGGAATCGGATGTGGCAATCTCGTTTTACCCGAGGATCCGCGAACTCCTGCAGCAGGGAACCCGCGAGAACGAGCCGTGGGCGACTGTTCGGGCACGCGCGATTCGTCTCGCTCTGGAGGCGACTACGGCGCTGGCCGCCCCGGGCAAACGGTAACTAGACGTGCCGCCGACACGATTCTGCGAAGCTGTATATGGGCAAATTCGTCTTTGAACTTGAGCCAGCATTGGAGCTGCGCAGGCGTAATGAGCAGGCCGCGATGGTAATCGTTGCAGGGATTGAGCGCAAGCGGGTGGCCGTGACCGAGGAGGTCGATGCTATTCATCGCCAGGTGAGCACGAGCCGCGATGAGGCGCGGACACTCGCCGGTGGTGGGACCGGGGTCGTTGATGTTCGCGGCGTGCGAATGGCATCAACAAGCATGCTCTTTGCCCAGGTGCGGCTGCAGCGGTGCGCGATCACGCTCGCGGGCGTGCAGCGACAGTTGACTGTGGCGCGTGAAGCACTGCTCAAAGCAGCCATTGCCCGAAAGGGTGTCGAGATGCTCAAGGAGCGACGGTATCGGGCTTTCTTGGCCGCCGAGGCTAGGCGGGAGACTAACGAACTCGATGAAATGTCGATATCGCGCTTTATCCGTGGCCACCAGGGTGGGTGAGCCGAGTTATCGCGAACGGCAGGAAATGCCCGTGATTGACCTGAAAAGTGTTTCTGGCGTGAAGCAGAGATGAACGCCGATGAAAGCTATGCCATGAAGACTCTGATGACCGCGATTATTGTGCTTGCGATTTCCAATCTCGTCGCCATCGGTGGCTTTGGAATGTGGCTCGGCGCGACGGACCGGCTCAGCAAAGACCGATTCAATCGTGTCCGTGAAATGCTCGCGATGACCGTGACCGAAGAGAACCAGGTTGCCAGCAGCGAGAAGGCGAAAGTTGAACTTGAAACCAAGGCCGCGGCCGATGCCGTGAAGTTGGCACAGCCACCCAAATCTGCTCTGGAAGCTATCAACGACACCCGGCAAGGGGGTGAGATTCAGCAGCAAGGTGCGCTTCGACGTCGCGATGAGCTTCGCCAACTGCAGGCCCAGCTTGACCGTCGTCAGATTGAGCTTGATGCCGCCAAGGCGCAGTTTGATATCCGTGAAAAGAACTTCCAGCAGCGTCTGGCTGAAGTGGGTAAGGCCGCGGCGACCGAACAGTTTAAGCAGGCACTTGCTGCGCTTGAGGCGCAGGAGCCCGCCGATGCGCAGAAGGTGCTTGATGCGCTGATTCGGGGAAACAACCGCGAGCAGGCCGTGAGCTACCTTGCTTCAATGAACCCGAAGAATCGAGCTTCGGTGATTACAGAGTTCATCACGGCCGACCAGCGACTGGCAGCGGATTTGCTGGAGAGCTTGCGGACGCGCGGATTGTCTTCCGCGGTCACCGCAGGCGATCTCTCACTTCCGCAGCGATGATTCAACCAAACAATCAAAAGCCATCTGGTCTGTTCTCCACATCAAACACTCGGGCCGGTGGCGGCTTCGCTGCGGGGCTGTCCGGCACGGAACCCGGAGTTGCCGGGAGTTCCAGCGGATTCCGATCGATGTTGTCGAGCGTATCGGGTGATGCGGGCCGGAAGCAGCGATCGGAAGCTGCTGGCCTGGCGGAGCCAAAGGCCTTACTTACCCGACCGAGCCGAGCGGATCCGCTGAGCAAGGCGCTCAGCCGGGATGGACCCCTCGCGACCGAAATCAAACGTGCCCGCGAAGGCAAGTCGTCCAAGGGCGGCACTGATGGTTCGCCGAGTTCCGACAGTCTTTCTTCTCGGGCCACGCGAGCAGCCGGGAAAGACAAAGCTGGTGTACAAAAAGCAAGTGGCTCTGCGGCCGATTCCGATGAGGTTGGGCCGAGCAACCGCGAGTCTTTGAATGCTACAGGCGTTGCCGATAGAAGCGCAAGCTCCGGTGGGACAACCGCCTTAGGAAAGGCCATCGCTTCAGATTCCGATCTTAATTCGACAGTCAACGCTGGTGGCGCTTCCGGACTTCCAGTTGATCGTGGTCATAACGGGTGCGACTGTGGGCAGTTGGCAGGGGCGGTCCAGGCCGTTGCGCAGGCAGATACGCTGTCGCCGGATCAGGATCGCAGCGGCGGTCAGAAAAAAACCAGTGGTGAGCCCGAAACCGGTTCGGGTGAATTTCCGCAGCTGCGGTCGGGTGCCGCAGGAGCAGATGATCAATCCGGTGCGAGTGCGAGTCAGGCTCCGGCAGGCAAGGTGCTACCTCCAACAACGGTGGCCAGGTTCAATAAGCAGTTGTTGACGCTTGATCCGCGGCAGATGCTGCTCGGCCTTGACAGCTTGGGCAGTCGGATGATGATCTCGGCAGCTCAGTCGAACCAGGGCGAGAATGTTGGCGGCCAAGAGCCGTCCCCGACTGCTGCGGCCCGATCGCAGCGAAGCGCCGCCGGTGAGGTTTCTCAGCAGACAAATCAGCCTCTGACAGGGCATGATGGTGCCGGCGCAGCTTCACCGACGACCGCCGCCGGACAGGCGTACGAGGCGGAAACGATCAATCAGGTATTTTCCGGTTCAGCAATCGATGACAATTGTGCGCACAATGCACCGGATCAGGCTGCCGATACCTTGATCGGTTCAGAAAACGGAGGCATCGCGGTACCGCCCGAGTTGCGATCTGCCACAGTCGATGGCGGGAATACTGGCTTGTCGAGTGCGAAAGCTGATACCACCGCGGCCGCAGCGTTGCGGCTGGCGACTTCTGCGGTCGCTGGGAATCAGGAGACTGAGCAGGCCGCATCCGCTCGGGCTGGCGGACCGCGTGATTTGGAATCGCAACAATTCGGGTCAGAAGATTCGCAGGTCGCCTCGGCCTCCGCCTCCGCCGCGGCAGGCAGTGGGGGGCATGCTGGGCAATTCTCTGGTCAGTCCGGCGCTCAAAGTGGAGGAGATTCGGCTGGAAGGGCAACTGGTCAAGGTGGGCATTCCGGTGCGGGGGAGCAGCAGCAAGCCAGCCGCGTTTTGGCGCAGCAGGTTGAACGTGCGGTGGCATCGGCCAGCCGCCAGGCAGAGCGATTGGGTGGGGCATCCGGGCCGATCACGCTGCGGCTGAAGCCAGAGAGTTTGGGCCAGGTGCGAATAAAATTAAGTGCAGGCGCTTCGGGTCAGGGATTGGGAGTGAAGATCGAAGTTGGTTCAACTGATGCGCAGCGACTGCTTTCAGAATCAATGGGCTCTTTGCGGGATGCGCTGAAGGCTAAGGGATTGGTGCTCGAGCAAGGTGCAGTGCAGGTTGATCCGTCGCTGGCCGCGGGAACCCTTCGAGAAACTACCCGGCCGCGAGAAAGTGCCAGCCAAACCGAGCCACCCCGGGCCGATGCGACCACGGATGCAACGTCCTGGCAGCGGCCCGCGGGCGATGACCTCGGTAAGTCGCAGGGTGATGGAGGTGCAAACGGTGATGGCCGTAGACGCGAGGATGCGCGCTCAAACCGAGGTGGGTTCTTTGACGGTGCGGCAATCCTCCCGGGTGGCTCACGCGGGGCCGGAATTAGCGCACGTTGATGATGCCAGCCGGGGAAAGGCGTCGTGAACCAGCGCTGTTTGCGTGGCATGAGATTTGTGTCGGATGTGTAACCAACTCAGGAGTGCGCAGATATGGCAGCAAGCATCACAACAAACTCTACCAATTCAGCCGGCACCGGCACCGCAACCAGCGCTAGCCGCTTCGGCCAGCTTAGCAGCGACCAGTTTACAAGGATAATGATGTCGGAGCTCAAAGCGCAGGATCCGCTGAAGCCAAGCGATTCCAACACCCTTTTGCAGCAGCTGTCGTCTATTCGCTCGATTGAGTCGAACCTGACGCTCACGACCAAGCTTGATTCCATCCTGAAGCAGAATCAGTTGGCATCCGCAGGCAACTTGCTTGGTACCCAGGTGGGTGGCTTAGACGAGCAGAACAACCGGGTCACCGGACTTGTTGTGGGAATCACCACTGGCGCAGACGGTATCAAGTTGACGCTTGATCGCGGCTGGCAGTTGCCGTTTAAAAACGTCGACTCGATCGTGCTGCCGGTAATAACGCCGCCAACAACAACACCGCCGACCACGGTACCGCCAACAACAACGCCGCCGGTGGTCACGCCGACTCCGCCCTTCGTGCCGCCGGGTGCTGTCACCCCTGTGGTTCCGGTAGTTCGGACTCTGCCTCCGGTGAAGATTCCTCGTCCAACCGGTGGTCAAGAGCGTGAAGTGACGCTGATCGAGCCAGCGTCCGGTGGCTGAGTCAGTCAGTCCAAAAATCGAGTCATCCGCCAGCGTCACGGGAAATTGCCTCGGCCAAGTTCGCCCCGTGCAGTATGAAAGCAACCGAACAATGACCACATCAGCAGCCCATCTTCTTCAGCGACTCACCGGCTTTGGTGCCGGCACCGCGGCATCGGGTAAGTTAAGCGTTGCACCCTCCGGTGGTACTCCCGGCGTCGCTTCCGGAACGGATGCGGCCGCAGACTTTGCAAAGCTGCTGGGCAAAGCCTCCCAAGGCCAGACTGTCAGCAACCTGCCGGTCAGTGTTTCGCCACGAAGCGGTGTTGAACTAACAGGTGAGCAATTGGCCCGGCTTGGTCCGGCGGCAGACAAAGCAGCCGCGGCCGGGCTGCAGACAGCCCTTGTCACGATTGATGGAAAGTCGCTGCTGATGGATGTGCAAAGCCGCCAGGTGACGGCCGCGGCACAGCCGACGGAGCGTGCGATAACAGGAATTGACGGTGTAGTTGCGGTTCCTGATGAATCCGATGCCGAGAACGGTGCGGAGCCAAGCGTGCTGCCGATGCCGCGGAGTGGGTACGACAACGCGTCGGTGCTTTCGGTTCTGGCGGCGGCATCGCATCAGCCGCCGGTCACAAGTTAAGTCGATGGCATGCGGGATTGTTCAGGGTTTGGTGGTGCCCGGGATGGGTGGTGCAGGGCAGGGTGGTCTAAGGCAGGGTGGTATCTGGTCGGGTGCGACGCCGCATCACGTGTTGATCCGTTCATCGATAAATCTGTGCGTTCGTCGCACTGCTCAGAAAAGGACTTGAAATATGGCATCAACTACCGCAATGTTTACCGCACTCTCGGGTCTGATGGCGAACGCCCGCAACCTGGACGTGATCGGTAACAACATCGCCAACGTCAATACAACAGCATACAAGAGCAACCGGATGCTCTTCGCGTCCCAGTTCAACCGCAACATTTCGCTGGGCTCCGTGCCCGGTGAGAACACCGGCGGCACCAATCCAGCCCAGATCGGGCTCGGCGTCACGATCGCCGGAACGCAGCGTAATTTCAGCACGGGTTCGCTGCAAACCACGGGTGACCAGCGAGACCTAGCAATCGAAGGTGATGGCTTTTTTATTGTTCAGCAGGGAGCGAGCAGCTACTACACGCGGGCCGGGGCATTCCGCCAAAACAGCACCAACGATCTTGTCACCGTCTCGGGACAGCGTGTGATGGGGTATGGAATCGATAATCAGTTCAATATCGTCGCCGGAACTCTGACGCCCATCAACCTTCCCGTAGGCGAGCTTCGACTCTCTGAGCCAACAAAGAACGTTCGTTTCTCCGGAAATCTCAATTCCAGCGGAGAGCTTGCCACCCGTGGATCGACGACAACCTTCGGCCCGATGACCAGTATTGCAACGGGCACGCCAGCAATCGTCGGGACGGATCTCATGACCGATATCGATGATCCCTCGGTGGCGGCGAGCCAGTCGCTGTACGCTGTTGGCGATATCATCGAACTCCGCGGCATCGAGAAAGGCGGCAAAACACTGCCTACAGCTCGGTTCGCCATCACCGCGACGACAACCGTTTCTGATTACATGAACTTTATTCGTGACAGTGCCGGTATCAACACCACCGCCGGTGGCGGTGCCGGCGTAACGATCGACGCTTTGGGCCAGATCGTCGTGGCAGGCAATACCGGCACTACAAACGGTATCGCTATTGAGACTGCCGACGTCCGGCATCTGAATTCGGCCGGTGCTTTGCAGGATCCCGCATCACCCTTCGGTACGACAGCGACCGCAACGGCAAACGGCGAATCCATACGCACTACGTTTGTCGCGTACGACTCGCTCGGTAACCCGGTCAATGTTGACTTGACAATGGTCCTAGAGAGCAAGGGCAACGCGGGCAACGTATGGCGTTACTACGTCAACTCGCCGGATGACTCTGGCCCATCGCTGGCCATCGGCACCGGCACCGTTGCCTTTGATCCCAACGGTCGGCAGGTGAGTGAAACGCCAATTGCCATCACCATCGACCGCTCGAACACCGGTGCTGATGCGACCATGAGCGTTAATCTAAACTTCTCAACCCCCCAGTCGCTGGTAACTTCACTCAGCTCTCGATCTGAGCTCGCCGCTGTGTATCAGGATGGAACTCCAGTCGGTACTCTTTCGAGTTTCTCGGTAGGTGTTGACGGCATCATCACCGGGGCGTTTACCAATGGTCTAACGAGGCCGGTTGGCCAAGTAGCCGTCGCGACGTTCTCCAACCCTGAAGGCCTAGTGGACTTGGGAGACAATCTCTTTGGTACCGGTCCAAACTCCGGCACTCCGGTGGTGACGACCCCGGGCAACTTGGGTACCGGGCGGGTCATCGGTGGCTCGCTCGAATTGTCGAATGTGGATCTGGCTGATGAATTCGTCAAGCTCATTCAGACTCAAACTGGCTATTCCGCCAATTCTCGCGTGATTTCCGCGACCGATCAGTTGCTCCAGCAGCTTCTGGTCATCGGCAGGTAACTGAGCACTTTGCGCCACGCCCGCACGGCAGGCTGTTGGCCCCAATTCCGGACAGCTTTCCTCTGCAAACGTCATGGATTCAACAACACTTCTTGCCGTTCTTGTCGCCGCCGCCGCGGCCATTGCAATGCTCACCGCCAGCCCCTGGTTCATCGCCAAGGTTGCGCCGGGCGCTGTGGCTGTGAAGGCCAAGCAAGTTCCGCCCCGAACCATCGCCGATGCGGCCGTTAAAATGCTCAGCGATCTGAAGGCACTGACCGATGAGCCGTATCGACGGGCTCTACTGGCCGATGCAGCGAGCGTTCCGCACCCCGCCATCGTCTCGGCGGTGGAATGCGTAGTCAATCGCACGACCCATACCACGCTCCGGGCCACTATTGGTGCGGTGTGTTCGCAGCGTGTTGTCGATGCGGCGACGCTGCCGGTATGGGTGCGGGTTGTTGTTGGTGCCGCACGGGTGCTTTCGCCCGGAATGATCGCGGTCATGTGCCTGGGCATGCTCATCGCCGGGTCAGCACAGTCCGGTGTTGAGAACATGCTGCCCTTCGCCGGTGCCCTCGGCTTGGGGTTTTTGTTTTGTGCTGTTGTGAAGCGAGTGTCAGCCCGAGCGACAAACGCTGTTGAGGCATACGAGAACCTTATCTTCGAGATTGTACTGGCCGCGGCCGATGCCGTGATGGTGGCCCAGCCCAAACCCCAGCTAAGGCTCAGTGGGCTTGCCGAAAAACCGCAGGATGCGGCAACCGTTCTTCTGGCCCCATTTGTCATTGAACCCAAAGAGGTGCGAGGTCGCGCGCTCCACGCGCTGCACGCATCACTGGCGGCCACAAGTTATCGGCGTTCGGCCTGAGCGCGGCGGCTGTTGCGCCGGTTGCGGACCGGTAACGTGTCCGTACGCTTGGTGCAGAACATGCTGGGTCAAGCGTGCGCAGTGTGTGTCCGATGCTCGACGTTGCTCTGGGCATCGTCTCTTTTTCATGCTCGTCACCCCCAGGGCAGGAGAATCGAATGTCTGATAAAAAAGAATCAAAGCCAGCAGCGCCCGCGGCCGATGCGGCAAAGAAAGACGCTGGAGCCGAGAAAAAAGGCGGCTTACCCGTCAAGCTCTTCGGTATTGTCGGTGTTGTCATGGCCATCGAGGCCGGCGCACTGTTTTTTGTATTCAAATCGATGAAGCCTCAGACTTCCCACGCGGATGTGCACCCGGTAGTGGTGGCTAATCCGGAGGGTGAGAAAGTGACCGAGGCCAAGGTACTCGAAGAGAAGTTCCAGAACATGCAGACCGGCAAAGTCTGGTTCTGGGATATCGCGGTGTACGTGCAGACCAAGCAAAAGAACCTTGAACTGGTCAAAAAGCGTCTCGAAGCCCGCCAAGCGGAAATCAACGAAGAGGTTTCGCGACTGATCGCCCGAGCCCAGCACGCACAGCTGAAAGAGCCCGACCGCCAGACGCTATCAAAGCAAGTCTCAGCAGTGGTAATGAAGATCTTCGAAACCACTGATGAAAAGGCCGAGTCGCTGGTTGACAAAGTGATCATCTCACGCTGCCGCGGCATTCCGTTTGATTAATTGATGGCCGCCCCAGGCGCCGCTTGGTCAGGGCTTTGCAGGCCCGGTCAGGCGAGTCATTGCCTCCTGGTATTTCTCAAGCGTCCCCCGGACGATGGCTTCCGGCAGAGCCGGTCCTGGCGGGGTTTTGTTCCATTTACCGGTAGCGGTTAGCGTTTCGAGATACTCACGCAGGAATTGCTTGTCAAAGCTCTTCTGCGGTCCGCCCGGTGCGTAACTGTCTTTGGGCCAGAATCGTGATGAATCGGGGGTCAACGCTTCGTCGATTAGAATCGGCTGTGAATACACCCGGCCACTCTTAGCGTATTCCCCTTCGGGCAACCCAAACTCAAACTTGGTATCGGCAATGATGATGCCCCGCTCCGCCGCATGGGCCGCCGCGGCTTTGTAAATTGCCAGCGACATATCCCGAAGAGTGTGCATGATCTCCGGGCCAACGAGCTGGCAGGCCGTGTCAAAGTCAATATTCTCATCATGCCCGGTCGCTGCTTTGGTCGCCGGGGTAAAGATCGGCTCGGGCAGTTTGTCACACTGTTTCAGGCCCTTGGGCAGCGGTACGCCGCACACGCTCTGGGTCTGCTGATACTCTTTCCACCCCGATCCCTCCAAATAACCACGGACCACACACTCGATGGGCACAACATCGCAGCGTTTGCCGATTGTGATCCGACCATCAAGCCAGGCCCGTGCCGCGTGATTGGCCGGCAGCACTGTCTCGGGTACATCGCTCACATCCGTTGAAAGCAGATGGGTTTCGCAGATGTTCAGTTTGCTGATGAAATCAAACCAGAATGCCGACATCGCCGTGAGCAACTTGCCCTTGCCCATGATCGGCGTGGGCATAATCACATCAAAGGCCGAGATACGGTCTGAAGCAACGAGCAGAAGCCGGCCCGGCTGGCTACCTAGATTCTGGCCAGCCTGCTTCTGTCCGCTTGGCGGCAGCTCATAGACATCACGAACCTTGCCCCGCCGAACGAGCGGCAACGGCAGGCTTTGGGGTGAGGTGGTGTCGCCGGGTAAAGATGCTGCGAAATCAGACATGGAAAACTCCAAAGAACCAGTGCTTACCCCGCTTCACCTTTTAAGCTCTCGCCCAACCTATTTCCGTTCATACACCCGCGGACCGACCGTTGGCAGCGTTCCGTGAAAGAGCTGGACGAACCGCCCAGCGTAGTCCGCACAGACTCCAATCCCCTTACCGTCGCCGGGCGGTCGCCGAAAGAAAATTGCCGTCCGATTCACGCATCCTCAGCCGTCGGACCGCTGATTTCGGAGGCTACGCTCGCTCCCGGTACGGCCTCACCCGGGATCTCGAACTTCCTTGGCCTCTGACCATCCGGCGATTTGCGCCACGTTTGCTCCGGACTTGCCATGCTCAAGTTTGCCGTAATGGATGGTTCTCTCCCCGCCGCTGAGTGGCCGCTGCGCCATGCGCATCTTCTGGGACCGGACGATGTGGCATTACCGAGCGAAATTGACGTTCGCGACGGCATGATCTGCTGCTCCAAGCGAATCGCCGGTGCCGCGGCCCTCGCGGTCACTTTTTCGCTTTCAGGAACGGCTGCGGCAAGCGCAGTTGGGGGGGCAGTTGGAGGCGCGGCCGTGCCCGAACGAACGTTTCTTCTGCGGACCTGCCTCCTGCCCGAGCGGGGTGAGGCTTATCTACTCTCGTTGGAACTGGCCCGCCGCCAAGTCATGCTGCTGCTAAACAAGCTTGAGGAATGGTCTCTCTTTGACCAGCCCGCAGATTCGCCCCTGATGGTTCGCATCAGCAAGGCCGTGGCCATGTTCAGCAAGGCCGCCGTCTCGGCAAGCCCGGGGCCCGATGGACCAACCGCCAAGGCCGATGGGCTCGCTCGAGAAGCCCTCCGGGAGGCGATCGAGGCCGGCGAGCAGCTCGCCTATGCCTCCGCAGCCGCCACGCACAAGTTAAGGCTCAGCGGGCGGCTTTCCACCCTCGCCTCACCGGTGTCAGTGGCCGACAGTGAGTCCAAGGAAAGCGCCCATCCACACGGATCATCCGCCGGGGTGTGCCTGCCGGAGATGCCGCAGATCGGCTGCTGCGTCGGCGCCAGCGTGTTCTCACCGGAACTCGCCGCGGCGGTGCAGCAATCGTGTGACTTTGTGTCACTGCCAATGCGATGGCTGGACATGGAGCCCAGCGAGGGCAAGTACGCGTTTGCCAAGACAGACAAGTGGATTGAGTGGTGCATCTTGCAGGCCAAACTCCCGGTGGTGGCCGGCCCGGTGCTTGACCTGAGCGAAAAGAGCGTGCCCAAGTGGCTGGCCATCTTTGAGCACGATTACGAGACGCTTCGTGACATGGTCATTGAATTCGTCAAAACCATCGTCACCCGTTACCGTCGCACCGTAACAACTTGGAATGTGTGCTCCGGTCTGCACGCCCCGGGCGGGCTCTCCCTAAGTCCCGAGCAGGCGATGGACCTGACCAAGTACTGCATCGCGATCGTGAGAAAGCTACAGCCGCAGGCCAAGGTGCAAATTGAAATTGCCCAGCCCTTTGGCGAGTACACAGCCGGTGCCAAGGGTCGTGCCTGCCTGCCACCGGCGATTTATGCTGAGCTGATCAAGCAGTTGAATTTACCGATTGATGCACTGGCTATACGCCTGCAGCTTGGGGCCAGTGACGTCGGGCGGGCTACGCGAGATATTCTCTCCTGCGCCGCGATGATTGATCGCTACGCCGAGATCGGTTACCCGATCAGCATCTCTGCTGTTGGCTTTCCGGGCAACAACCCTGTTCGTCAGCTTGATGATGAGTCCGGCATGTGGAATGGCCCTTGGACGCTGGATGCACAGGCCGAACTTCTCACCAAGCTGGGGGGTGTGCTGGCCGGAAAACCATCGATAAACTCCATCTCTTGGCACGAGTTGTACGATGTGCCAACCCCAGCTCCGGCGGGTTGTGCTGCCGGAGAAATGCCCGGTGGTGGCCTAGTCACCTCCTCCGGCGTCGCCAAGCCCGTGCTGGCAGCGCTAAAAAACCTTCGGCAAGTGCTGCGGACGCGTGGCGAGAAGTTGGTGTAGCGTAAATCGGGACTCGAATTGGGCCAAGTCCTCTTCGGCGGTCGCAATATCTCGTCGCTGCCAAGTTCTTATTGAAATTGAACAGGCCTCGCCCTTGTCACTCGTGGAGGGTTTTACGCTGGGCACATCGTTTTCTTACACTTCGCCCAGCTTCTCCGCACTCAATATCCGCCCGCAAAGGCGTTAATAAACAAGATAAAATCGTTGCCATCAATAATGCCGTCGGGCAGGGTGTCAGCCCCTGAGCCGGTGATATCAGCCAGTACGTCCTCCGCGGCAAAGGCGTTTATAAAGCTGATGAAGTCGCTTCCATCAACTACTCCATCCGGGATTGGGTAGCCACCGCCATCGACCAGATCCGCAATTGGTACAGCCCGCGATAAAAAAGTCGCCGGAACAATGTCCGCCAACGGCCGGCCTGCATCAGTGCTCGCCATCGAGAGTGCGACCGTCCAAGTGCCATCGGCCTGATAGTGCTCGATCGAGAGCATATGAACACCCGCTCGAAGCTTGGCAGTGACGGTGCCCGGAACAAGTGTTGATGCTACCGCGGCGACGGCCGATGTTCCGCTACCAAGTGTGATGCGAGCGCCATCATCCGCATCAAGCGTGAGGGTGTACGCACCATCTACCGGTGCCAGCAGCAAGCCGGTGTACAGAGTTGCAAAGTTGGTCCCATCCGCCAAACCATCAGGAGGAAGGTCGCTTGCGCGGGTGCTGAGAAATGGCACAATTCCCGAAGCGTTCGCGGTAAGCGGTGACAGATCAACAATCCCGGTTGGTGGTTCGGCAAGTTGGTAGTACGACGCGTACAGGCCGGGCGCCTGCTTGCTCGGCTCCTCCGCAGGTGCGTACTGATTTGCCGCATCGATGACGATGGTGAGCGTGGAACTTGCCGCCTCCCCAGAGGTATTGACAGTGTATGGCAGTGTGACGGTGCCGCGTGTTGCGGCTGGTGAGATTTCAATCGCAATCGCCCCGAGGCCCGTGGCCGGATCAACGACCACCGACGCCGTCCCCAGCAGCGGGCTGAGGCCAGCATCCAAGCTCATGCTCAGTGGTCGGTTCAGCGGATCTGCATCGTTCGCAAGCACCCGAGCCAGATGCGTTTGCCCGGTCAAACACAGGATGCGATCAGGCAGGGCGACCGGTGCGCCCGTGCCCGTGGCGGCAGCAATCGCTGCTAATGCATCAACCCGGCCAGACCCATAGAAGTCATCCTTGCCCGGATTACCAAGGTCGCGAGCCGAGGATTTGAGGATGAACTCGATTTGTGCGCCGGAAAGCCCCGGATTCGCTGATTTGACCAGCCCCGCTACCGCCGCCGCAATGGGTGCGGCAAAGCTGGTGCCGTCAACCGTCGTGTATCCCGACGGCATCGCGGTCGTGACGATGGAAACTCCCGGTGCGACCAGATCAATCGCCGCACCGCGTGCTGAGAAGGAAGCGAGTTGGTCCGACTGATCCGTAGCACCCACGATGATGACGTCCGGCCAGTCTGATTCAGGCCCGAGTGTGGCCCCGTTGTTGCCAGCAGCCCAAAAGAGCATTGAGCCCGCGGTAGTCGCGTACTGCCCTGTAGTCTGCACTGATGGATTTGTTATTCCGGTATACGAAACGCTGACCGCCGCTGCGCCAGCATCCGCCGCGGCGCGAACGCCACGCAGAATGTCCGACAAGAACGCCCCACCAGTAGGGCTTGCCGAGGCTTTGATCGGCATGAGTCGGATATCGCGGCCGACCGATGCAACGCCGATGCCGTTGGATGTGCCCGCGGCAATGACTCCGGCGACGGCGGTGCCGTGGCCAGCAACATCGGCAGCGATGGGGTCAGACAGACTTGTTTGCCAAATTACTGAATTGACACTGCTGGCACCAAGAACCCGCTGATGGATGAAATCCGGATGCGTCAGGTCGATACCGGTGTCAACCACGGCGACCGTGACTGCCGGTGATCCTGTCGTGATTTGCCAAGCCTGGGGCAGTCGCAGCGTTCGCAGGTGCCACTGGCGAGGAAACAGCGGGTCCGCAGGTTCATCCTGCGGCTCGCACCATGAGTCCGGCACGATGTACTGAAACCGACCAGCCTTGAGCATTGATGCCGCCCACACAGCAGGGTTGCTGCCCGCGGGGGACTGCACAAGCAGTTCGCTAGTGGCGGGTTCAGCTTTCGTGGCAAACGGAATCAAAAGCCTGCGTGAAGCCTCATCAAGCGGCAGCGCGATGAAGCGGGCCGCGGGTAAAACTGCGTTGGATGCTCCTGGTGTATTGCCCACTGGGGGGGCCTTGGGTGTAGCCGCACCAGCGGGCAGGCTGCCAGACAGCAGCGACAGGATCAGGATGGCAAAGACAGGTTTCAAACGTGCGTACGTGCGAGGTGTATTCCGGCAGCGGTTGCGGTGGAATCAAGAGTGTGGGGACTCAAAGAACTTAATATGCCACAGCTTGGGGCTGCGGGTGCGAATACGGGGTTTCTGGATTAAAAGCTGGGCAAGGTGCAGCAGCCGCACTGTCTATGCGAGTTGGAGCGGACCGCGGTTCGTTGAATTGGGGCGAAAGTAAGAGGAAGGTCCGCCAGCTCCGCCGCTATCGCCTCGCCAGCCCCTGCAAGAATCGCAGGAAAAGGTGTGCCGCGATGCGTGCAGTACGGCCCTGCTCATCGTGCGTCGGGTTCAGCTCCATAATGTCAAAGCACTTCACCCAAGTGTCAGCCCCGGCTGCAAGCGCAAAGGCCGCCAGCTCCCGGACCGATAACCCGTTAGGATTCAAAGCGCTGACCCCAGGTGCGCAAGAGGCATCAAGGCAGTCCAGATCCAGCGATACAAACTTCGGCCCGTTACCCGCCTGCACCAGCGCTTTTTGCGGGTTTAAGTCTTGCGTGATGATGCCGCCATGATCCAAAAACCATCGCGTGTGCTCGACACTGTTGACCAGCGTCTCAGCCCCGACGTTGACAATGCGTTCAATGCCACATCGCTCGATTAAGGCTCGAAACGGCATGCCAGAGCCTTCAGTTGGGCGCACATCCAAGTGTGGATCAACATAAATGCCGCGGCGAACCGCTGAGGACTCTACCGCGGCGCGAACGAGCGGGAAGGTTAAATCGTGCCCGCCGCCGATTCCCACCGGCAGCAAACCCGCGGCGATGCACGCCTTAGCGACCGCCGTCACCCGGTCGTGGGTCTGTGCAAGTGAGCCGCCGGGGCTGATGTTGCCGACATCGGCCACCTTGGGCAGCGTCACTTGCTTCGCGGTAGCCAGGTCAAGTACCTCTGCCAAGCCGTACTTGGCCAGGGCGGCTCGGAACGCATCCGGCCCGGCGGCGGCACCGGGGCGGCCGTTGTTGAGCTTCACGCCAGTGTCATCCGCCAGCCCGATCAGCGCAACGGTGCATCCCGCCGTGAGTTGGGCGAGGGAATCGAAGTCGGGGGACCATTGTGGCACGACTGTAACAGCCGCAGCGAGGCGGCCCGCTGGCGCGAGGGGATAGCAAGCCGGGGAGATGATCTGAGTGCTTGGGGCCACGGGATAGAACAATATTCGGTTGGTGGGCGAGGGGCGGAGATTCCGGAGCGGGTATGTTGCCGGCGGGCGGCCTAAATTTGCATGGCTGGTGGGGGGGGCTGAAAACTCTTTCAATGGCAACGGATTGCTCGAACGACGGTGAAGCATGGCAAAGAAAGTCGAAGTAAAAAAGGCAGATCGACGACCAATGGACCCAAAATTGAGCGCAAAGCTCAAGCAGCGCGACGCCAAGACGCTTGGACGGGTTGTTGAGTTTGCTGATGAGGTCTCATCACGAGCGATGAAGGGAGTCGAGCCCAAACTCGAAATTCCGACGCGATCAAAGTCCAATACGATTTGGAACAAAAAGCGCAAGATTCTCGAAATGGGCGACGCCACCTCCGAGCGGCAATTGTTCAACCTGAATCAGGCCAAGCAATTCATGCAAACGTGCCTGCACTCCGCTTCGATCAAGTCGCTGATTGATGCCGAGAAAACCTTGAGCCTCCGTGGTATGTTTTACAAAGGCCTGCACACGGTGGCTGGCACCTCCGGCGAAAAAACCTTCGCCGATCAAGATGAGTCCGATGGCATTCTCGAAGACCTTGAAGTATCCATGGGCTCACTGCGTGAAGAGCTGCGGGTCTACGCCCAGAAGCGTGGCACCATGGCCGGCAACATCACCATCGTGGATTCAGGTGATGAAATCGATTGCCGCCGCATGGGCTCCGGCGGGTACGCGGTGCCCAGCATCTGCGAGCCGGAGGTGATCCAGTTTAAGAAGTGCGACGCCAAGTACGTGCTACACGTTGAAAAGGGCACGGTGTGGGGTCGCTTTAACGAGGATCGCTACTGGGAAACGCACAACTGCATTTTAACCGAGGGCAGCGGACAGCCAACCCGCGGCGTGCGAAGGCTCCTTCGCCGATTGAACGAAGAGCTCGGCCTGCCGATTTACTGCCTGCTGGATTGTGACCCGTGGGGGCATTACATCTACTCGGTTATCAAGCAAGGCTCAATCTCACTTGCGTTTGAAAGCGAGCGGCTCGCGATTCCGGAGGCGAGATTTCTGGGACTGCGCAGTAAGGATTACCGCGCGTGCGAGCTAAGTGATGATGTGAAGATCGATCTGAACGACAACGACATCAAGCGTGCCACCGAGATAATGAACTACCCCTGGTTCGCCAGCGACCGCGGTTGGCAGCGTGAGATTCAGGGCCTCCTCGACAACGGCTTTAAAATGGAAGTGGAATCGCTGATCACCAAAGACATTTCGTACGTGACCGAGGAGTACGTGCCGCAGCGGCTGAAGGACAAAGACTGGCTGGAGTAAGCCACGGCGGCAGCATCTCCATACCGCAAACTGGTCAAATGGTTAAAGGTCATCACGGTTGAAGTGTTGGACAGCGGGTTGAACGGCAGATGGAACTGGGTTCTGTCCTCATCTTTACAAAAAAAGCCCCGCTGCAAAGCGGGGCTTTCGTTTGGTTAGGCAATCTGGTGCTTACTTCAGCTTGTCGGTCAGGTTCTTCGTCGCATCGCCAAGCTTGGTCACCATTTCCTTCACGCTGCTGGAAATGGTCGTCCAGGTTGAACCGTCGGCATTCTTGAGTTCAGTGAGCTTCGCCGCCGCGGCGTCGTATTGCGTCTTGGCCGCATCAAACGCCGTCTTGGCCACCCCCTGGGCAGCCTCAGGCAGCTTGGCGATCTTTTCACTAGCGCTGTCAAGTGTGCTCTTGGTCGAAGCTAAGGCACTCTCGCTGCTTTTCACAGCTTCATCGCGAACAGATTTCCACGCGTCGGCCGCGGCATCCATCGCCTTGCCTCCGGCATCTTTGGTCTTGTCCAAAATGTTCCCCGGACCACCAGGCTTACCAGCAGCCGCTGCTGCGTTTTCGGCCGGGGTCTTCTTTTCATCACAGCCAACAAGCGTGAGCCCGCCAACGAGCGCTGCGGTTGTGAGGATGATCGTCAAACGTGATGCGTGCATAAAGGCCTCCTAAAAAGGATGAGAGGGGACAATGTTAACTTGGGATGCTATGCACCACCACCCGTTCATGCAGGTGTTTTATGTATGAATTTGTTATAGGACTTTTAGGCAAAGTCGCCGACCGACAGACCACATCGCTGCGGTAAGCTGGCTCACGGCTGCGGGCGCAAGGTCTCGGCAAGCTGCACGGCCTTGGTCGTGATCTGGTGCATCCCCGCGGCGATGTGCGACAGGTCACGCACAAGCTCGCCCTTGAACTGCCGCACGATGTTCTCGATCGGCTCTGGCATAGTGCCCGGGGTGTGCTCGACCAGCAGCCCGTGCCAGGGCTGCAGATCGTCAACCAAATGGGTGAGCTTCGTCATCACCGCGGTGGTCTCGGCTGAGACTCTGGCAGCGGAGGTCTGCGCGGCCGTTACCTGCTCGATGGACTTTGCCAGATTAATGCGGATCTCATCGGCCATGCTCTCGGCCTCAACAACCGGGATGCGCAGGGCTGCGGTAAGTTCATCGGCCTTACTGCGGATGCTGCCCTCAGCCTTGGCGACTCGCGAGAGGCTGCTGGTGAGCGCCGCCTTAAGCTGGTCGCTGGCGCTCCGGAGCGAGTCAATACTGTGCGCTGCGCCGCTGACACTTTCGCCTAAAAGATTCCGGGCCATGTCGGCCTGGTCGCGTACAGATTCAAGCTGGCGCGTTGCAAAGTTCGCATCATCGCCAATCTGCTCGGCCCGTGTCACGAGCTGAGCCAGCGTGGCAATGTTGAAGCGCCCGGTGTTGTCGGCCTCGGGGTTTGGGTTCAAAATGATCTTCGCTTCGGTGATCAGCGTGCTGAGATGTGAAGCGGATGTATCGAGCTCGCCCTTGAAACGGCCCAGCGTTTCGGCGCCGCGGGTCTCAATATCCAGGCACGCGTGCTGAACAATTTCCTGAGTCTTTAAAATTCGAGTATTGGCCGTGTCGGCCAGCGCAACGGCATCATCACCGGCGGCGCGGGTGCGCCGCTCAAGGTCAGCCAGCTTTGAGTCAAGCTGCTGATCAACACTGGCGCTCACGGCCTCAAGCCGGGCCTGAAGCTCCGCGATTTTCATCTGGGCAGATGCCTCGGCGGTCGCGGCCCGCTCCTCGGCCAAGCGTGCGGCCTGCTCGGCTTTCTGGGCCAATTCGGTGATCTTCGCATCAAGTGCGAGCGTGGCCTGATCATGCCGGCTCAGCAGTTCACGGCCCAGCAGTTCAGCCCGGGCGATGATCTCCTCCGCCGTCCGTACCTTGCCGTCAAAGGCAACCAGTACCTTTGCCGCGGCCTCGAGCTTGGGCTGGCTGGCAGTTGCGGCCTGCTGCATCTGCTGCTGGGCAGATTGTGCGGCCATCGCGGCAGACTTCAGCGCTTCGGCCTGACCGGAAGATGTCTCAATCAGTTGCCTGAGTTGACCGGCATAGTCACTAAAGGCTTCGCGGTCGATGATCTTGGGTGATAGGAACACTTCACGGATTGACTGCTCCCTGCTGGTGTCAACGGGTGCCTCGGCAATTGCCTGCCCTGCAAACGCACTACTGGGGGTATAGCGGGGGGGCTGCCGCTGTGCGCCGCCGTCGTTCCCGAATCCAATCGTCCCAGAAGCGCCGCTTGCCTGCTGCGATGTGTAGCGGTTGCTCACCGCGTTGTTCACTGGTGCGACCGTACTGCGTGACACCGGCTGCGCGCCTGGCGGCACACTGCTGCTGGCACCAGCGGACATAGCCGCTTGGGCGGCGCGGGCTCGTTGTAAAAATGCGGGCAGTTCGGCCATGGTTCAAGCTCCGGTCCGGTTGGTGCCACCATCCTGGTGCGCTCAGCAAGTGCTGCTTACGTATGGACCGAGAAGAGATCGGCAATTTTCGGGGCCAACTGAGTAGGGCCTCGCCCCGAGTCGCAATTGAAGTTGGTTGAACGCTGAAGGAGTCGAGCACATGGCGCAAAGGCTGCGCTACAAGCCGCTGTCTGGTCTGCTGTCTGGTCTGCTGTCTGGGCCGCCGGGCCGCATCAGTTCCTGGCCGTCAACTTCAGACGCGGATCAATAATGAACCGACCACTCGACACCGATGCGGTTTCATCCATGTTCATAGAGCCGGTCGTGCAATCCCCGCTCCACTTAGCCGCCGGGCCCAGATAAACCTTCCCGCAGCGAACGGTGTCGGCCTCAATCTCGCCAAGTACCTCAACGCCGAGGGCGGCGATGACGGAGCGGGACGCGAGCTTTGCCCGACGGCGAATGTAAATCTTGCCGCAGGTTTCGAGCTTTGGGTGAAACTCGGTTCCGGTAATGACAATGTCGTCGACGCGGGCGCGTTTGGAGCATTTGGGGCACGTCAAAATGGTTGCGGTGGTGGGCACAGAGAACGCATGGTGGCAGAAGCAGCAGCGAACAAACCTTTGCCCCGCGGCGGCCGGTGGGTGGCTGTCCGCAGGATCAAAATTCTCGACCGTCTCGTTTTTGCTTCTGAAAGGGAACATTGAGGGATTCAAATGCCCAGATGTTCAAGTGGCCAAATTGCCAACTGAACAGGGAGACATGGGCCAACAAGTGAGTACTGGTGGGAATCACGGTCGCCGGCGTTGACCGGCGGACGTGGTAAGGAGAGTCAGTGAAAGACAATTTACTCAGCCGCGGCAAGCTTGGGCTTGGCGAACGAGCCAAGCTTGCTCTCCAGGCCGTCCAAGGCGTGGTCTAGGTTGCCGCTGGAGGTCACCGATGGTGCCTGTGGGCGGGCGGGCCTGCTGCCGTTTGAACCGTTGGAGTTGGTGGGCATGGTGCCCATCGTGCGCACGTTCTTGACTGCCTCAATGCCCACAGCGCAGTGACCGCTGAAGCTGGCACCCTCGGCAGCGATGAGCTTGGCGGCAACAACATCGCCGCGGATCTGGGCGGTGTCGTTCAGTTCCAGACGCTCGTGGGCGATGACGTTGCCCTCGACGATGCCATCAACGATGATGGTGCCGGCTTCGATGGAAGCCTTGCACTCAGAGCCGCTGTCAATCTCAACGCGACCTTGGCTCGTGATCTTGCCCTCAAACTTGCCCAGGATTCGGGCAGAGTTGGTAAAGGTCATCTCGCCTTTGATCAGGGTGTCGGCGCCGATGATGGTCATGTTTGCGTTAGAGACGTTGGAGTTGTCGGCCATGGGTGGTTCCTTCTGCGAGTGAAATGTTCGTGCGAGCGTGCAAAGTGCAGGACACGGTACGGGCCAAGTTGCCCTCACCGTGCCTTGGAATGCCCGATGCATCCAACTTGCCGGTGCGGTGCTGTGTTGTCGGCAAGGCTTGCCGTTTTAGAGCAGATTTGATCAGCGGATTCTGCCGCTATGGGGCAAACGGCCCTGCGCGGTGGGGTGTTTGCATCATGGTTTTGAACCACCTAGCGCGGGCGGTGATGTAAACACCCCGGCAACTGGGCCAAAAATGCTGAAGCGTCGCTGCCCTCGTGTCTGAATGGACTCTGGGGCCGACTTCGCTCCGGCCAGCCCGAGCGATACCCATCAATCGTCCGGATCCCATTGAAAATGGAACGACGGCTCACCCGCAAACCCCGCCGCGGCCAGCTTTGCCTTAGTTGTTGCAATAATGTTGAGCATTTCGTGGGCGGTCACCATAATTGAGAGGTTGTTCTCCGGCCCCAGCCATGCGAGGTGCGTGCCGATGAACAGCAGGTATTGCTCACCTGGCGAACCAAAGTTGCTCCAGAAATCGTCCAAGTTTTGGCTGAGGGCCGCCACCAATCGCGTGTCTGTCCGATCCTCCAAGCCGGCGATCTCATCAGACGAAATTTCGAATCGGAACCCGAAGTACGCGATTGAGGAGTCTGCGCTCATAGCTTGATTATATTACCCGAAGTGGATCAATTAAGGCAATTAGGCCTCCTGTCCGGCACCGCAGCTTCGGGTACCCTCGCCAATGGCCCAGCACCATCCAACTCCCCCGCCCCCGCCCATCCCCTCCCTCCAAGCCATCCGCTCCCACTTCCCCGCCCTTACCTCATCCACAACATTTCTCGACAACGCCGGCGGCTCTCAACTCCCCGCGTGCGTGATCGAGGCAATGGCCGCCTACCTCTCCGCCTCCTACGCCCAGATTGGCGGCAGTTACCCCGAATCCCTCGCCGCGGCCAACGCTGTCCATGATGCCCACGTACTCATGGCTCGCTGGGCAAACGCGGCGGATGAAAGCCACGCGATTCTTGGCCCGTCGGATTCCGCCCTCGTCCGCATGCTCGCCGATGCGTACTTGGATGCCGGAATCAAAGATGGTCGCGATGAGGTCATCGTCAGCATCCACGGGCATGAGAGCAACATCGGTCCCTGGGTGAGGCTAGAAAAGTTCGGCTGGAAAGTGACACTCTGGTCCGACCTGCCCGTTGCCGGAGAAGCCTTCCCGGATTCGCTTCGCTCGAAACTTTCAAAGCGAACCAAGCTGGTGGTGTTCCCGCACGTCTCAAACATTCTCGGGTCGGTCGTCAATGTGCGCACAATCGCGGACATGGCCCATGCCGCGGGGGCACTGCTCGTGGTTGATGGAGTTGCCTTTGCCCCGCACCGTGCTATTGATGTGCAGGCATTCGGGGCCGACTGGTACTCATGGAGCACTTACAAAGTGCTGGGCCCGCACGCCGCCGTGCTGGTGGGCAGTGCTGCGGCCATGGCCGAGGTAACCGGTCCGAACCACTTCTTCATGCCGGCGAACGCCTGGCCCAAGAAATTTGAACTTGGCGGAGTCTCCCACGAGGCGTGCGCGGGCATGGTGGCGGTGCAGCCGTACCTACACATGTTGGCGGGTGCGAAGCCAAGCGAGCCCCCGGCGATGATCGACCGAACCACAATTGTGCGAGCGATGGAGGTGATGACCGAATTGGAACTTGGCCTTCAAGAACGACTGATTCATGGGCTCTTGCGCGTTAGAGGTCTGAAGATTTTGGGCCCCACCGAAACCGGAATCAGCCGTGTACCCACAGTCAGCTTTGTAATCCCCGGAAAATCCAGCCGCGCTGTGGCCACTGCTGCCAACGCCAACGGACTTGCGATGCGGTACGGGCAGTTTTATTCCCACCGTCTTGTGAGCTCCCTTTTGCCGGGGGGAGATGTGGAAGATGGGGTACTCCGAATTAGCCTCGTCCACTACAACTCGGCGACTGAAGTTGATGGAATTCTGGCGTTTTTGACCTCTCACTCAGGGTGACCGCAGGTCAGACCTCCCAAATCGCGTCGGATCCGGGTGAGATGGAATTATCCCAAACCCTTCCCCAACGGATTTCGTATCAATAAGCTTCAGGACTCATAACCTAGTCTCCCCAGTTGGTCGATCTTGATTCAGATTCATTCGCTCGATCCAAATTTAGTAGTACTTTCAGCACACCCATGCTCTTTGACCTTTTCCTCGTAATCGCTGGTTTTTCGCTGATTATCTTCCTCCACGAGTTGGGGCACTTCGTCGCAGCCCGTTGGGCTGGGATTCGCGTGCTCGCCTTTGCGATGGGATTTGGCCCGGCAATGTTCTCGTTTCGCCAGGGGCTGGGCATGCGGGGCGGCTCCAGTGAGAGTGAGTACATCGGCAGGCTCAAGGCCGGAAACGCTGCGGGCATCAGCCCCACCGAGTATCGCTGGAACGCGCTGCCGCTTGGTGGCTATGTCAAAATGCTCGGCCAAGATGATGCCGACCCATCGGCCAAGAGCGATGCTCCGGACTCGTTTCAGATGTGCGTGCCATGGAAAAGGTTGGTCGTGATTTCCGCCGGGGTTGTGATGAACATGATCACGGCGGCCGTCTTGTTTGTGATTGTCTTTTCAAGCGGGCTAGCGACCGAGGCTCCCGCAATCGGCACTGTCACGCCAAATTCCCCCGCCGCACGGGCCGTTGCTACCAACGCGCAGAGCCTGGGTGTGACCACGCCGGGGCTCAAGCCTGGTGATGTCGTCACGCGCATCGTCGGCGAGGAACCATTGTCGTTCAAAGACATCGCCATGGAAGTCCTGATGTCGCCCAAGGGAGAGTCGATCGATCTTCGCGTCAGCCGCCCCGGCTTGGCCGAGTCGCTTGTATTTTCGATCATCCCGGAGGTTGACAAGTCCAGCAGGCTTCTCTCACTGGGCATCGCCCCGGCAGCCAGCACGGTGCTGCGAACAAGCCCTTCCGCGGCTGAGCGTGAGTTGTTTGCAAAGGATCTTGAGGCGTTCGGGCTCGCCACGGTCGGGCTTGGGGCGGAACTCACCGGAATCAATGGCGGCGGCATAACAACGGTGTATGACTTGGCCAGTGCGGCGCAGGCGTCGGGCGGCCAGCCGATAAGCCTTGAATTCACTCGAGCCGACGGCACCAAGGCGGTAGTTGCGGTCGTGCCCAAGGCAGAGTTATCTCGCCGCCTGTTCGCTTTGCGTTCCGGTGGAATGATCGACTTGGCCCACGTCGCAGGCTTTGTGCCCGTGCTCAAGGTCGAACGGGCTGATGAGAAGGGCACCTCCGGCCTTGCTGCCAGAGATATTTTCGTCCGGGTTGGCGACGTGCAGTGGCCCTCCATTCTGGAGGGAATCAGCGAGATTCGCGGGCGAGCAGGAAGATCAGTGAATATCGTGGTCCTGCGCGACGGGGTTGAAAAAGACCTCGGTGAGGTGAGAGTCTCATCCGAAGGACGCATCGGATTTGTACCATCCAACACCGCGGACGACTCCACAATCATCGCGAGATGGCCGGATGCTGGTCGCTTTGGCTTGCCCGATGAAGCCACTACCGAACTGCCCGCTGGCGCCGCACTGGCCTTGCCGCCGGGTAGCCGTATCCTCAAAGTCGCGGGCGAGACTGTCAGTAACTTCACCCAACTGCGTGATGCGGTCAAGGCCGCCGCGGGGTCAAGAAGTGTTGAGCTGTTGGTGCAGTTGCCCGCAACGGCAAAGGCGGGGGCACAGGTTGTGCAGCAGACTTTGTCATTGTCAAAGGCTGATGCCGAAGCCGTCGCCGGGTTGACTTGGATATCTCCAGTCCCAACTGATCTGTTTCAGCCTCGTCAAACAATGCTCAAAGCGATTTCGCCTGTGGCAGCGATTGGCATGGGCCTGCACGAAACCAAGCGCGTGATGCTGCAGACCTATGTCACGTTCGCCCGGCTCTTTCAGGGTTCGGTCAAGGTTGAGCATCTCAGCGGCCCGATTGGAATCGCCCGGGCCGGTGTTCAACTCGCCGATCGTGGCTTCATTTGGCTACTCTTTTTCATGGCGGTGATTTCAATTAATCTCGCGGTCGTGAACTTCCTGCCGCTGCCCATTGTCGATGGTGGCCACTTTGTATTCATTCTTTACGAACAGTTCACGGGCAAGCCCGTCAATGTGGCTGTCCAAAACGCCGCGGCAATTGCCGGCCTGGCGTTCATCGGTTGCATGTTCCTCATCGTCACCTACAACGACTTGGCCAACTGGCTGTGGCGATGAGCCAAAGCGGCTGTCAGTCGCTCGTCAGCCGTGGGCAACTGGTCTCTGGTTATTTTCTGATTGCCGCGAGGGCCCAAGCTTTTGCTTGTTGCAATCGCGATTTGCGCATCAAACCATCGCCGCAGGCATGCTTGTTGGTACAACCACATGATCGCTGATGGCCTTCTTGTAAGATTCAATGCACGCATCAGCGCTGCTTGACCACGTCAATTTCTTCACTTCAATGCTGCCGTGATCTCGCAGAGTCTGGCTCAGCGGCGGGTGCCGCAGCACCGCGATAATTTTGTTGGCCAGTTCCTGAGTATCCCAGAAGTCAACCTTCAGTACGTGCGTGAGCACTTCGCCCACGCCAGACTGTTTGCTGATGATCGTCGGAACATCATGCCGCATCGCCTCCAGTGGCGCAATGCCAAACGGCTCCGAGACGCTGGGCATCACGTAGCAGTCGGCCATGCGGTACACCCGGTCCACGTCCTTGCCCCGCAAGAAACCCGTAAACAGCACCCGGTGCCCGATGTGGTAGTGCGCCGCCAGCTCAATCATGCGGGCTTCCATGTCACCGGTTCCCGCGATAATAAACTTCGCCTCAGGAACCTTTTCAAGCACCAGCTTCGCCGCGGCAATAAAATACTCCGGCCCTTTTTGCATCGTGATGCGGCCCAGGAACAACACAATCTTGTCCGTGCCGTTGCTCAGTCGGCCCTCCTGCGGCTGAATCGCCTCATTCTCAATGCCGTTGTACACAATGTCAATCTTCTCGGCAGGCAGGCCGTACCGACGTGTGCAGATATTGCGGGTCAGTTCGCTGACGGCCACCACACGCACCGCGGCCATCATTCCTCGCCGCTCAACGTCGTACACGCGCTGGTTGATGTTGTCACCGGAGCGGTCAAACTCGGTCGAGTGAACGTGAACGACCAGCGGTTTACCGCTGGCGCGGGCTAGGGCAATGCCCGCCGGGAACGTGAGCCAATCGTGGGCGTGAATCACATCAAAGTTCTCACCCCGGGTGAGGCCAACGACCATCTTGGCGTACCGCTCGGCTTCTAGGAACAAGTCGCCCTGATAATGGGCTCCGGCCCCGCCCATCCCAAAGACGTGCTGCGTGTGCCCGAGGGGGTGGAGGATGCTGTCCTCCCGATACACCGTTTCGACTACGCCACTGTCAGAAGCTTCATCCACCGATGATTCGGTGTACACGATGGTGCCATCGGGCAGCACCCTGCTGGTGCGTTGGTTTCGCAGCTTCCCGCCAACTGCCGCACCCCCGCCGTACGGACTCGAAAACGCAGCCGGGATGCCCAGCATCCGCATCCGACCAAACGGCCCGGGAACAGTTGGGGCCGGACCGGCCTGGCCACCCTGCCCACTCTGCCCACCCTGCAATTCTGCGGCCCAATCGTCTGCCGAGCTGTCCGCGCTCATCAGTCGCTCCCCGGTGGCAGCCGCGGGGTTGGGGCCCGGCGGGTTGCCTTCTGGCGTAATCAGCTTAATGTGCGATTGCGTACCGCTTCGATGCACCGGCCGCGGCAAAACGAACAGAACCTCATGGCCTTTGGCATCCAGCGAGCGAGTAAGCCCAAAGCAGGCCGTCCCTAAGCCACCGGATATAAAGGGAGGAAACTCCCAGCCAAGCATTGCAATCCGCATCATTTCTCTCCGGATCAATTCATTCGTCGCCGCAGATGCCCACTAGGCTCTTGGCAAGTGTGTTTGCTTAGTCTTCATCCGCCCCGGCGGACATGCCACCGAGCCGGGAGAAGCAGGATTCGTACGCCAAAAGAATTGCAACCAACTGCTGCCCGGTTCGTTCGTCGCCGCCAACGTGCGTTGCGCCTTGGGTCGTGCTTTGGCTGCCCGGCACTGGTAAGGCCGTGGCCTCAACACTCACCAAGCCCCCAGCAGAGACGAGCCCTTCCGGCAGGATCGTCCGAAACGTAAAGAGCTTTTGGGGGTCCCGAAAGTGATCCACCGTCAGAGGCGGGCAGCCAGCGGGCAGCCGCACATCGGCATCAATCAATTCATCGGCAAGCAAATCGCCGAGCTTGTCCCCATTGTGCACCAGGTCCTGCTCAATAGACTGGCTCAAATAGCGGTCTGCCATGACAAGTGAGATGCACAGTCGACCCGCTTCGATACAGATTTTATAAAACGCCGGTGAGTCAGCCCCCCGGGCGGCACACACCACTTCACCGTTTTTCACTTCGACGGACTCAAAACGCTTCTGCTTGACTACCGCAGCTGCAAGTGATCGCAAATGCTGCGGGGCAAGCGTAACGGCCCCGGCGGTGATGGGGCGTGCAGGAGCATCGGGCTGGGATGGACCAGTCGGTGGCATAGCTGAAGTTACGGGCATTCTGAAATGACGGGAACGAACGAGAAATTGAATGTAGGGGCGTCAGCGGGCCGTGAGGACATCGGGAGCGGCCTGTTGTATCTTTTACTGAAAAACAAGCATGCTGGCCTCACGGTTCTCACCGCCGGCGGCTGTGCAACCGGAATAGCGTGTAACAGTTACATCGAGCCAATGACTTCCTCGATGCTCATGGCATCCTTGATTTCACGCCGCTGCGACCACTTCACCCGACCATCCGAGCCGATGACCACCGTTCCCCGTCCAGATACGTTTAAATCCGGCCAATAGATGCCGTACGCCTTGCAGACAGACCGGTGCATGTCTGCCAAAAGCGTCTGCTTCAGCCCCAGCGACTTGGCCCACGCCTCATGCGTGAAAAATGAGTCGCAACTCACGCCCACAACTGTTGCTCCCTTGCTTGCCCAGCGCCCCATCTCATCCGAAGCACACTTCATTTCTGTTGAGCAGACCGGGGAAAAGTCCAGTGGGTAAAAGCACAGCACGACATCGCCCTTGGTCAAAGCCTCGGAGAGCTTCCACTCCGCCTTGTTCTGGTCTTTGAGGATGAAGTCCGGGGCAATCTCACCTTTGGAAATGAAGGTGTCACGAGGCGGCAGGTTTGGATTGGTCATGGAATGGGTCCTGTTAAAACTGAGGTGCTCAAAAACCACCCGGGCGGGTTGGCATTGCCCCGCCGGTCTTGGCCGCAGGATAGCAGACCTGGGGTTTGTACAGGTGGTGGCAGCGGCCGGAGTGGCCGGGTCGACTACAGTTCCCCGTGACAGACACCACTGACCTCAAGTCGCGTTTTGTTGAGGTGAAGCAGCGCATCGCCGAGGCCGCCGAGCGGTCTGGCCGCGGCCCAGCCTCCGTCCACCTCGTTGCGGTGACCAAGTACGCAGCGATCGATCAAATTCGTGAGTTGGTTCAGCTTGGGCACAGAGACCTAGGGGAGAACCACATCGCGAATCTCGTTTCGCGGGCCGCTTTGGTAGACGAGTGGGCCGCTCGCTCTCGGGCGATGCCAAGTTCACTCCCAGTCGCAGGTTTGCCGGACCTGATCGCCAGCCCGATTCGCTGGCACCTCATCGGTCCGGTGCAAACCAACAAGGTACGGAAGGCTCTTGAGCTTGTTCGGCTGATTCATACGGTTGACAACCTCCGCGTCGCCGAGGCGCTCCACGAGGAGGCTTTGAACCGGGATGAACCTTGCGAGATCTTGGTGCAAATAAATGCCTCCGGCGAATTGACCAAGGGTGGTCTTGCGTTGCCCGCTGTGCCGTACATCATCGAAACAATCGAGGGGATGACCAGCCTGCGCTGCCGCGGCATCATGACAATGGCACCGCACGAGGCGGATCCTGAGCAAACACGGATGACTTTCCGCCGGGCCCGAGAGGTGTTTGAGGACATCCGCACACAGGGCATCGCCGGGCCGGCGTTTGATATTCTTTCGATGGGAATGAGCAACGATTACGAAATCGCAATCTCTGAGGGTGCCAACATCGTTCGTGTTGGTTCAGCAATCTTTGGCTCGCCACCAGATGGGGAGCACGAGCAATCGCCAGAGTCGGACCGGGCAGTTGGCCCTGGACCAGACGAGCCCCCGGCGGACCCCGAGCGCTAAGCCAATTTGAACTTCGGGCCACGCGTTTCGTCAACCACCGGTGCGGGTATACGCCGCTGATCTGAATCATCCTGCAAACCGGGACCCGGCATTTGGTAAGCAAGAAACTCCATGAGCACTCCATTAAGCGACACCGCTTCGATACCTGCTTCCGCGGGCACAACCGCCGCGGCCGAAATCCTCGTGCCGAGCAAGCCGATGGAGTCCATCTCCACCTTTGACATATTCAAAATTGGTGTGGGGCCTTCAAGCTCACACACCATGGGGCCTTGGCGGGCGGCCGAGAAATTTGTCCAGCAGCTTGCCAGCAAGGGTCTCCTTGCCGCAGGCCAGGTGCTCCGTATCAAGTGCGATTTGTACGGTTCGCTGGCCAAAACCGGAATCGGCCACGGCACCGACATCGCCGTGATGCTCGGTCTCAGTGGCGAAAATCCGGTTGACTGTGAAACCTCAGGAATTGATGCGCGAATCGCCGCAATCCGGGCTGCGGGCCGGTTGCGTTTGGCCGGCACCTGTGGTGTGCCGTTTGACTACGAACGCGATATTGTCTTTAACAAGCAGGAATCACTGGCCTTTCATCCCAACGGAATGACTCTCACGGCGTACCTCGCAGCCGCGCCGGCCGCCGCCCCGGCCGATGTGTACACCCAAACGTATTTCTCGATCGGTGGCGGCTTCATCGTTCAGGAGCAGGACGATGCGCCAGCCAGCCACGCCGTGCAGTTGGCGTATCCAATCGAAACCGGGAACGATGTTCTTCGCTACTGCCGCCAGACGGGAAAAATGATCCCTGAGATAGTGATGGAGAACGAGCTCGCTTGGCGGGCCGAGCCGGAGGTGCGCCGGGGTCTCCTGAACATTTACCGGGTCATGCTCGAGTGTGTGCACCGCGGCTGCCACACTCCCGGCGTCCTGCCCGGTGGGCTCTTTGTCACGCGCCGGGCCTCGGGCATGAACGAGGGCCTTCTGGCAGAAAAAACTAGCTTTGATCCCGCCGCCGTCACGCACGAAACCGAGGCCAGCGTGGCTGTGTGGAAGGCCGCCGTGCGAACCTGCAAGCAGGATTTCCAGCACACGCTCAAGTGGGTCAGTTGCTTTGCTTTGGCCGTCAATGAAGAAAACGCCGCGTTCGGCCGGGTGGTCACCGCTCCGACAAACGGCGCCGCTGGTGTGATCCCGGCGGTCCTGTGTTACTACGACATTTTCAGCGGCGGTAGCGATGATCGGATTATCGATTTCATGCTCGCCGCCTCGGTCGTCGGCGTGCTGTTTAAGAAAGGCGCAACCATCTCTGCAGCAATGGGGGGGTGCCAGGCAGAAATCGGCGTCAGCAGCGCCATGGCCGCCGCGGGCCTGACGCAGGTCATGGGAGGCAGTCCGGCCCGCGTGCTCATGGCCGCCGAGATCGCCATGGAGCACCACTTGGGCATGACCTGCGACCCGATCGGCGGGTTGGTCCAGATCCCATGCATCGAGCGAAACACCATGGGGGCGATCAAAGCCATTACCGCCGCGAACATCGCCATGGACAGCGACCCAGCGGGCGCGAAAGTCTCGCTGGATGGCGTCATTCGCACCATGTGGGAGACCGCCCAAGACATGCACAGCAAGTATAAAGAAACTGCCGACGGTGGACTGGCAGTCAACGTCTCCGTTGGCATTAGCGAGTGTTAGCCTGCACACTCACTACCGACCGCGGTTCCTCCCCTGCAAGGTTCAACCGGCCGCCCGGTGCTTGGCGGTGGCAAGATTCAAAATATTCTCCTGCGTCATCGCGGCGTCCGGCTTGCCTGTCAATTCACCGGTGATTTCGCCCTCGCTCATCACCACAATCCTGTCGCTCAGCAGCAGCAGTTCCGGCATCTCACTCGAGACCAGCAGCACCGCAACGCCACTGTCAGCAGCCTGCCACACCAGCTTGTAAATCTCCGCCTTGGTGCCCACATCAATGCCGCGCGTCGGTTCATCCAGCAGCAGTACTTTGGTGTTCTCATCCATCCACCGGGCCAGCAGCAGTTTTTGCTGATTCCCACCAGAGAGTTCGCCGGGTCGAGATTGCAGCGTCGCCGTCTTGACCTGCAGCCGTTTGATGCGGTCCAGCACGGTTGACTTCTCCGCCGCCGCAGCGCGGATACCAAGTTTGGCGAGCAACGCCATCACCGGAAGCGAGATGTTCTCATCGATTCCCATATCAAAGAACAGGCCCTGAAGGCGTCGGTCTTCCGGCACATATCCCACCCCGCGGCGGATAGATGTGCGCACATCATGGCTCGGAAGCGGCATGCCCGCGATGGAGATGTTGCCGGAACTGCCCGGGTCCAGACCAAAAATCGCATCAAGCAGTTCTGACCGGCCAGCCCCAACCAGCCCGCCGATGCCCAGGATCTCGCCCGCCCTGACCGTCAGCGACACGTTGCTGAGCTTGCCCGGCGAAGACACGTTGCTGACTGCGAGCACAACACCCGCCGTGGCGGCCTTCGCCTTGGCCGCCTCCGGCCGGCCAGCCTTTGATGCATCCAGCGTGCGGCCGATCATCTGACCAACGACCGCGGCTTCGGAAACCTCTTTGATGACCGAGGTCGCGACAAACTTGCCGTCACGCAGCACGGTAATTCGATCGCAGCAACTGAAAATCTCATTCATCCGATGCGACACATAGATGCACAGCAAGCCTTCACTGGCGAGCTTGCGAACAATGCTCATGAGCCTCTCCGCCTCAGCGATTGACAGCGAACTGGTGGGTTCATCAAAGATAATCACCCGCGGCTTGCTCGATTCATCATCAAGCGAGCTTGCGATCTGAACAATCTGCCGGCGCCCGGGTGCGAGGGTGCCCAGCGGGGCCTGCACATCAATCTCGGGGGCGAGCTTGGCCAAGAGTTTGGCGGCTCTTCGGTTCATGGCCGCACGGTCAATCATTCCCAGCTTGGTGGGCATGTCATGCAGACACAGATTTTCCGCCACGCTCAGGTTCGGGCATTGCGCCAGCTCCTGATGCACGATGCGAACGCCAGCGTGGGTTGCATCACGGATGCTACCCAGAGGCAGTGGGTGCCCATCAAGTGTGATGTCGCCGGTGTCGGGTGAGTGCAGTCCGGCAATCGTCTTGCCAAGAGTGCTCTTGCCAGCGCCGTTCTCACCCATGAGGGCGTGGACCTCGCCCGCCCGGAAAGTAACACTCACGCTGTCGAGCGCCTGTGTGATGCCGAATCGCTTGCTGATGCCGCGCACGACCAAAAACTCCGCGGCGTGTGCGCTGGGGTGCTGGCTGGCCGGGATTGGGCTTGGCTCGGCAATCATGTGGCCCGATGGTAGATCGGGCTGGCCCGGGCGTCCGGGCCTACTTGCTCAGGTACCGGTCAACAATCTGCACAACGTCCTCATGAAACTCCTTGACCCGAGACCCTGGCGAGGCCTTGCCCGTGTTGTTGAGGATTACGCAATAGACAATCCGGCGCTTTGAGCTTTCATTGGTGACGTAGCCAGAAAGCGACTGCACACCGGAGATAAACCCGGTTTTTGCGTGCACGGTGTTGGCCAGTTTGCGACCCTTAAACCGCTCGGCAATCTTGCCGGAACCGGCATCCGCCATGGAGGCGATAAATACCGGGCCGTTGCGTTCATCCTTGGCCAGCGCCGCCAGCCACCCGGCCAGCAGCCCGACGGTGATGCGATTGTCCTGCGACATGCCCGACCCATCGGCCAGTGACAGCTCACCCGCCTCCGAGCCCAGACGCTCTGACACCAACATGCGAACCACCGCAGCGCCGTTTTGCCACGAGCCAGGTTGCCCGGAAATCGCGTGCCCCATGCGCTTCATCAGCGACTCAGCGTACAGGTTCTGCGAATTGACATTGCAGCGGCGGAGCACCGACTCGATCGAGGTGCCCACAATCGCTACCGTTTTTTCCAGATCAACCGTCTCACCCATGTTGACCAGCCGAACCATCGGTGGACCTGCCGGGGTAGCCCCTGCCGCGGTCAGCCGTTCGGCCAGAACCATGCCCAGGACGGAGCTCGGATCAGCCATCGTAACTTCAATGGGCTCCGATTGTTTGAGCTTGGCAGCCACCGAACCGCTGACGGTGTACGACGCTTTATCGCCGCGGGAAACGTGAATGTCCGTCGAGTCGCTGGCCACGGTTCGAGCGGTGTTTCGGACCTCGATAAATGAGCCGCCCGGCAGCGAGCGAACCGTTGGTGGCCCACCAATTTTACTCGATGGTGATATATAAAACTCAACACAATTGGTAAAGAAGTTCAGCCCGCTGACCGGCGCGCAGTACCACGCATCAAGCTGCTTGCGTGGCCAACTTGCGTGGACGGCATCGCGGTCAAACACTCGATCATCAAGAATAATCTCGCGGATAGACTTTCCACCGCGCGAGGTGATCTCGACAACGATCTTGTCAATGAACTCGGTGAGCGTGACGCCAGATTCTTCCAGCAACTTCGGATCGGCAAACCCCGGGTCCCCATCTCCAACAATGTACAGTTTTTCCCCGTCCAGCACAAACCGGGTCTGAAACTTAAAGTCGCGTCCAAGCGTAATCAGCGCGGCGCCGCTGGTCAGCAGTTTAAGGTTAGATGCCGGGATCACCGGCGACCGCTCGTTGATGCCGGCAAGCATCTGGCCGGAGTCAACATCAATCACGCACACCGACACATCCACCGGTCCCAGCCGGGCAGCGGACATCGCACCTCGTACTTCGGCCTGCAAGGCCTGGCCATAACAGACGCCGCCCAACCCGCCACCCGAAAACGGCTTGAGCGCAGCCGGGCCGAACAGGGCCGCCGAGCATGCAAGTGCAGAAACGATAACGCGAACCGCAGAAGAAAAACTCACCGGTATGTCCTCCATGACGCTAACTTTTAATGGCCAACATGGCCATAACCATGGTATCGGCCATCCCGGCCCGTGGCGGACAAAACCACTCCCCGGCCGACCCCAGATTTTACGTGCCAGTAGCCCTGTGCCGTCGAGGCAGGTAGGATCGCTTGTGGTATCGCCTACTCCAAACCAATCGGGTCCGATCAAACATGGCCTCAACATCCTGCTTGTTGACGACAACGAGCAAAACCTTGAACTGCTGTGTGCCTTTCTCGAAGATTTTATTGAGCAGTACGCCGGCCGGCTTCGCACCGCGCCCGATGGGCTTGAGGCTATCAAACTGATTGAAACCGTGCCGCCTGATCTCATCCTTCTTGATGTGATGATGCCCCGGATGAGCGGCTTTCAACTCTGTGCTCGACTCAAGCAGTCCCCGAGTACCAAAAAGATACCCATCGTCATGGTCACGGCTTTGAATGAAGTGAGCGATGCCGAGCGCGCTGCCGAGTGCGGGGCGGATGATTTCATCTCCAAGCCCGTCAATCGGGTCGAGTTAATCGGCCGGATCCGTTCCGTGCTCGCAAAGCAAAAGCAGTAAAACTCAAACGAGCACAGTGGCTGGTCGTGCCCGTAGCCCCCATCGCCAAGCCGTGAAACCGCCCACCTTCACAAGAGTTGCGGCGCAAGATCTCTACAGCATCGCCCGAAGCTGCGTGAACAGCTCAAGAACGTACCCATCTGGGTCGCGGGTGATCATCGAAACCGCCTTGCCATCAACCATCACCGGCTCCGCAACACGCACCATCGACTCAAATGTTGTACCCACATCCGCATCCAGCGTTGGCCATGGCAGCGAGATTCGGGATACCGCCCCTGGCTGTGTCGCCATAATCCGCTTGCCAAGTGTCTGGCGAAGCCGCAGTACGATTCCATTGATTCGGGGTGATCGCAGCAACCTGCATTCAAGCCTCCGCCCTGTTCGCTCGCCGGCAAACTCGGCGAAACCAAACATCTCCGAATAAAACTTCACCGAGCGATCGAGCTCTTCAACATCAAGCGTCAGCACGGCTGCCGCAATGTTCTGGTGCAGCTGCGGCACGGCTTGTGGCTCTACGGGGACGTTGGGAATTGGTGCTGCGGGTGCGCTTGACATCCTGAAATGGTACGCGTCCCACAACCGGGGTATCGAACCGACAGCCGAGCCATCCGCTGGTAACCAGACGGCGCTTCAGGCCGCCTTCGTAGTTTGGCTCACCAACCCGTCAACGTACCGACCCAGTGTCTCAGTCACAAACCTTTGGTGTTCTGGGTGGCTGGCAAACTCAAACGCCAGACCTACAGAGATATTGTGATTGGCGTCCAGATGCTGGTGGGCCCTGCGTGCGGCGACCGCAAGCGGTGATTTCAAGTCAGGCCGCAGATCAATTTGCATCCATAGGAACGGCGCCGCATCCAGCAGGCCGCTGCTTGAGCTTGGAACCAGCAGCCCCACGCCACCGCCGGAGATGTTCAGCAGCTTGGCCGGAAAACTCGGCCCCAGATCCGGAAGGGTCAGCCCGCTCTGCTCAAGGCTAAACGGATGCCCCGCCGCGATGGTCTCCAGTGACCGAAACGCCGCCTCAAATGCAACCGTGCTCTGCGGGTCATGCAGCGGGAAGCAGCGAACATCCGGCAGACGCACAGAAGCCCCTGCCCGCGCAAACTCGCGGCGTGAGCAGCGTTCCACCCGCGATGGGATGTTCAGCTCTAAACTGCGTTCATTAGCGCTCGCGACCACCGTGCGAAAAACCCAGCGGTTCTGGCCGATAGTCATCGAAGCGGTTAGCGGTGTGCCCACAGTGAGATATACCACCCGCCCCCCCGCCGCCGGACGCTCCACCACCAGCTTCTCCCCAGCGTGCATCAGCTTCACTCGCCACAGCAGGTCTGGTGCTTGCGGGTGCTCATCGGTGACATCGACCGGACCGGATGCGCCGGCGCCAGCCGCGCCGGTCTGCCGCGCGATGGCAAGTTCAAGGCACCCGCCACGCTCGGCGATCTGCTGCAAGGATGTTGTCCAGTTTTCGGTGCGTGATCTATTGGCGGGCAATGCAAGTCCTCCAAAGTAGTGCGGGTTCTGGGCAGCATCGGCTCAACTTGCGTGTCGCGCGAGTGTCGCTGCCAGTGCCAGACAATTCCTGATGCCGCCTTGCCGGACTTTGCGGGCAAGTCAGCAACGTTTCTGGTTATCAGACTCAAAGCGGCTGGGCGATCGCAAAAGCAGATCCCAAATCCAGAACCCAAATCCAGAACTCAATTGCGGGATCGCGATGCCGCGGGTTGACCACCTGACGGCTGTGCTTCAGTGCCCAGCGATTGCACGCTCATCTGTTTGAATGAAGCTGGTTGCAAGGAGGCCAACGTCGCGGCGAAAGACTCGAACAACGCTCTGTCGGTCGGCTGCTCGGCCTGCCCGCCAAAGCGAATGCCGTAATACCGCTCAACAACCGCCGCGAATGCCTGCCCCGTGGGCCCATCAACCGCGCCAATGTGCGATGCAAACTGCCGCGGCGTCACTCCCTCCGGGCGGCTGATTCCTCGTTCGCTGAGCTTTGCCAGTGCTTTGGCGTAGAACCCCGGATACACCGGCCTCGCACGATAGCGATTGCCCCAAGGCCAGCGAAGACCGGACCGCTTGAGCACAAACCGAATCAGTGAAGTGAGGGCAAGGCTAAAAGCCACGGCCCCGCCAGCAATGGCGGCGACGCCAAGGGCGCTTTCAGGCAGGATGGCCCGAAGTTGTGCTCGGAGTTTCCGGGTCATCCGGGCAAGAGCTCGCAGGTTCTCGCCATCCATGACCCCGGCCCCGTCACGCAGTGTTTTGCCGTTGCTTTGCTCAAAGGCAATAACGTTGTTGCCCCAGGACATCTCCAGCGCGTCCCAAAGTTGTCTGATTTTTCCAAAGATTCCGCTAGATGATCGCCGGTTGTGCTGCAGCTCCGACGGCGGTGTTGGGTCAAACGTCTCCCAGCGACCCAGACTTGTCTGCACCTCAACCCACGCGTGGGCATCGCTCGCTCGGATCAAATAACTCCCGCTGACCGGGTTGTGCTCACCACCAACATAGCCAGTAATGATGCGGGCTTGAACCCCGCTGGCGTGACACAGAGCCGTCATCGCGGAGGCGAAATACTCGCAATGCCCAGCCTTTCGGCGAAACAAGAACATCTCGATGGGGTCCTCATCCTCTTCCGGAGCAACCATCTCCAAGCTGTAACGAAAGTTCTCGCGAAGGTGAGTCATAATCGCCCGGGCAATCCGCCGAACCTCCGGCGGCCCGGATGAAAGTTCCTTGGGCAGATTCGCCGGGCGAGCGGTAATCTCATTCGCAAGCGCCGTGATATTTGCAGATTGAATACTCAGCGGCACGGTGGCCGGTACATCGTCAAAGAAATCAAGAGCCGACGTAACGCTGTACGTCAGCCGGCCAGCCTCACCGCTCACCCGCAGCGTTGCATCTTCTGGGTCATACTCAACCTTGCCCACCGTCTGCGTGAACCCAACCTGCACGGGCCGTAACACCGCAAACAACGGTGTCGTGGTGTTGTTCGAGGCATTGCGGATCGTTATGTCCTGCGTCAGATGTGTCCGAGCGCGATGCGGAACGTCCGCCGCATCTTCCTCCCCATCCGCTTGGGAACTCTCCTGTTCGGGTCGCCTGCCAAAGGCCTCCGCGCCTTGAAGCGACCGCATCGTGCCCGCCGGACCGGACAGATTCCGGCTCCCCTGCCCCGTCTGCCGATCGGCCTTGCGCCAAACGCCCGTCTGTGTGTCGTACAAGTCAAGCACCGCTCCCCGAAGATACAACCCATCCGAGAGCACGGCGATCGGTTGCCCAGAATCATCCTTAAGCGTTACATCGATGACCGGCTCTGGAGATTCAGACAGCAGCCCGGCCGAGCCAAGCTTGATCTGATCCGAAAAACCAGTCACCGCTCCGTTGAGTGGCCTCGCCCAAGCGCCACCCGGAATCGCAACCCGCGGCGTGACTAAGAACCCAACCACCGCCGCCACCAGGCTCAGACCCACAATCAATGCCGATACGCGTGCAAGTGGTCTCTGCCACTGCGTTGTCGTCGGATCAGCCATCGCCTGGTTGGTATCGTCTCGGGTGCGTGCCCATTCGTAACCTCTATGCACCTGCCACACAATCACACACGCGATGATCAGCGGCGTGTACAGCACCAAAGTAAGACCGAGTGCCAGCTGTGCGCCCGTCAAAACCGCGCCAATTACAACGAACATCGAAAGCCCAAGCAGCTGCGCCTCATCCCGCATGCTCGCTCGGTCGAAGCATTTGAGCATCAGCACAATCGTCAGAAAGTCGGTCAAGTCGCTGATGATGTTCGAACGAATCAGCACCATCGCAGCCGAATAAAACAACGACACGATCACTAGGCCGTTCAGCACGCCACGCGGCAGACGAAGCGGGGGGGCGGTCTGTGAAAACGCCCTGCTCAAGAGCGCCGCACAAAACGCCAGTCCAAGCAAGAGCGGCTTGCCGTCCGCAACACAAAACGCCATCACACCCACCATCGCCGTTGAACCAGTGAACAGGCGAAACCGCGCCGTACTCGAGTTGCCAACTGCCGCTTGTGATAGTTCGGTTGCTGCGATCACGCCACGGCCTCCCGCTTCGGAAACCGCACCGTCGCATCCTGCCCCGTCGCCGTGATGACGATGTCCGCTGGCTCGCGACGCTGAAACACCGCCGCCGGGCCAGTCTGGTGCGCGGGCACCCCTAGCAGCGCTCCACCAGTCAACCCCCCCGCAATATCCAAATCGCTGCGACGCCCGCCAAATCCAGCAGCCTGCGGTACTACCCGCGGCACAACCGCAAGCCGCGTCATGCACACTTCAAGATGCTGCCTGCCCAACCGAGGCTTGATCTGGCCACCATCCGGAAGCAACAGCCCATAGGGCTGCCGCTTGGCGGCGGCGTCACGAACAACCGCTGCACACTTGCACACCGCACGATCAATCCCCGCAGCACCTGCATCGGCTTCGACCGCCAGCCGAATGATCAGCGGCTGCTCCGTGGAGTTGACCATCAAGCGGGTACGGATCTCACCGGTTCTTGCTGTGCTCCGCCAAGCAATCCGCCGGGGGCTGTCTCCCTCTCGGTATTCACGCAGGCCAAAGGTGTCGTCGCCACCATCCGCAACCCCCGTTATCGGAGAGCTGCTCTTGCGCCGGTCCGCCCGGCTCGTTTCTACTTCAGTAGATTCAGCGGGAATCGGCAGGATCACCAGCGAGCCCGGCATCTCAAAGAACATTGACTTGCGAACCACCCCAAACGGAAAACTGCTGGTAATCCGAACACCAGATACTCTGACCCGGCCGCGTTCCTCGGCCAGCGTCGTGGTTCGGGCAAGCACACTACCGCCAACTGGTATGAACGCAACAAACCCTTGCGGAGGCGATGCAACCTTTCCAACCGCATCGTCCATCACAGCAGTCTCCGCGGCGACCGGCACAATGATCTCGTCAAGGTACAATGCAAACGACGGCATGAACCGCCCAACATTGGTCAGTCGGTACGAAACTACCGCCGGCCCGCCACTTTGCTGCGGCACCACCGCCAGCCGCTCAATCCGCACCGCCATGAGCATCATCCCGCTCAGAACGCCGGAAACAATCAGCATTCCAAGTGACAGGCTGAACAACCAGAAAAGCAGATTGTTCTGGCTGTTAAACGCACCAATGGCAATCAGCATCGACACCACCGCATACAGCACCAATGGCGCAGAGATGTGCGTGCGACGATGAATGCGGGGATTGGCCATAACTCGTGCAGCAGACCGAAACCGGGCTTGGTAAGCAAGTCGACTGAACGATACGCCACCGCCCTCGGCCGCGGACCCTTGACCGGGAGCCCTAGACCGTGAGCCCTTAACCGTGAGCCCTCGGCCGATTGCCCCGCCGCCCACCCGCCTCTAGCCAATGTGATACCCGCCAGCCCGGCACATCTCGGAAAACCTCACCAGCAGGTCCCGGGACTGACCTGAGAAAAACTCAAAGGCGTTGTACCGTACCCCCACCCGCGGCATCCGGATTGGGGCCCGATACGGCAAATCGATCACTTGCCCAATTTTGTGCTCCATCGCATCGTGCTCCGGAACATCGGGCAGAACAGATTCAATCGCCGCCGCCATGGCCAGCGCATCCATATCCGTAACCTCCTGCCCCATGCGAGAGAAGTAGTTCATCTTGGGCCACACGCGCTTCTGGCCGTCTTTGCGGCGACGGGGCTTCCACCCCGCCGGTGCAAGCGTTCCCTCCGGCCTCCATCCGGAGCGATACAGCAACCGCATGAGGTTCAGATACTCGATGTTGGTCAGGGAAACCGAACCGACTTCATTGGTCAGCACTCGTGGCATGCACAGTAATAAGCAGAAGTGGTGCCAGAAGTTCGCTGGCCTAAAGGTGCAATAACCTCATTCGGACCATGCAAGAGGGTTTTCTTGACGCCAACCCACCTCCGCCGCACGGGGATTCTGCCAACTCGGCAGCCGGTGCCTGCAACCCATTTCGTTGTCTCAAGAAGACTCAAGAACAAAAACCGCGGGCGTCATGATCAGGCGCCAGCGGCTTTGAAGTTACTGGACAACAGAACAGGTCAAACGCTAGTGCCCGCCTGCCGCGGCAAGCTTTCCGCCCGCCCCTTGCATCTTGACGTTTTTGGCAGCCGCACTCTTTTTCTCGCACCGGCGCTCATCGCCGTCGGGAGGTCCTTTTTCTACCGTGCGCCGGTTGAGTTTGAACTTGCGAACCATTGAATCAAGCTGCTCGCTCTTGGCAGACAGTTCGCTGCTGGCTGATGCGGCCTCGCTTGCCGCCGCCGCGGCTTCCCTCGCCGCCGAACGCACATCGTCAATACCCGCCGCCGCACCCTGGCAGGCTTGCCCCTGCTCCCGGGCACACGCCGCGATTTCGGTGATCAGGTCCGCCACGCTGGTTGTGCCTGACACAATGGTCTGGATCTCTTGGCCCGCGACTTTGGCCCGCGATACGCCAGCCTTCACCTGCTGCGCTCCGCCGCTGATTTCATCAACAGCACGTGCCGTTTCACTGCGAATTGCATTGATCGAGTCAACAATCTGCTGTGTCGAGGCCGTTGTTCGCTCAGCCAGTTTTCGCACTTCATCGGCAACCACCGCAAAGCCACGACCGTGCTCACCGGCCCGGGCAGCTTCAATCGCCGCGTTCAATGCCAAAAGGTTGGTTTGGTCGGCAATATCGTTGATTACAGCGATCACCTCGCCGATCTGCTCACCACGTTTGCCAAGGCCGGTCACAATGTTTGCCGATGCCGCTACGGCGTCATTAATGGCCATCATGTCTGTCACGGTCTGCTCCATCGATGCCGCACCCTTGGTGGCCGACTCGCCCGCACCCCGGGCCTGCGTCACCGCGTCGCCAGACCGCTGCGTCACCGTATTGGCAGATGCTGACATTTCCTCCACGGCCGCCGCCGCAATCGCGATCTGCGATGACTGGCGTTCCATATTGGTGGCGATGTTCTCGCTGGAGGCGGCAACTTCGGTCGCCGCCGTGGCCACCTCGCCAGCGGATCCGGCAACAGCGCACATCACATCGTGAACTTTGCTGATGAATGTGTCGGTGTACTTCGCCAGCGTACCAATCTCGTCAGGGCGATCCAGCCCGACTCGCTTGGTCAGGTCCCCATCGCCAGTGGCGATGTCCCGCACCCGCTCCATCAGGATCGCAAGCGGCTTTGACACAAACGCTCGCACAAGCAGCGCGAGCGCGATGCTGCCAACCGTAACCAGCACCCCGGTGATCATCATGCCGCTGGTAAAGAAGCTGGCAACCTGCTTGTCAAGCGGAGCCATCGGCATCGCAATCTCATACGCCCCGTGCATATCGCCCGGCTTCCATGATTCCATGGTAAAGCCCAGAACATCCTTGCTAGATTTCGTCCCGTCGGCCAAAGTCCGTCCGTAAACGGCCGGGTCACCATGACACATCATGCACGACTCTTCCAGCCGAATCGCCCGGAAATAGTGCATCGTGTTAGTAGCCGGGTCAACACGAAAGATTTTTTCAGAGCCGCCGGAGGCAACCTGCTTTTCCAGATCCGTCAGCAGGCTCGCCCGAAAACTGCCAACCTCGGGCTCGTTGCTCTTGTTGCGGGCTTTGAACGACGGCACCTTGAATTCAATGCCCTCACGCTTTGCGGCCTCGCGAGCGGCTGTCCAGCCCGCGACCACCGGTATCGCTTTGAACATCTTCAGTTGGTCAATCCTCTTGCCCGCGGCCAGTTCCCCCTCCGCCTCAGCTGCGAGTTTGTGCATGTCAACCGCCCCGCTGGCGATCATGGCGCTGGTGTGGTTCTTGGCCTCATCCGCAACAGCAGTAAACGCCGCAGCTTTCTCCACCATCCCAGCCTCAACATCCCGTTTGTAGCCCGACATGAAGAACACATAGTTAATCGCGACCACAATCAGCATACTCACCGAGGAGATCGCGACAATCTTCGTCGACAGGCTGAGGCTGTTCAGTTTTTTGATCACGTGTGTTTCTCGCTGCGCTTACGGCGCGATGGAAGCGGGCCCGGAGCACGAATGGCCGCATCGTCACCATCGGCATGATCCCGCCTCGTGTCCAGCACTATCGCCAGCTGAATACCGGAAAACGCCCGGAACCACGCGGAAATCCCGCGTAACTGCGCTCCCCTCATCAGGGTGCGCTCCTGATTTTCAGCTGATTTTTAACGAAATCGCTGGGTCGCAGCCACCGCAAGAACATCGCAGCGCTCGTTTTCCGGATGCCCACTGTGCCCGGCCACCCAATGAAAACTGACTTTGTGCTTGGATGCCTCTGCATCAAGCGCCTTCCACAACTCAACGTTCTTCACCGGTGCCTTCGCAGCCGTCATCCATCCGCGAGCTTTCCAGCCCTTCATCCATTCAGAGAGTCCCTGAAGAACATACTTTGAATCGCTGTAGAGTTCAACCCGGCACGGACTCTTCAGCGCTTGCAGGCCGCGAATCGCCGCCGTCAGTTCCATCTGGTTATTGGTTGTTTCTGCCTGCCCTCCCGAATCCTCCCGCACCTTCCCCGAGCCCGGATGCTTGAGCACATACGCCCACCCCCCCGGCCCCGGGTTCCCGGAGCACGCTCCATCCGTATACAACAGCACCTGCGGTAAGTCGGTCATTGTGCGCACAATCCCATAGAGCCGCGAGCGTAGCCACCCTGTTGGTTAGCCTCGTAGTGTCACACAATACGCGGCGGCATTACCAGATCGGTCTGCCGCGTGGCAGCGCACATCGCAATGGCAATCGCATCGGCCACATCCGGTGGCTCCGGACGGGTCGGCAGCCCCAGCGCGAGCGTCACGGCATCTTGCATCTGCTCTTTGCTGGCGTGGCCATTACCGGTCAGAGATTTCTTTATTTCCGTTGGCCGCAGTTCCAACAGCGGGATTCCGCGCTTGTTGATCGCCAGCAGTATCACCCCGCGGGCATGGGCCATGATCACCGCCGTCAGCGGGTGCTTGTAGTGTGCAAACAGCATCTCCACAGCAACCAAATCAGGCCGCAGCCGGTTCAGCAGTTCAGAAAAATCCGAGTCCAGCTCCGTAAGCCTCTGGCTCACTGTCCACTTGGGGTTAAACCGCAGGCAGCCGGCCTCTACCACCCGCACCGGCGCACGCGTCCCGCCGCGCTGCCCCGTCGTCGGCTCTATGAGTCCGTACCCAGCGATCCGCAGCCCAGGATCAACTCCAAGAACAGTCACTTCGTCCCTGCCATCGTGCCCGGGCTGGTGGTGGGCAGGCCGGATGAATGTGCCATAAAATGCCGCAAGGTGTGCACAACGGTCTTGACCAGCACATCCGCTTCCAAATTAACAGTGTCACCCTGCTTCAACCGGCCAAGGGTCGTTTTCGCCAGCGTCTCTGGAATCAGCGCAACGCCGATAATCCCCGCAGCAGCATCCACCGCCGCCAGTGTCAGTGACACTCCATCAATACATACCGATCCCTTGGGTACAAAGTATGGCATCAAATCAAGCGGCGGGTGAAAGCTGATTCTCCAATCATCGCCCGTCTGCACCGCGGCGACCACGCCAACGCCGTCAACATGGCCCTGAACCACATGCCCACCCATAAGCGTGCTGGCTGTGACAGAGTGCTCAAGATTGACACAATCGCCCGGGACCAGCCTCCCGAGCTTCGTCTTGGTAAGGGTTTCTGGCACGATATCAAAGGCCATCAGCCCAGAACCTTCTGCCATCGGTTCAGCGAGGGTCAGGCAACATCCGCTGATGCAAATCGAATCCCCCCGGGCCGGCGCGTGGGCCCATCCGGCCCCATCAACAGCCATCCGCACCAGCGCCCCACGCTGCGCAACACTGCTCACAACTCCGACATGCTGGACCAATCCGGTAAACACAAGTAAATCTAGGGAGCACCCCGGGGGTCGTCCACTCGCTTTGCCGCTACCGGCACTTCCGGGCTGCCCGCCAGTTCGCCACTCAAAGTCGCCCCCTGTCCAGTTCCAAGGGCCGGTGAACTTGACGAGTCCTTTCGGACGGAGCATACTGGGCCAATCCATCTTCCCCGGCCAATTATGCGGGCTCGGTCCGCTGTTGGGCCCGCGGGCTCCGTATCCTCCACACCGCCGGGCAGCCCCCGGTCCGCCTTTTTCTGCCTCACTCGCCAATCGCCCCCGTGCACCGTCTTCCAAAACGCCTTGCTTCCGGAGTTTGTAGAACATGCCGCGAATTTGCCAGCCCACTGCCCGCGTGACCACCGCCGTTCTCGCCCTCGCCGCCGCGGGTCTGTGCATGACCGGGTGCGAAAGCAGCAAGCCCGATGAGCCCACCTCGGCAATCGCTGCCGGGCTGGACCTGGACGTCGCCAAGCTCGGGTACCGGCAAAGCTGGATCGGTGTCGCCCCGACCAAGGGTGGACCCACGAAAGTGTCCTTTGCCGGTGACCAAATCGCGATCGTTGACTCCAAGGGTGATCTCAGCGTCCTGAGCGAAGCCTCCGGTGCCTTCCGCTGGTCGGCAGATAACCCGGACCCTAATCCCGCCGTCCGTGATGTTCGCAGGGTTGGAAATGTCATAGGCCTCTGCAACGAAAGTGAAATCGTGACTTTCGCTGCGGACACAGGTGAAATGCTCGCCCGCCAAAAGCTCCTGCGCATCGCATCAACCGCTGGCGTCGGCAATGGCCGGCAGTTGTTCTTCGGCACCGCCGGTGGCGAGCTGTACGCTCATGATGCTGGCCTAGGTATGAAGCTGTGGACGTACGGCCTCGGTGGCCCGGTGCTCACAAACCCGGTCCTGGCGCTTGATCGCTTCGTCTGCGTGGTCTCGCAGAGCGGCAAGATCTTCGTTATTGATGCCGGCTCCGGTACTTCCGCTGGTGTTGTTTCCATCTCCGGCCCCAGCGTGCCGTCTCCTGTCGCTGGTGAGCAGTTTGTCTTCGTCGCATCCGATGACCAGTCGCTGTACGCCGTCACCGTTGCTCCCAACGTGGGCATGAAGTGGCGTCTGCGTACCGATGTGCCCCTCCGTCGCCAGCCCATGTACGCCGGTGGCAAAGTCTTCTTGGTCATCCCCGGCAAAGGTCTGCACGCCGTAAACGCCAAGACCGGCGAAATCGCATGGCGCAGCCCATCGGTTGATGCCGACCCAATCGCACTCCGTGGCAGCACGCTTCTGGCCCGCAATGGTGATAATCTCATCGCCGTCGAAGCCGAGTCCGGCCGCGAAATCGGCTCGGTCGCGGTGCCGGGGCTGGTCACCACCACAACCTCCACAGGCAAAGACGGCGCCATCCTCCTCGGCCTGAAAGATGGTCGCATCGTCCGCCTCGCCCCGAAGTAGCCACCGCCGCCAGAAGTCGCTCTCGGCGTCAAAGCGAGGCGGGCTCTGGAAAGGGCTCTGGAATGGGCTCTGGAATGGGCTTAAGCGTGGGCTTTCGGGCCAGACAACCAAAGGTTCAGAAACTACAAAGGCCGTCCAAACGAGCGCAAGCACCACCAAACACTTGCGCCCTATTGCATTTGCAGTCGCATCCTAACCCCTCCAATTCCAGTCCCGCTCTGCCGCATTCTTCTCTTTCATCTTTTCTCTTTTCAGTTCTCCGTCTCCTCTCTCCCCTCCCGCCCCATGGCCGACCATCACCCCATCGCCCGAGCGCTTCTGTCTGTCTCGGATAAATCCGGTCTCATCCCCCTCGCCACAGCTTTGCTGGCCAAGGGAGTTGAACTTCTCTCCACCGGTGGCACCGCCAAGGCAATCAAAGATGCCGGTCTGCCCGTCACCCTTGTCGAGCAGCACACCGGTTTCCCTGAGATGATGGATGGCCGCCTCAAAACCCTCCATCCCAAAATCCACGGCGGTCTGCTGGCGCTGCGAGATGATCCCGCCCACCAAAGCGCTGCAACTACCCACGGCATTCCGCCTATTGATCTCGTCGTCGTCAACCTCTACCCCTTCCGCCAAACCATCGCTGATCCAAACGTCGCGCTCGACCACGCCATCGAAAACATCGACATCGGCGGCCCAACCATGGTCCGCGCCGCGGCCAAGAACCACCGCTTCGTCGCCGTCGCCACCGATCCCGCCCAGTACGCCAGCCTCATCACCCAAATCTCCGAGACCGGTGGCACCACGCTCGCGACACGCCAAAGACTCGCCGCCGAAGCGTTCGCCCATACCGCCGCCTACGACGCCGCGATCGCACGCTGGCTCGCTCCCAGATTTCTCGAAAAGTCCGAGGCCAACTTTCCCACCGAGCTCGCCCTGCCCTTCTCGCTCGTGCAGCGGGCCCGCTACGGCGAGAACCCTCACCAGGCCGCCGCAATCTACGCCGATGCAATCAGCACCGGCCCCTCGGTGGTCAATGCCCGGCAACTCCACGGCAAAGAGCTGAGTTACAACAACGTCAATGATGCCGCCGCCGCGCTCGATCTGGCCTTCGCACTCGCCCACGCCAGCACCGCCACCCCAGCCAGCACCGCCACCCCAGCCATCGGCGCTGCCGTCATCAAGCACGCGAACCCGTGCGGCGCCGCCCAGGTTCCCGCCGCCGTCGCGGCAGTGGGGGGCGCAAGCCCAGTACTGCTCGCCTGCGAGCAGGCCATCGCCGGTGATCCGCTCGCCGCATTCGGTGGCATCCTCGCCTGCACCGCAGTTATTGATCTCGCCACCGCCGAGCGGCTCGTCCAAAAGGACATCTTCCTTGAAGTCTTGATCGCCCAGGATTTCACGCCTGAGGCGCTGACTGTCCTTAAAGCCCGCAGCGCCAACATCCGCCTCTTGGCCACCGGCCCCCTCACTCAGCCGCCCGGTGGCCTGCTCATGTACAAGTCCATCCCCGGTGGTTTGCTTGTGCAGGAGCGTGACCTGCTGGCTCCAAACCCTGCCACCTGGGTTCACGCCGCGGGCCCGGCCCCAACACTCGCCCAGCTCCAGGCCGCAGCGAACGTTGAACTCTTTGTCCGCGCCATGTCCAGTAACGCCATCGCTATCGGGGCCATCGTCCACCCCACATCCTCCGCCAGCGCCCCGCCCTCTATCCGCCTCCTAGGTGGCGGCGTGGGCCAGGTAGATCGCGTCACCGCTTGCCGCCTGGCGGTCGAAAAATGCAAGGCCACCGGATCAAGCTTCGCTGGTGCCATCGCCGCTTCTGATGCGTTTTTCCCGTTCCCTGATGGACCCAAAATCCTCATCGATGCCGGTGTGAAAATGATCATCCACCCCGGCGGCAGCAAGCGCGACGGCGAAACCTTTGACCTCTGCGCTGCGCACAACGTCACCTGTCTCACCACCGGCGTCCGCAGGTTCAGGCACTAAAGGCAAAGTGGCCCAGCCAAGTTCATCTTCAAAAAGCAGCGGCATCGCCATCCATGTTCCGCCCCCCGCGGCTCTCAACTGCCAATACTCCAAAATCGCCAACGATCACTTCAGCCATTTCTCCAGAAACTCACCCCGGCGGCGTCGCCCATACGGTGTCTCCGCAGCACCATGGCCCGCACCCGGTATCACCAGCATCTCAAAATCCTTGTCGGCCTGCACCAGCGCTGAAACCACCTGCATCGTGCTTGCTGGGTCCACATTCTCATCCATCTCGCCCACAATCAGCAGTAACTTGCAGTCCTTGGGCAGCTTGCCAGCATCGACAACGTTTGATGATTTGGCGTACTGCCCCTCATCTGGCCACGACATCCACAGTTCGTTCCACCAGATCTTGTCCATCCGGTTGTCATGACAGCCGCAGTCCGCAACACAAACCTTATAAAAATCCCCGTGCGAAAGCACAGCCCGCAGCGCGTTTTGCCCACCGGCCGAGCCGCCATAGATCCCTACTCCGCTGGTTATGTCCATCTCCGGATGCACCTTCGCCGCCGCTTGGATCCACTGAATCCGGTCCAGAAATCCGCCATCCGCCAGATTCTTCCATGAGACATCGCCAAACGCTTTGTTCCGGTTGGCAGTGCCCATCCCGTCAATTTGCACCACCACAAACCCCCGGTCGGCCATGTCCTGCAATCCGCCAAGCCGCGGCGAATACGCCTTTGGCACAAACGAATCGTGTGGCCCCGCATAGATCTGTTCCACCACCCTGTACCGCTTTGCCGGGTCAAAGTCCTTGGGCCGCACAATCACGCCATAAATATCTGTGGTTCCGTCGCGGCCTTTCGCTACAAACGGCTCGCCCGGGGGCCGCGAGCCCGTTGCCGCCCCGGTCTCCGTCCGCATCAACTCGCACACCAAGGCTCCGGAGTCCGCCCGCCGCAGTTCGTGTACCGGAGCGCAGTCCACCCGCGAATACGTGTCAATGAACAATTGCCTATCCGGTGAAAACTCAACTGAATGTGTGCCATCGCCTTCTGTCAGCACCGTCAAGCCCGATCCATCAAAGTTCACCCGCACCAAATGCTCGTAATACGGATCCTGCCCCGGGTGAATTCCGCCCGCCCACAGCCACACCTGCCGCGCAGCTTCATCGATTCGCTCAACCCGTCGCACAACCCACTGGCCCTGGGTGATCTGATTCCGCACCGCGCCACGTGAGCTATCGACCAGATACAGGTGCTTCCAGCCATCGCGCTCTGATCGCCAGATCACATCATCAGTTCCCTCCAGATAATGCGTGTAGGTTGTTCCCGCGTAGTTAAAAAATGTTTCAGGCTCTTCATTAATCACCGCCTGGGCATGGCCCATCGCGGCATCAATTCGCACCATCCGCATCACGCGGTGCCCCCTTTGGTTGTACAAAAACGTAAACGCTGATGAGTCCGCAGCCCATCGCGTCTGGGTGATGGCCCACGGATTGTCAAACAGCTCCCGATTCAGCAGGATTTCGCTCTTAGCCACCGCGTCAAAGAGGTGCGGCCATCCCTGCGGAATCACATCGCCGGGTTTGAGATAGTCATAGCTGTGCTCCTTGGGCTGAAGTTGGTCCTTCGGGGCCGCTTCAATGTACCGGACCTTTCTGTCGCCGCCCTTCTTAGAGCGGAACACCACGACCCGCCGCGAATCCGGCGACCAAAATACTCCGGAATCTCCCATGTTGCCAAGCGAGTACGAATCATCGGCGGTGCCATCCCGCGTCAGCGGCGTCACCTCACCGCTTGCGTTGTCTTTCAACTGCACGTTGTGGTTTGTGATCACCGCCGTCCACACGCCATCGGGTGAAACGTCACCGCCCCGCTTGTTCTTTGCTGCCGCCGGCCCTGGCGTGGCAGTCGCTGCTTTGGGCACGGCCCTTGTCGCCGCGGCTGCCTTTGGTCCATCAGTAATCACCATCACTCCCGGCTCATCGCCAGCCTCCGCGGCATAAAGGTCCTCACCCCCGGCATTGGTAACCACCCACACATGCCCGGCATAGGTATTCTGCCGATACTGTTCGCCCGATTTAACTTTGCCATAAGCAACCCGTTTTCCTGCCGTGTCAGACCAGTACAGCTGCACCTCCGTCGCGGTTTTGTTGACGACAACCACCGCAGAGCTACCCCCGCCCTCACGCGAGCGCGGCACTGTTTCCAGCGGTGCCAACGCAAACCGCTGCATCCCATCACCGCTCGCAACGCACTCATACGTCTGGGTATCGCATGAGTACACCGTGGCCTCGCCACGCAGCAGCAGATGCACCGCCCGCTCATCAAAGTCCAGTCGCTCAATTGCCAGCTTGGTCCCATTAAATGGCCGCCCCGTCGCCTTGGTCAGCGCGGCTCCCAGTCGCGCCGGGTCAAACAGTTGCCGGCGCTCTTTCCCACCAACATCCACCGAAAAATACGCCGGGCCAATCGCGCTTTGGCCAAGAAACCAAAGCCCGCTCACCTTGCCGCTCTCGTCGAGAATCCATTTCGGATGAAGCCGCATTCCCAGCGCCACACCCGGCTTCGCCGATGCGGGCAACACTTCAGCCCCAGTAGCATCATCCATCCCTCGGGCTTCCGCAGCCGGCGGGCACATCCCACCAAAGCACAGCGCCGCCAGTGATCCAACCAATACAACATAGTTCTTTGCGAGCATCGGCTCGAAGCGTAGCGACCCCGCACCGATGCGCCAACCGCCATCATCAGCCCAACTTCAGCCTGCCGGTGCTCTCACTTCAAACTTCGCCGCGGCGGCAGAATGGTCTCCCAGCTGCCCGGTCAAACACCACTGGCCACCTTCCATCCCTTCCCCTCCCGCTCCACCTTCTTGTACACCGTATCCCGCTCCACCGGCACGCACCCGGCTTCTCGAATCGCCTTCTGCAGCGACCACACATTCACCTCCTGGTGCGTGCTGCTGCCGCCCACCTTGGTAATGTCGTACCACACCACGGTGCCATCCACATCGTTCGCCCCGGCCTGCAACATCAGCTGAGACATCGGCAGCGTCTGCATGATCCAGAACGCTTTAACATGCGGGAAGTTGTCCAGCATCAGGCGCGCAATCGCCATCGTGCGCAAATTCTCAAGCCCGCTCGGCCCCGGTAGGTGCTCAAGCTCGGATCCATCCGGAAAGAACGGCAGCGGAATGATCGTCTGAAAGTACCCGCCGCCGCCCTCCGCCACACCGTTGTTTGGCGCGCCCGGGGTCCCCGGCAGCGGCATCCCCGCTCGCGTCAACGTCACCACCGGCACATCAGCGCCCTCATCACCGCTGTATCCCAAGTGCCCCGCCGCAACATCGGCCTTTTCTCCGGCCACTCGCTCGGCACCCTCACCACGCGCAACGCCGCTGTATCCCAGCCGTGTCAGGGCCCTGTCCTGGGCCCTTCGCAGCATGTCCATATGCACCAGCCGCTCGTGCCTGTCCTCAATGTGCCCATACAGCATCGTGGCGTTGGTGTTCAGTCCAAGCTCATGCGCCACGCGGTGCACATCCAGCCACACATCACTGCGAATCTTCCCCTTGTACGCCTCATCATGCACGCGGTCATCAAACACCTCGGCCCCGCCGCCCGGCAGTGATCCAAGCCCCGCTTCCTTGAGCCGGCTCAGCACCCAGCGAATCGATGCCACCCGATCATCCGCCTTATACACCTTGGCAATCTTGGCGAGGTGCACCACCTCCACCGCGGTAAATGCCTTGACGTGCAGCTCACTGCCCAGTGCCCGGGCCGTGTCACGAATCGTGCTCATAAGCTCGGTGTAATACGCAAACGGCAGCTTGGGGTGCAAGCCACCCACCGAGTGAATCTCCGTCGCCCCGCCCTCCACCGCCTTACGCACCTCCGCCTTCACGTAATCCATATCCCTGGTGTACGCCCCCTCCTGCCCATCCTTGCGATAAAACTCACAGAACTTGCACGAAAGTGCGCACACGTTCGAGTAGTTCAAATGCCGGTTGATGTTGTAATACGCCACATCACCATGAAGCCGCCGGCGAACACCATCGGCAATCTCACACACACCCCAAATATCCCGCGTGCCGTACAGCACATGCCCATCCTCCAAGCTCAGCCGCTCACCGGCCTCCACCTTCCGGGCAATGCCATCCAGCGCGCCGTCCCGATGCGAACCTCCCGCCACACCAGCACGCAACCCAGCCGGGAGCCCAGCCGGGAGCCCAGTCGAACCAGCACCAACGTCAATAGCCAAAGCACTCATCCCCGATGATAGGGGGCTTCGGCCAGTTTTCAAAGGTTTCTGAAACCATTACCCGCCGGGTGGGTAAAACCCACGTTATCGGTCGAATATTCCCCGCCCTCCGCCAGCAACTGGCCTCAACCGCCCATCGCAGAGCACCTCCAATGACCTTGAAGCTGCCGCGGCATCAACACCCCCACGCGGCGTGAAGGCAATCTCGATCGCTCTCATAAAGATGTCGGAGAACCTCGCAAACTCGATGCTCTTGTGATCCAGCCAGACAATGGTGGCGCTGCAACCCGACTTACACCCTCAGTCCTTTTCAATGTCATCGCCAGCCCCACCAGCATTAAACACCGCGGCACGCGTCACTTCTAGCGTCTAGTTGGCCGCAGCCGCCTCAGCAGCGGTCCAAACGCATACTTCTGAAGCGGAGCCACCGCGGCTCCGACGGTGAGCCCACCAAGTCCGGCCAGCGCTGCGGTGATGATCCATTCAACCACCCCGCCACCCCACGGCAGCATCGCTCCTGTCGATTCGCCAACCGCTTTGATCCAGTGCTCCGGCCCGCTCAGCCCGTACTCGGCCAGCCCGTGAAAGATGATGCCGCCACCAACCCACACCATCGCCAAGGTTCCGATCAGACTGAGCGCCGACAGCACCCACGGCATCCCACGCACCAGTCCTCGGCCAATTGCCGACCACGGCGGATTGCGACGGGCCAGCGCGACGCCAACGTCATCAGCCTTGACGATCAGGGCAACCGCGCCGTAAACCGCAATCGTCAGGCCCAGTCCCACCACGGCCAAAACGATCACTTTTGCAACGAAGGACGCCTCTGCCAAGGTCGATAACGTGATCGCCATAATTTCGGCAGACAAAATGAAGTCAGTGCGGATCGCGCCAGCGACCTTCTGCCGCTCAAGAGACCTGGCATCGCCGCCTTGCACGGCTTCGGCCTGTGGTTGAGACGTAGCCGCTGGTGGGGATGTTGCCAATGCTGGGGATGTTGCCAGTGCTGGGGAAGTTGCCAGCGCTCGCGGTGCAGCCGGCATCGGATGCGGGGCCGCCACTAGCAGTTCGTGCACCTTTTCAAAGCCCTCATAGCAGAGGTACACACCGCCCAGGATCAGCAGCAGCATGATCGACCATGGTGCAACAGCCGACAGCAAAAGGGCGGCGGGTAAAAGAATCAAAAGCTTGTTCCGTACCGATCCCCAAGCGATTTTCGCGACTATCGGCAGCTCGCGATTGGCCGCAAAGCCGACCACATAGCGGGGGGTCACCGCCGCATCATCGATGACGATGCCAGCTGCCTTAGTCCCTGCCTTGGCCGTCAAAGTGCCCACATCATCGAGTGAGGCTGCGGCAATCTTGGCAATCGCTGCCACATCGTCAAGCAATGCCAAAATCCCAGAGGCCATGGAATCTCCTTACAAACTGTGACGGAACAGCACCCTCGGGGCGAACCGCAGCACAGCCCCACAACCTCGTCCGATTGTGCTCAACGCCAGCCTCTCGCCGAAAGAGAATTTCGCGCTGGCAACGAAGGTTGGAAAATGCACATCTACAAACATGAGAGTGATTGTAGCGACGCGATTCGGGCGGATGTCTCGTAAAAACGATGCCAGCATCGCTCACGACGCCGTCGCTCCGCACTCCGGGCACGGAGCCGCTGCCGGAATCCCCGCACGGTTGTAGTTGCACTTTGGGCAACACCCAATGCGTGCGCGGCGGCTGGCCATGAAATCAACCCGCCAAGCGATCGCAGTAACGGCTGTGGCCATCGCAATCAGGAACCACAAAGGCACCAGCAGCGATTTTTTCGCTGGCTCCCAAGTACCACCAAACCACCACGCCGTGTTCGCTTGAACAATGTTGCCCGGGACCGGCAAAGTGCGCAGCCCGCGAGGTACCGGTACCCCGGTGGCCTGTTCGGTCATAGAAATCAAGCCCGGCTCATAGTTGATACCGATACTGCCGTTGGCCACCGTTGCTCGCCAATCGCCCGGACCTACATAAATCAGCCAGTATTTTTTGCTGTACGACCATCCCACAGCAAACGCCAACACCATCAGCGGGCCACCCCACATGCCCAACGCATTGGCCGCACGACGCATTCGCATAGAGAAATGGTACAAGGCCCGAAGCATTGAAAGCACTCGCGCCAGAACTTCACTGCTTTGAGCAATGCCATCCAATGAGCACTGGCATCCCACAACCAACCGCTCACCCGCAAAAAACGCCGAGACCGCCCGGTCATTCGTTCACTCATCCGCTCGTCATTTTTCCACCACCTCCCCCCAATTCCATTTCTCAAGGACACACGGTTGTCCCTCTCAATCAGTCACCAAACCAAATTCCAAACAAATCCCTTGACCATCACCAAAATCAGTTCATACTCATATGCGTCGCTCCTTGCAGTCACTCATCTCCCACCTTCCTGCCTTTATTTGGCCATTTGGCAATTTGACCATTAGGAAATTTGGAACACCCCATGCCCGCACTCCACGCACCGTTCATCCAATCCCGAATCACCGCTTTCCAGGCTCTCTTCACCGAGGCGACGGTTTCCCGGCCGCTCATCTTGGCCAAAGACTCCATCGCAGCACACCAGCGCATCCTCCGGCTTCCCTTCATTCGCTTTACGTACAAAGCCGCAACCGGCAAGGCCGCAGACCTCGCTCGCGTGTTCAACTCCAAACTCCTCGAAGCCAAGGCAGCCTCCGCCAAAGGCCTGCTCGCTTTGCGTAACCAATTGGTCAAAACAGTCGATGTCCCAAACGCCGAATCGCTCGCCCAGAAAGCACTCGTCATCGTCGGGACCATGCCGTCAACCGCCGCGGCGGAGCATGAACTCATCCCGCCCGGCTCATTCATCCCATCTCAAACTTCAACGCAAACGATCAGCCAATTACAGGGCCCGTTACACCAGTATTCCGCGCAAACACACGCCGCCCAGTCGCCTCCACACCCTACACCACCCGGTAGTAACGGCCTAGGAGTCCACAACTCCGCTGATCATTTTCCCGCCGAATCTCTCTTGCCAGCTGCCCCTACGCCGCTTGCTGCAACCACGCTGCGAGAACGCTAATCCGCATTGCAATTGACCATGGGCCATCTGAGAAGCTTAAACCCAGAGCAGTCGGCCGCCGTCAAGCCGCCTTTCCTCGGAACGGCACAATTGCCGGGTCAACCTTCACCTTCGCAAAGCCCGACAGTTCCACCACCGATTTAGACTGCAGGTCCGTCAGTTGCAGCTTCCCATTTGGTCCGAGCTCAATTTTCACCGGCCCTTTGACTCCGGTATGAAAATCCGCGACCCAATCGTCGGCATACAGCAGCGTCTTGGCATGAATCTGATCGTTGACGATCAGTTCCACCTTCGTCAGCCGAGTAAGAACTTCGCACAGCTTCGCAATGCGACTTGAGAGTTGCTCGCTCTTGCTGGTAGCTTCTGCATTGCCGTACTCAAGCTCCGTCAGTTCCTCCGCCTGAGTGTGAGAGAGCTTTCCTTTGATGCTCTTGATCTGGGTTAGCCGGGCCTCCGCCTTGGCGGATCGCTCTTGGAGTTTCGGTAATAACTTCCGCGCTGCATCAAGTGCCTCCACGAGCGCCGGCAAGCTGCCCAGTGTGATGCTCGTTTTAGCGGAGTCCGAGCCAAGAACCCCAATCTCCGCCGCACCACCAACGGTGATTGATCCGCCCGCAACCGCCGCGTGCGCAGCCCGCAGCACCCGGCCGACGCTGAGTTGGCAGTTGATCATCTCGCATTCAACTTCCAGGTCACGTCCGGCCGTCGCCGTCACGTTGTTCAGGTACTTCGCCCAGACATCGCGAGCGGCCGTCAGTCGGCCCTTTCCCTTCGCCGCCATCCCGCTGTCAAGTTTGGCATCCCGCCCGACAGAAAGTGTCGCCGCCTCAACTACGCCATCAATCCGCACATCCCGCTTGCCCGAGACCGAGAACCCCAACCGCACCGACTTGCGAACCCGAACGTCTCGTGGGCCCACCACTTTACCGGTTGAAAAATCAACGCAACCCGGAATGTCAATGTCTTCCTTCAGGTACAGCCGCGGCTCTTCCCAGAACAAAATGCCGTCAACCTTGGCCGTGATCATCCCGCCCTTATCCAGTGAAAGTGTTTCATCGAGTTTCAGCTCCACCGGCTGTGCAATTTTGCATGCCAGCGGTGCGCCCCGCACATCACGACCTTCCGTTCCCGGCGTCGGTTCAATCACCGTCGCGATGTGCTGCCCCGGTGTCACAAGCAGGAACACCAACCGATCGTAATGGTTCACCTCGGCCCGCGAACCCGCACCTTTCCCGGCCGCCGTTTCGATCTCCTGCACCAGCGATGCTCTCCGGCCATCAGCCGTTGGGTCGATACTCGGTCCAAAACGTAAGAAACCGTGGCCGCCATGCACGGGCGCCACACCTTTGGCCGCAACAACTCTGCCGCCTTCCGCCGCGAGCAAACGCGCCGCGATGGCCGCCTCTGAATATTGTGGCGACGCCGGATCGCGGACGTCAACGCCCACCTGCATCAGGCTGGCCACAATCAGTTCCGGCGTGATCGCCGCCGGATCGGTTCCCGTCTCGACCACAATCTCCGCCGCCAGTCCGCCATCAAGGACTATCGCGCGAAGGTCAAGCTGTCGCGGGTCGCTGGACATGAGTACTGCCCGCCAAGCACAACGGCACCTCAGGCGGCTTTCTTCGAGAGCGTCTCGCCGATCCGCTGTGCCAGCAGGTCCGGAGTAAACGGCTTGATCACGTAGTTGTTCACGCCCGCCTTGATCGCTTCGATCACGCGTGCCTTTTCGCTCTCGGTCGTAACCATGATCATCGGCGTCAGCTTGTTTAACTGTCGGTACGCCTTGACAAATGAGAGACCGTCC
>JBBRKQ010000005.1:0-77117 GCA_038231815.1 Phycisphaerales bacterium
CGTGCGCCGGCTTCATCGATCGCATCGATCGACTTGTCTGGCTGCACGCGGCCGGTGATGTACCGGCCCGAGAGCTCCACCGCCGCGATCACGGCATCGTCGGTGATCTTGACCTTGTGGTGCTCCTCGTACTTGGGACGAAGACCCTTTATGATCTCGATTGTCTGCTCGGCATTGGGCGGATCAACGGGGATGGGCTGGAAGCGACGGGCCAGGGCGGCATCCTTCTCGATGTACTTGCGGTACTCATCAAAGGTGGTGGCGCCGATGCACTGGATCTCGCCACGGGCCATGGCGGGCTTCAGCACGTTGGAGGCATCGATGGCGCCCTCAGCGCCGCCGGCACCCACCAGCGTGTGGATTTCATCGATGAACAGCATCACGTTCTTGGCGCGACGAACTTCGTTCATCACGGCCTTGATGCGCTCTTCAAACTGGCCACGGTACTTGGTGCCAGCGACCATGGCGGCCAGGTCAAGGACAACCAGCCGGCGGTCGTGCAGCAGGTCGGGCACATCACCGGAGATGATGCGCTGGGCCAGCCCTTCGACAATCGCGGTCTTGCCCACACCGGCCTCGCCCAAGAGGACGGGGTTGTTCTTGGTGCGACGGCAGAGAACCTGGATCAGACGTTCAATTTCATTGGCGCGGCCGATCACGGGATCGAGCGCGTTTTCCTTAGCCAGTTCGGTCAGGTCGCGGCCAAAGCTGTCCAGCGCGGGGGTCTTGCTCTTGCCGCGGGCCGCGGCTTCCCCGGACCCGCCACCGCCACTGCCGCCGCCGCCACCGGATGGGCCGCTGGACTCACCACGGCTGGAGCCGGAGCCGCCGGATGCACCGGAGCTGCCGGGGCCACCGGCGCCCGCGGAGGGGCTGGAGCCTTCATCACTGTCGTTGCCGGCGCCGAGGAGGTTTAGAACCTCTTCGCGAACCTGCTCGAGCTTCAGGCCGAGGTTCATAAGCACCTGTGCGGCGACGCCGTCGTGCTCGCGCAGCAGGCCGAGCAGCAAGTGCTCTGTGCCGACGTAGTTGTGGTTGAGGTTGCGGGCCTCTTCAATGGCGTATTCGATGACCTTCTTGGCGCGAGGGGTCTGGGGCAGCTTGCCCATCGTCACCATTTCGGGGCCAGCCTTGACGAGTTTCTCGACCTCGAGGCGAACCTTGCGCAGGTCAACATCAAGATTTTTCAGGACGTTGGCGCCGACGCCGGAACCTTCTTTGACCAAACCGAGAAGGATGTGCTCGGTACCGATGTATTCGTGGTTGAAGCGCTGGGCTTCCTGGTTGGCCAGGGCCATGACTTTGCGGGCACGATCAGTAAAACGCTCGAACATGACTTTGCTCCTTCGGAGCCGCCTTGAGCGTCTCGCAGGCATGAGCCTTAGGAACGCTTCAGCGGATCCGATGCGCCGGTGGGGCAGGCCAGACATTTGGGCAAAACGTGCCCTGCTCTAGTGCTGTCGCCGGTGCGGTAATCGGCCGGATGGAGGTTCGTGTCTACGAACTCAACCGATCCTTCGTACAACCAAACGGATTTCAGGACAAATAGTGGGTATGTTATCGGACAAGTGGCTCAGGACGAAGGGAAGGGAATCTGGATCAACAATGTTGCATATTCATGTCTTAGGCCTGTAGTGGGTTGATTCTCGGGCTTTCCGCAGATCTATACGTCGGTTCGATGCCTTTGGATGGATTCGATCGACTCTGGATCTTCGATGAACATAGGAATTTTGCGCGGCGGCTTGGGGTGTGTGTTGATATTCCGTGGAAACTTGTTTGGACCCGCTGGCGAACAGGGGACCAAAGGCGAGTGGCGTGCCAAACTTTGATGCGGGACGATACGGGAATTCTGGACAAGAAAGGTGTTTGATAGGGCTTGCGCGGGGCCGCTGCGCTGCCGCGGGGAATTTGGGTGGGTGTTGCGTGTCGAAATGGCAGGCCGGGTGATTTGCGCTACGTCTACAAGTGAGCGGGACCGGATACACCTTCAAGGGTGTGGCATCGGAGCACGTCACTAGGGTGTGCCGCGGCGAAGATGTGGGTTGCTCGCTGCACGATGGTTGGGTGGACCGCGCCCTGCCTCGCGGCGGAGGGCGGCGGTGAACTTTTGAGTGGCGACAAAAACGCTCTGAGCCACGCAGATCGTGCGATGACTGTTTCTGATGTGATAATGAAGTAAGCCGCCGCTTGGATTGATGCTGCCAAGGGGTGCAGAAAGGGGTTTTAGGGGTTCTCGCCTCTTGGCATTTCGGGCACACGCAGCGGATTGGTGGTTTCTCGCGCTGGGCGGGGACTCTTGTGATAGCGTTGGCTATGTCCGGTCCGCCGCCAGACCATCGCAGTGACCAGCAGCTGATTGCCGCCGTGCAAGGCGGTAATTTGGGCGGTCATTTGGGCGGTGATGCGGGCAATGCTGGGGGTGATGCTGAGGGAACTGCTGGAGGCGCTTTCGCTGTGCTGTATCACCGGCACAAGGACTTCGCCCTGCGTATTGCCTGGCGATACTCAACTTGCGATGCGGATGCGCTGGATGCGGTGCAGAGCGCCTTTGTGTACCTGGCTGGCCGGCTGGCGCCGGGGGTTACGCCGCCGTTCATTCTCACGGCCAAGCTGAGCACTTTTTTGTTCCCGGTTGTCAAGCATGAGGCCCTGGCCATTCGCCGCAGGGCCGCCCGGATGCGACTGGGGGCGGACATCAGCAGTGAAGCGGCGGCGAATGCTGTGTTTGATGAACTCCCCGCCCGCGATGCCCCGCCGGATGCCGGGCTGTCGGCTCGGCGTGTGGCCTCTGCTATAAAGTCGCTGCCAGCGGCCCAGCGAGAAGTGATATTGCTGCGATTTATTGATGAGCTTTCGATGGAGGAAATTTCCTCGGTCCTTGCGATTCCGGCGGGAACGGTTAAGAGCCGGCTGCACAACGCGATGAAGGCTTTGGCGGCAGATCCGGAGGCGGTGACGGCGCTGCTTGAGGGGAAGTAGGGGGAGGATCAGGAAGCGCATGACTTGGGTTGGCCCTTTTGACCCTTTCGCTATTTGATGGGTTGATCATTTGGCCCCACACCCTCGCTTACCCACTCCCTTACCCTCCGGCCCATGAGCACCATCAACCTTCAGGGCAGGTCCATCGCCATCACCGGTGCTTCCAGCGGCATTGGTGCGGCCACGGCCATTGCGTGCGCTCGAGCGGGCATGCATGTTGCCTTGTTTGCCCGGCGGGCCGACAAGCTTGCCCGCATCGCTGAGCTGTGCCGTCAGGCCGGTGGTGGGTCTACGCGGGTGATTGTGTTGGAGGGTGATGTGTCCGACGCGCAGGCGTGTAAACAGTTGGTCGAGTTGTCAATCCAGGCCTTTGGCTCGCTGTACAGCGTGTACGCCAACGCCGGATACGGCTTTGAAAAGCCGATGCACGAGACCAGTGAGGAGGAGCTGCGGCAGATTTTTGAGGTCAACTTCTTTGGCACTATGAACACGATCCGTCCGGCGCTGGACCACATGCTGTCACGCCCGTTTGAGGGCGATGCGCGCAAGGCTCCGCGGGGGCACATTCTCATCTGTTCGAGCTGCGTAGCAAAGATCACACTGCCCCGGTATGGGGCGTATTCAGCGACGAAGGCTGCCCAGAACCATATTGGCCGGGCGATGCGGCACGAGCTTGACAGCAAGGGCGTGGCGGTCTCGACGGTGCACCCGATTAGCACATCAACGGAGTTCTTTGATATTGTCAAACAGCGGACAGGCAAGGAACTGGAAACGCACGCTCCGGGGTTGTTTGTGCAGACGGCCGAAACCGTGGCCAAGCACACGGTGACATGCCTGCGGCGGCCCCATGCAGAAGTTTGGACTGGTGTGCGGGGAGCGATTACGCGCCTGGGAATGGCGACCATGACACTGATGCCAGTGTTACCGGACGTGATGTTTCGGGGTATGGCGAAGGGTTCTGATCGGGTGCACTCTTAGTTTGTCTGGGCGGAGCATAGAGATGAACGCAGCGGGCGCAGAGCTGGGAAAAAGGCAGAGAAACTCAGAGAAAGGCAGGAAATACTGGGTTGGATTTCCTGGAAACCAGCGCCTGTGTTGAACCCGTCTTTTCGGAATTTCTATGCCTTGCTTGGTTTTTTCCTCCCTCTGCGCCCTTTGCGTTCATCTCTGCGTTTCGCCCTGCCGGGCAGGATTGGCTTGTGGGTGCCGGAGTGGCTAAACTCTCTCCCTAATTCCCGTCGCCCGCGGGCCATGGCGTTCATGCTGCGTGCGGGCAATCCCAAGACGAGGTTCGAGTTCTTATGTCTCAATTCAATCGTTTTACTCCTCAGCCCAAAGTCAAAGCCACCAAGAAAACCGCCGCGGGCAAAGCCTTCGTCGACTACAAGGACATTGAGAAGCTCAAGCGGATGCTCTCGCCCAACGGCAAGATTCATGGCCGCAAGCGGCTGAGCACCACGGCCCACGAGCAGCGCATGGTGGCGGTTGCCATCAAGCGTGCACGTTTTATGGGTCTGCTTCCGTACACGTCTGCGACGCTCTGAGTCCGGCTGGCGTCCAATATCAGTTCGTACCACAAGCGTCGCCTCACCGGCGACGTTTGTTTTTTTGATTGCGGGCACCCCTGGCGAATACCCTCTGCCCGCACCAATCACCCCCCACACGCGAGCACACTTAACCATTTTTCCGGAGCCCCGCCCATGGGCCGCACACAGAACCTGCGTGATTACACACCACTGCTCGCCACGCTACAGCCTGGCGTTAATGACACCGAGACCATGCAGCGCACGGTTGATGCGTTGTGGTCGGCCTTTGCAACCCAAGGCTGGTCGTGGGTGGGCTTTTATCTTGTTGCGCATGACAACCCCGGTGAGATGATTCTTGGCCCCCGGCGCGACAAGCCGGCGTGCTCTCCGATTGGCCTGCACGGGTGCTGCGGGAAGAGCTATGTGTCTCGCCGCCCGCTGGTGGTGCGGGATGTGAAGGTGATGGGCGCCGAGTACATCGCGTGCGATCCGCGGGATGTCTCGGAGGTGGTGGTGCCGTGCCTGAATCCGGATGGCTCGGCCTGGGGGGTGCTGGATGTTGACAGTTTTAACTTCGGGGAGTTTGATGAGCAGGATGCACTGTGCCTGCAGCGGCTGCTGCGGCATGTGGGGCTGTCGGCACACACATCGGAGGATCGTGGGCAGATCGAGATTTTGTAATCGCGCTGGGGCGCGCAGGAAGGCGCTTAGGAGCGTGCTGCGGAAGCGGCACGTATGACGCGCTGAGGCTCGCGGTCACGTGACCGGGGCCAAGGGGCTTTGTTTGTTGAGTGGAACTTGTTGGCGAGGGCGCGAGGGGTGGCTCACTCGGTACGCTTCCGCGTACCGCTCCTATTAGGAGCGTGCTGCGGAAGCGGCACGTGTGACGTTCTGAGGCTCGCGGTCACGTGACCGGGGCCAAGGGGCTTTGTTTGTTGAGTGGAGCTTGTTGGCGAGGGCGCGAGGGGTGGCTCACTCGGTACGCTTCCGCGTACCGCTCCTATTGGGAGCGGGCTGCGGAAGCGGCACGTGTGACGCGCTGAGGCTCGCGGTCGCGTGACCGGGGCCAAGGGATTTTGTTTGTTGAGCGGAACTTGTTGGCGAGGGCGCGAGGGGTGGCTTGCTCGGTACGCTTCCGCGTACCGCTCCTATTGGGAGCGTGCTGCGGAAGCGGCACGTGTGACGCTCTGAAGCTCGCGGTCGCGTGACCGGGGCAGGGGATTTTGTTTGTTGAGTGGAGCTTGTTGGCGAGGGCGCGAGGGGTGGCTTGCTCGGTACGCTTCCGCGTACCGCTCCTAGTAGGGGCGGGCTGTTACCAGTTCGCACTTTTGGCCCCGACTTTGGCGATCCAGAGTTGCGAGCTGGGTTTCTCTTCACCCGGCAGTTTGCCGCCGCGCTGGCTGGTCCACATCATCAAGTCGCCGGTGGAGTTGAAGACTGGCAGGCCATCAAAGCCCTCGCACTCGGTGATGCGGGTCCAGGCGCGCTCGGCCGGGGTTGTGTCACCGGTGGCATCTATTGAAAAGACCTCGTAGTTTTTGTGGCTCACCTTGCTGGATGCGAAGATGAGGTACTGGCCGGATGGGTGCCAGAAGGGTGTCCAGTTGACGTTGCTGTCGTCGGTGATCTGGGTTTCCTGCTTGGCTCCGGTGATTGTGCCGGTGGCGGGGTCAATGGCAAGATCTGTGATGAACAACTGCAGGTTGCTGTCACCCTTGCGGTCGGAGCGGTACACGATCCGCTTGGCATCGGGCGAGAAGAACGGCCCGCCGTTGTAACCCTTGGCGGTGACTAGGGGCGTGTGCTTGCCGGTCTTGGTGTCCAGCACCCAGATGTCTGGGTTGCTGGTTTTGGGGTCGCGGTAGGTGTAGAGCAGGAAGCGGCCATCGCTCGAGAACGAGCACTCCGCGGCGTAGCCCTCGCCCGATCCGGCATTGGGCTGAGCGAAGGCAGGAGTGACTTCCTTGATGTCCTTGCGGTCGGCCAGCACTTTGGCGGCCTCGGCCTTGGGCAGCTTGTCATTAACGATTGCCTCGATGGTGCGAGAGACGACTCGCATTTCCGAGGGGAACTTCCAGGTGTAGCTGGACTTGTCGCGGCTGTAGCCGGGGATGGTGTCATCTTTGGGCTCGATGGTGGTGGAGCCGAAGATGACGCGACCAGGCTCGGTGGGGTGGAACCAGCCGCAGGTGTTGCTGCTTTTGGGTGGTGACAGCCGAATGGGCTTGATTGCCTGATCCAAGCCGGTGATGGCGCCAGCGGCATTGCGGGCCAGTTTGGCGACGTACATCTGATAGTTAGTCTCATCGCTGCCTTTGGCGACGGCCTGGAAGATGATCCAGTTTGGGGCGGGACCGGGTTCAAAGTATGCCTCACCAGCCTTTGAGAAGTCCGAGGGGAAGGTGATCTGCACATGGCCGGTGAGGTATGGTGCTTCGGCCGCGGGCCATAAAAGCGCCGGAAAATCTGGAAGTACTGGCACCTTTGGCACCGCTGGAATTACCGGAACTGTGGGCGTGGGAACAGGTGCGACTGGCCGGGCGGGAACGGTGATCGAGTCACTGGGACTCAGGCCGGGAGCGGCGGGATGCGAAAGCGGGTTTGGTTTGGTCGGGTCTACAGCAGCGACCGCGACTGAGAAGTCAGCGCGAGCAGCAGGCCGCGGTGTCCCGAGCAAACCACCAACGCTCAGAGCGAAACCAGACGCAAGAACGACGGCAACAACAGTGTTCATTAGCCCATCCTACCAGCCTTGGGACCAAGCCGCAAAGTCGCGGCAGCAGAAAGCTGGCTTGCATGAACAGATTCAAGGTGCAGAGTCCGATTACCAGCGTGGCAGCCCTTACCAGTGCTCCTACGAGTGCTCGTACCAGCGCCCGTTCCAGCGCCCGTACAAATGATTGAGGCGGCAATCTCGGCAATGGCCCCACGTTGACCACGCAGAATGTGCGCGGCGGACGGCGTGAGTGAGCGACGTTGCGTTGAACAAATCTGAATATCTGGTGCACAAAATGCTGACAACTATGACCATATTGAGGATTGATCCTGCTTGTCGGACGTGTTGCCGTCATATCTGTTCGGGTCGCATATGGAACTCCACGCGACTTGACAAAAAAGTGCAAAAAACCGGCAGAGAAAACAGGACTTCACCCGATTTGGTTATACGCTATTTAGACCCACGCCCCCTGCATGGACGCAGACTGCGATGAGCCGACGCAAGACCAACCCGACCCGTGCCAAACGTTCCTCGCAAGACAGCAAGCGAGTTAGAAACGTTTGGCTTTCCCTCGTCGCTGCAATGACCGCCGTTGGCGGAGGTTTGTTGCTTGTCGATTCCAAACCAGCAGGCGCTGCGGGCATGTCACTCATGCCGGCTGTGTCCTTTACCACCGGTTCGGCCGGGCTTGAGCCCGTGTTCAGCAAGCTCGAGCAGCCGCTGGTTGCTGGCCGCTGGAAGGCGATTGTGATCCACCACTCCGCCAAGCCCACCGGCTCGGGCGCTGCCCTAGATGAGGATTTCCGCCAAGCTGGTATGTCCAGCCTGGGGCATCACTTCGTCATCGGCAACGGCCGCGGCGGGATGGAGCCTGGCGAGCTGTATGTTGGCTACCGCTGGACGGCCCAGCAAGCGGGCGCCCATGCCAAGGGACCAAAGGCCGACTGGTACAACCAAAACGCGATTAGCATCTGCCTGATTGGCGATGGGGACCGCAAAGAGTTTGATGACAAGCAAATGCAAAGCACCGCCGAGCTGGTGACTGCTCTGTGCAAGCGGCTGGATATCCCCACCAAGAACGTGATTCTGCACCGGGACATCGCAAAGGTAACTGACCCGGGCCGGGCGTTCCCGGAAGCATGGTTGCGTGAGCAGATCGGGCGGTGAGCTGTGGTTGGTCTGCATTTGTTTGCAATCAAATCATGTCTGAATGATTGCGACCCGTATTTTCAAGGCATATACAACAGCTTCCAGCAAGCAACTGGAAGCTGTTCGTTTTTTATTGGGTATTTCTGGGCCTGATCAAATCAGAGTTGCAACCGGACCTAGTAGTCCGCGAATGGTGAGAAGCTCCGGCAAGTCTGCCGGTTAAATCGTTCAAAGAGAGACAATCGTGTGCTGGTGATGAGTGGTTTGATGACCCCCAGGAGGCCAAGATCCGATGGGTGCCAACCTTATGGCACGAATCGCTGGTTGGAGAGCAAGTAACGACGTACCCTCAGGCCCATTCTCGGACCCGAGTGACAGGACCAATCGCACCGTGGAGACGTTCAAACAAGGTGAAACTGTGGAGGGCTACCGCATCATCAATGAGGTGGGCCGCGGTGCCGCATCGATAATTTATGCGGTGCAAGACCCCAAGAGCAAGCAAGTCTGGGCGATGAAGCATGTGATCAAGGAGGCCGAGAAGGACGAGCGCTTTATTGAGCAGGCGGAGTATGAGTATCAGATCGGCGTGAAGCTGCAGCACCCGTGCCTTCGCCGGATTGAGCGGCTGATTACCAAGAAGCCGGGCTTCTTGAGCAAGCCCAACGAAATTTTCATGATCATGGAGCTGGTGGATGGGCAATCTGTTGAGAGCCGGCGGCCCGAGTTTTTGCACCAGGCGCTCGACATCTTTGAGAAGGTTGCCAGGGCGCTCGCGTACATGCATGACAAGGGGTTCATTCACGCGGACATGAAGCCCAACAACATCATGGTTGATTCTCAGGGCACTGTGAAAGTTATTGACCTTGGGCAGTCGTGCGCAGTCGGAACGGTGAAGAAGCGGATTCAGGGCACCCCGGACTACATCGCGCCCGAGCAGGTGCATCGCCGGCCGATAACCGCCAAGACCGACATCTACAACTTGGGCGCGACGATGTACTGGGCGTTTACAAACAAGTTCGTGCCGACGGCCCTGGGCCGGGGTGACTCGCTGATGGGCCAGATTGATGACACGCTGCTGGAGAAGCCCAAGCGGCTGATTGAACTCAATAAACGCATCCCCGAGATTATTGATAATCTGGTGATGAGCTGCGTTGAAGTTGAGCCCGCCCGCCGCCCGGACACCATGGCGGCCGTGGCCGACCGGCTAAACCTGATCCGGGCCAAGATTTTGGCTGAAATGGAACTCCGCAAGAGCGGCTCGTTTCGGCGTGTTGATGATTGAGGCGGGCTGGCCGCGGAGGCAGGCCATTGCACAAACAAAACGATCAAACAACCCAAACCGCACAAGCGGCGCAGCGTTGTTGTGTTTGGACGCCACCAACGGATGGTCAGCGGCAGGGGGGTTCAGTTTGCGCAAATGTGCAAACATCACTGGAGCGGCTTGGTGGTGACGGCGGCTAACCGTGACGCGATGAGCCCGGATGAAAATAGGGGCTTCAGGAGGAGGTCGCCGGCATTCTGAAGGCGACTGATCACACCAGTGTGAACACCACCTTTAAGAGTAAGTCCATCATGAGTGAGGCCAGCGCCAGCCAGCTCGGCCGGACGACTGATGCTGCCAACAACACCGTTTCATTGGCCAATCTGGCTGAGGGCGACACGCTGCTGCGGGCCCAAGTACGGCAGCAGGTCACGGCGGATCAGCGCAATGGACTGCTGGACCTACTCAAGCCCATCAAGACCAACCAAACCGGGCGACGGGCTCTTCGCTGGCCGTATCATCCTTGTGCCTTTTACGGAGACTCTCCATGCAAGCGCGTTCGCCACATCGTTTTCGCTGTGCCCCGGTCACCTTCGTTGTTGCCTCGCTAGCTGCATCCATGCTCATGCCGCTGGCCAGTCTCGCACAGCCGGCTTCAACGCCAATTTCCGTGCCACCGAAGATCACTACGCCGCCGGCACCCAACACCCTGCCGGGCCCGGGGACTGAAGCACCAGCCAGCCAAGCGCCAGCTGCGGCCCCAGTAATGGTAAAGAACCAAGCTCTGCTGCTCCGTCCACCGGCGGCCAGCCAGCTTGGCCGCCATGAGAAGTTCAACGCGATCTCCAAAGAGGGCAAGGCGCAGATCGTGTTCCTGGGTGACTCCATCACGCAGGGCTGGGAAGGCGCGGGCTACAAAGCCTGGCAGGAGCATTTTGCCAGTCGCAATGCTGCAAACTTTGGCATCGGCGGTGATCAGACTGGGCACATTCTGTGGCGGCTGAACAACGGAAACTTTGACGGCCTCAAGCCCAAGCTGTTGGTGCTGATGATCGGCACTAACAACACCACATCAAACCCCAAGCAGTCACCGCAGGACATTGCCGACGGCATCAAGGCGATTCTTGAGCGGCTCCAGATCAAATCTCCTGATACCAAGGTGCTGCTGCTGGGCATCTTCCCGCGTGGGGAGACCGCCGAGGATGCGAATCGCAAAAACAATGTTGCGATTAACTCACTGATTGAAAAGTTCGCCGACGGCGCCCGGGTGCATTACAAAGACATCTCGTCGAAACTCGTTGATGCCCAAGGCAAACTCAGCAAAGAGATTGCCCCCGACCTGCTGCACCTAAGCCCCGCCGGTTACGACCGCTGGGCGGAGGCCATCGAGGCGGACATCGTCAAGCTTTCCGCAGATTCTGGTCACCACATCATCCCGCCAATCAACTCCCCCAAGATCACACCCGTGAATCCCACCCCGGCGAAGAAGTAATCGCGGAATAAGCGCCCCGCAGGGCTAGCGTTATCGGGCATGGATCGGCGACGCCGAATCGTTGATTCGTTCCTCAGTCGCTCATATGAAACAAAGGCCGGCCCCACAGCGGGCCGGCCTTTTTCTTGGTCATCGGTATCGAGCGGTGCTTAGCACATCGCCAGGAACGAGAGAACAGCCAGAATCACCACCCGCTGACGGAACACCGTCAGGCTGACCAGCGAGGCCATGTTGGCGGTCGTCGCCAGCGTCTCGGTCAGGTTCAGGGTCATCGTGGTGTTCATGAAAGTGTTCATATCTGTTGTAACTCCTGCGTTGCTGCAGGTCTATGTTCAACGGCCATGCCAGCACCCACTGCACCCTCTGTTTGCTCAAAAACCGGTCCGGCTTCTCCGTGGGGCCACACTTTCTCGGTCCGCGGCACACCCGCTGATGCGCTGCGGCAACACATTGTGTTGCGTGGTGACACCGCAGGCACACCCAAAGCGCATGGGCCCACGGCATACACCATACCCCATGGTGGCAATTGTGCAAGGATCCCAGACGGACCAAACCGCAAATCGTCGCGTAGTAGTGCGGTTATGGGGCGATCTGTCCGCTACTTGCTCGCGGCAGCAGCAGCCGTTGGCTTCTGCCTGCTCGCATCACCGGCGGAAGCGCTCGCGCAGGTCAATAAGCCGATGCCAACGGTGTCGCGACCAAAGGATGCCGTCCAGACTCCGGGTGGCGTAACGCCAGCGCCCACAACTCCGGCCGCACCGGGGAGCCCATCAACAGGCGAGGCCATGGCACCATCACCGGACAGCGCGATGGAGGCGTACCGCCTCATCCGCAAGCAGTTTGATGAATGGGCAGTCGTCACGCTGCCAGTAGCGACTAAACGCAGCGGCATCGCCTCGGCCGCGGCTGTGCAGGTACGAATTGACAACCAACTGCGGGGGCGGGGCAGCTTTGTTTCATTGTCTGCCGCGGGGGACGATGTCATTGCGGTAGCCCATCGGGCGGCGATGGAGGCGTTCTCCGAAGCAGACAGGCGCATGCCGGTTGATCGTGATGCACTGCGCCGCGAGACGGTGGCCAGACTGGGGGCAACGGCAACAATTTCAATTGAGATTGCCGGGCCGACTACCCCGCTGAACGTGCAAAGCTACGCCCAGCTTGAGCGCACCGGCCTGGTGCGCCCGGGGCTTGATGCGATCATGGCGGTGTGCAACACCAAATCGGCAGCGCTGCTGCCGAGCCAGCAGATCATCGCCAACCTGACACCCGCGGAGGCAGCGCGGCAGCTTGTGGCAATTGTGACAGACAACCCGCAAATGGCGCTGGAGGATTTAGACAAGGTCATGAGCAAGCACGGTGTGCGGCTGTACAAAGCCGCGACAACGCACATTGCTGAGCATCCGCTGGTGTTTGGCCCGGCAGACCGGGCCGCACCGGCTGAATCCACCATCAGCAAGCCGATGTTCCTGACGCGTGGCGCCCGGCTTATTCCTCGCAGCGAACTCGACAGCGAAGCGGAACTGGTAGCGTTCGCCGATGCCATGGCGGGCAACCTGATCGCGCGGTTGCACCCGGCATCCAAGCCACTAGGGCTGCGCGGCACGCACCTGCCGTGGCTGGGAACATTTGTGCCGGAAGTGGCCTCGCCCATTGAGCAAGCTCTGGCCGCGCACGCTTTGGCGAAATACTCGATCATGCTGTCACGGGTATCAACTGCTGGGGCAAACTCCCCGGCAACTGACTTGACAACCCGCACGGCAGGCACCGCTGCGGATGCCGCCACGCGCCTCTGGAGTGAGCTTGAGCAGGTTGATCCATCGGAGGCGCCCTTCGCGGCCGATGCCGAAACCGCCATTTCAATCCTGGCCTTACTGCCGAGGAACGCCGATGGGCTCACATCGCGGCTCAGCGCCATGTTGCAGCTGGCCGCTGGCGGACAGGTTGACTGGACCACTCGCCCCGCGCCGATTCAGGGGATCGCCACACTGGCCGCACTGCGTGGGCTGTCGGGCAACGCACAGCTGCAAGGCCTGCGGCGGCAATTGTTTGCCTCAACCACGCCAGAAAAACTGCCGAACTTGATGCCCTTTATGGCACTGGCCGAGCTTGAAGCCCACCCCGCTGGAAGGAACGGAACGGGCGGTAGCGAGCTGCCCGCTGCGACGCTGCTTCGCGAAATGCGCACGCTGATTTGGAACAGCCAGATGGCGGCTGGCTCCGGCAACGGGCCGGACCTGGTGGGCGGGATTGTCTTTGGCACGGCCAGTGGGGGGTATCCCACATGGTCGGCTGCTGGCCCGCTCACGGCGATTGCGGCGATGATGGCCGATGAGCGCACGACAACCCGAGCAGAGCGCGGGGGCGAAATCGTGCGGATGATCGAGGCACTGAGGTTTCAGCGGCAATTGATGATTGATTCGGACAGCACGTGGTGCTGTGTGAGTCCGAACCTGGCAATTGGTGCGATTCGCGCTGCCCCGTTTGATTGGCGCTGCCCGCCCGATGCAACGAGCATGACACTGCTGGCGGTGTGCGAGACGATTGAGGCGCTGCGGGCGATGAAATAGTTTAGAACCTGCCTTATCGGGGACTACTTCGAGAAGCCGCTCATCCAAGTCCAGAGGCTGTCAGCGCCGGTGGCGCGGTAGGCGGTATCCCACGAGTTGTGATTTGCATCAGGCAGCAGGGTGAGCTTGGGTTTTGGACCCTTGACATTCACTCCCGGGCCGGCCGGGTCAGCATCTGCCCCGCCCGGTTTGCCCGTATCAGTTCGCGCGGCCTGAATTGCCGCGACCATTGCCTCACTTTGGGCGGGCGGCACTACATCGTCTTTGAGTCCGTGAAATGCCCAGATTGGCATCGCGGTGAGCTTGGCGGCGATTGGCGCGGGGTCGCCGTAGCCACAAATCGGTGCGATGGCGGCAAAACGGTCTGGCTTGTTTGCCGCGATAGCCCACGTGCCGGCACCGCCTTGTGACAAGCCGGTGAGGTACACCCGATTCGGATTAACACGCTCGGTAGCCAAAGTCGAATCAAGACAAGCCATGACATAGCCCTGATCTTGCACCCACTGTCCATCCCCAGCCTGCTTCTGGGGGGCGATGATCACGGCGGGCCAGCCGGCAGCGTTTAACTGTGCCGCCGCGACGAGCCCTTGGGCGGTTTGTTTGCTGCCCTCGGTGCCGCACTCGCCCCGGCCATGGAGGAACACGATAAGTGGCCAGCGTTTGGCAGCATTGGCCGGGTCAAAGTAGCCTGGGGGGTACCAGGTGGCCAAATGGCGGGGCGCGCCGTTGTGGGTGTAGGGCCGGATAACCAGGAGCGGTTCATTGGTTTGCACTGGCATGGCCCCGGTGGTTGTGGATGTGGCCGCGGTCGAGGTGCCGGCATTTGGTGCTACCGGGGTACAACCTCCGGTCAGCAACGCCGCACCAGCAAGAGTAATGAAGGCAAATCGAGCGACAGATCGGGTGCGATCGAGCATGGACCATCGTTGGCGGGTCAAGCTGGCAGGGCGAACGTTGCGAGCCAGCTGCGATTCGTTGCCGGGCCCACGGTTGGATAGACCCATAACACCACTCGCGCGGAGTAACCGCTTTGGCTTGACTAATCCGCACCCGCCGCACACTCGCGTGACTGCACCGTGTGGTCCGAGTTGCCGATGAGAACGACCGTTGACTCAATCGGCCACCTGGCTTTCGGGTACTGCCGATGTTGCCCAAGCGTTTTTGGAGATGCGACCGTGGATAAAGCCAGCCTTATCGGCTCGATCATGATGTTCATCTGCTGTTTCGCCGTTTTCTGGATGGCCACGCACGGGCACCTGATTGCGCTGTGGTCAACGAAGGGCGCGATTATGGTGGTGGGTGGTACCATTGCCGTTTTGCTGATGGCGATGCCGATGGAGAAGCTGACGTGTGCGATGGGCTACACGAAGGTGTTTCTCTTTCACAAGGGCAAGAGCCCTCAGGAAGTTATAAAGATCATGTCTGATTTGTCGGACAAGGCTCGCCGCGAGGGCATTTTGTCGCTGGAGGCCGAGGTGGGCCGCCTTGAGGACACGTTCTTGCAGTCGGGCATGAAGATGGCCATTGACGGTGTTGCTCCGGAGTCGATCGAGGCGACCTTGCGGCTTGAGGTGATGGCGATGCAGGAGCGGCACAAGGCGGGCAAGAAGTTCTTTGACCTGATCAAGGTGTACGGCCCGGGTATTGCCTTGACCGCAACACTGATCGGCCAGATCGGTATGTTCTCGGCGCTGGGTGGCTCGATTGAGATCATGGGACAGATGCTCGCGACGGCGGTGGTAGCGACCATGTACGGAACCGTCATGGCCAACTGCATCGCAGGGCCGATGGGCGACAAGCTTGCCATGCGCTCGGCCGAGGAGATTCTGGTCCGCGAAATGGTGCTGCAGGGCATCCTCTCGATCCAGGGTGGAGACAACCCCCGCGTGACGATGGACCGCATGCTCGCGTTCATCCCATCGGTGAGCCGCGCGATCTATCAGAAGGCGGCGTAAGGCCGCAGCAAATTGCTGACTCGTATTTGCCATCACACCGTAGCGAAACGTTCTGTCCCAAACTTGCGCCGGCGCACGCCCGACCACGCCCGACCACCCCCCTAATCACCCCCTAGACCCGCACGACCATGGCTGATGAACACGAACATTCTGAAGCGCACGGTGAAGAGGGTGGCGGCCATGAAAAGGGCGGCCACAAAAAGGGTGGCCATGGCGGTCACGGCAAGCATGAGGAGCACGAAGAGGGTGTGCCCGAGTGGATGATTTCCTTCGCCGACAACGCCCTGCTGCAGATGGGCGTGTTTGTGATCATGTTCGCCATGAACGTGGGGCCTAAGGCCAAAGGCCCAACCGCCGAGGGTCCCGAGGCCGGGGTTTCGCCCGGCATGGCCGACACCGCAATCGCCTTCCGCGAGGCTTTCAACAACCCGCTGGACATGAGCTCAAAGGCCTCCAACGACCAGCCGCTTATCAAACGCAAACTCCAGCTCAAGGAGCAGGGCGAGGCCCAAGAAAAAGGCGTCAAGGGCGAGAAGCAGAACGTGCAGGCCACGCGGCCGACAGGGTTCTCAAACATCACCGCCACCGTCACGTTTGAGCAAGGCTCGGCACAGGTTTCGAGCTATGCCAAAACAGTTCTGGCCGATGCGGCCAAGAAGCTCAAAGGCCAGCGCTGGATTATCGAAATCCGTGGCAACTGCTCATCAATCGAAGCGACCGACGGCCGCGAAGCCGCGTACAAACTCAGCTTTGAACGGGCGATGGCCACCGCGGCCGCTCTTGCAGAGGCCGGTGTGAATTGGAACCAGTTCCGCATCAGCGCTGCCGGTGATGCGAGCCGGATTACGGCTCTGGCGTTTGACTCTGCTGCGCACCGCACCAATCAGCGGGTTGAGCTGATCGTCACCAATGATGCGCTGCCGGCCGATCCGTATACGAAAGAACCCGGCAAGGAATGACCGGTGCCGCTGGTTACCGCGACACCTTCATTGCATCGATCAGGCTCTTGAGCATCGGCTCGGCATCTTTAACCGCATCCGCGGGGCCGGTCATGCGAATCTGCACCGGACCGGGAGCGTTCTCAAAGATGATTCCAACAAACCGAGTACCAGCCGCGGCGGGCGCCGCAGCGCCGGTACGGTCCATGCCGGCGTAGCTGCCCTCCATGCTTACCGTATGAACGGTCACACCGGAGACTATGGCTTTGTCCTGCTTGAACTTGTTGTCACTTGGGCTGCTTGCGCCCTGCACCTGACTGCGCCACCGCTCGATGTTGCCCTCAACAGTGCCGCCGGAGGTGAAGAACGCCACACCTACTCCACCGGGAGCCGTGAACTCCGCAGCGCGAAAGGTGCTGCCGGGCCCGCGCTGCCAACCCTTGGGGGCGGTGAAGGTAATGCCTGAAACCAGGAATGTGGCCCCGGAATCCATGTTTGCCGCGGCGGCCTCTCCTGCTTTGCCGCCAACTTGGTCAGCCAAGGCACCCATGGCGGCCTGCTGGCCATCAATCTGGGCTTTGGTTTCGCGGGCCATTTTGGCGGTTTTGCCCAGCAAGCTATTGGGGTTGTCCTGCCCAACCGGCGGGCCAGCGGGAACAGGTGCGGCTTTTTTCTCGCAGCCAGCCAGACCCATCGCAACCAGCGATCCGAGGCCAACAATAAGAACCGAAGCAGCAAGAGGTGTCTTGTCCATACCCTAATGCTACGCCGCAGAGGTCGATGATCCGATACATCCATTGGGATGCTTTACACAACGGTTCACAGTAAAGCAGCAACGCCGCTGAGCACCAAATTGCGGCTTCAGGCTACCACGCTCCCGTCATTTCACGGCTTACCGCACGAATTCCGAGGTTCCTTATGAATCGCAGTACGGTCGCATCACTGGCCATTCTCCTTGCCGCCGCATCGCAGTCCATCGCGCAGCTGGGGCCGGTCAAACCCCCGGCTCCGGCTTCGCCCAAATCGAGCACGCCGCCGAGGGTCGAGCCGTCGACTCCTGCGGCCTCGCCCGCAGCAGCGGAGCCGTCGCTGGGCGGTCCGAAGGTTACCGCGGCTGAAACAGCATCCACGCTGATCGAGCGTGACTTGGAAGGCAAGGTCAAGCGCCTGGTTGTTTCACCAGCCGAGGCAGCGGTGAAACTGCTGAAGCTTGATGCGCCAACCCGGGCCAAGGTTGATGCCGTGCTGATCGACAACGCCGCGGCGTGGGACGGATTTGTGCGAACGAACCTTAAGGATGTGCTGCGAATCGCTCAGGGACTGCAAAGCCTGCAGTCTGATGCCAAACAGGGCCAGCCGGATGCGCCCATGGCGACGCCACATTCAGGGTCAATTGCCGTTCCTGGTAAAGACCGGCAGCCTGCGGCATCACCACGGGGCAGCAGCGGTGCGGCCCAACTTCTTGAGGAACTTCGCGGCCTGATGAACGCCACGCCCGCACAACCCGCTGATGCAGCAGCGGATGCAGCACCGGCGCAATCACTGCGCGCGCGAGGCACCATCGGTAATCAACTCGCAGCGGTGCTCTCTGCCGAGGAGGCCGCGGCGATGCAGGCATTGGTCAAGCAGTATGTTGATGCCCGCATCGCCGACCGCATCACCGAGGCAAAGGCCGCTGGCCAGGAGCTTCGTCCGGCTCAGGCCACCAGCCGCGAAATGCTCGAAGCCTTGGGCGGCGAGTTCAAGCGTGCGTATGAGCGCACTGTTGGGCAGGCGGCGAAGAAGCTCGATGATACGATAAAAATGCTGCAACTCTCGCCGGAGCAGGAGAGTAAATTTCGCCAAATTAGCGGCGACTCCTTCCAAAAAACCTACGGCACCGCCTCGGCACAAGAACGTTCACGCGTGTTCTTTGAAATCTACCAGATTCTCACACCGCAGCAGCGGGAGATTCTTGTCAAGCAGATTCGCTAAGGCCCTTGCGGGCAGTCAGAGACCAATACCCCAGCCCGCAAAAGCAGCACAACATGACGCCAAACGGGAAGGAGGCGGGCCACACACAGCAGCGATTTTTGTAATTTTCGGCAATAGGTGGCAACCGTTGTCCGTTCTCCCTCGCGTCGTACAGGAGTTAAACAATGAACCACATGAATATGAACAAGAGCCTCACCCACACCGTCCTTTCCGCCGCCGCCATGCTTCTGGCCGCTGGCAGCATCGCCCTTGCACAACCGTCCGGTAATCAGGCCGGTAACCAGGCCGGTAACCAGGCCGGTAACCAGGCCGGTAACCAGGCCGGTAACCAGGCCGGTAACCAGGCCGACAACCCAGCTGGCGGACTTGGCGGACCGAAAGTGAAAGACACGAACCCCCCCGGCGCCCGTGGCGGCTTTGGCGAGGGTGGCACGCAGATTAGCAAGAAAGATCGCCCGGTCGAGGTCCCGTTCATGATGTTCATGAAGACCGTAAACGAGACGCTGGCGACCGGCAGCACCGCGCTGACGGCTGACCAGAAGACCAAGCTGGAGGCGATCGGCACAGGCTTCCGCGAGGCTGAGCGTGCCTTCCGTCAGGAGCACGGCAAGGAGATGCGTGAGCTGATGGCTCAGGCTGGGATGGAAGGTCAGGGCGGTCCGGGCGGCGCAGGCGGTCGGGGTGGGCGAGGCGGGCCCGACGGTGAACCCGGCGGTAAAGGTGGCGGCAAGGGTGCTGGCAAGGGCGGAAAGGGTGAACCCGGCGGTCGGCCACCCGGTGGACCCGATGCAATGAATGATGATGCTCCCGCAGGGGGCGCACCCGCGGCAGGCCCCGGTGGCAGGCCCCGTGGTCCCCGTCCTGAGGGCGGGCAGGGTGGGCAGGGTGGGCAGGGTGGCAAGCGTGGGCCCGGCGCTGAAGGCGGACGCGGCCGTGGCGGCCCGGATGCTGCAAACGCCAACCGTCCGCGGCCCTCACCCGAGCAGCGCGAAGCGATGATGACCAAGATGCGTGAGCTGCGCGACAAGGGCCCGAATCAGGAAGACACCAAGAAGTCGGTCTGGGCAGTGCTGTCTGCCGAGCAGCAGGCCGCCGTGCAGCCCAAGCTTGATGCGTTCATCAAGGAGCGTACCGAGGAGCGGGCAAAGCGCATGGCAGAAGGTCAGGCCGCACGCCAAATCAAGGAACTTGAGGCAAAGGATGCCAATGGCCAGCCCGGTGAACCGAAGCCCCGCAAAAACCCAAGCCGTCCGGCCCGTCAGCCCTCACCTGATCAGCCATCACCCGCTGCTCCGAAATAACAAGCCGTTCTCTCACAAAGCCGCGGCTTGGTGAGAGCAAAGCAAATCCTCCATTTTCGCAGGATCCTCTGGTTTGGCCGGAGGATTCTGTATTTTTGGCCATTGCGTCAATTGCGGCAGGCTTTGGCCGTCCGAGGTCCCAACCCTTAGCAGTGACCCACCACCACGCCACACTGAACATCCGTGATCCCGACATCGTCATCAGCACGCTTGAAGCCGGCGCGAACGCCAACTTGCACGCCAAGTGTCGCAAAGGCAGTACCGATGTCATCGCCGCCCCTGGCGAGTTGATCGCCACTGGTGACCTGCATGACAACCCACGCTCTATGGCTCGGCTCCTTGATTTGGCCGCGATTGACCCGCCGCCGACCGATGGCGAACCCCCCTCACACCTGCTGCTGCACGAACTGATTCACCCGGATGAGCTTGAGTTTGAGGGGCTTGACTACTCCTATCGCGCTCTTGTGCGTGCGGCGGCGGCAAAGATCAGCTTTCCCGAACATGTCCACACCCTGCTTGCCAACCACGAACTTGCACAAATTGCCGGAGCAGGAATCGTAAAAAACGGCATGAACGTCGTCAAAGCGTTTAATGCGGGTGTGCACCACCTCTTCGGCAACCGCTCGGCTGAGGTCACACGGGCCATCAACACGTTCATTCGCTCCATGCCGCTGGCGGTGCGCTGGGTGGGCGGCAACTCAGCCACACGGGATGTGTTGTGCTGCCACAGCTTGCCCGAGCCAGACTTACTGGAACGGTTTGATCCTGCGATTCTGGATCGCCCGTGGACGGATGATGATGCCCAACCCCGCCGCGGCAGCGCACACCTGATGGTGTGGGGGCGTGGGCACGATCAGGCAACGCTTGACCAGCTTGCGGATGCCTGGAATGTGGGCTTGTTTATTTTGGGACACGAGAAGGCGGAGCACGGGGCCCTGCCGGTCGGCAGCAACGCCATTGTGCTTAATACGGACCATGACAATGCTGTCTATGTGCCGCTGGACTTATCCACACCTGTGGATCAGCAGTGGGTTTGGTCTCGCACGCGAAAACTCTTTGATTGAACCCGGCGACCGAAGACTCATTTTTTTTACACCCACAGTGCCTGAACTCCCAGAAGTTGAGTCTGTCCGCCGATCACTCCTGCCACACTTGCAAGGGAGGCTGATTGCCCGCGTCATCGTGGGCCGGGCAGATGTTGTCATGCCTGCAACCGAGGCCGTGAATGTTCCCGCAGCGATGCTGCAGGGCCAGCGGCTGGCAAGTATTGACCGGCGTGGCAAGCAGTTGATCCTGCGTGCAGTCTCGGGACAGGCTATCGGCATTCACTTGGGCATGACGGGGCAGTGTCTGATATTGCCAGCGGGCGAGCAACCGAAGCAAAGCGACCATATCCACATGCGTTGGCAACTTGTGGATGACTCTGCTTCCGATGCCGTCAGCACGCAGAGAGCCGCAGAACTGCTCTTCCGCGATCCGCGGCGCTTCGGTGAGCTCCGAGCGTTTGCAACACCTGCCGAGGCAGATGTGTACCTCGCCAGGCTCGGCCCGGATGCGCTGTACATCAGCGGTGAGGCGTTGTACAACGCTGTGCACGGCAGCAACAGGGCCATCAAGGCCGCACTGCTGGACCAGGCCGTGCTGGCCGGCGTCGGAAACATCTACGCGGATGAAGCGTTGTTTGCTGCACAGATCCGGCCGAGTTCCAAGGCGTGCAGGCTCTCTCGCGTGCGGGTGGAATCACTTGCGGTAGCAATCCGCGGCACCTTGGAGCGAGCCGTCCTTGCCGGAGGCTCCACGCTTCGCGATTACTTGGATGCTGACGGCAATGCGGGAACCTTTCTGACTGAGCACCGGGTGTACGGCCGGGGCGGTCGGCTGTGCGTTGTGTGCTGCGGCCAGCTGCGACAAACGCAAGTGGCCCAGCGAACAACCGTGTACTGCCCGGTGTGCCAGCGAGCGTGATTACCACCGGCACTGCGAGCCAACAACGGCGACCGTGCTTGCGGGGAATTCTCCCCAAGCACGCTGCATCGTGTGGAAATCATCAAACGTCTTTGGTTCAAAGGCCCGATGAGCAGAGAAGTTCTGCGAGGGCCAGAGAGTCTTGCAGCCCGAAAGGGTGGCGATGGGTTTCTCTTGTATTTAATAGATAAATCACTTCGTAATAGTAATACCAACGCCTGACGGTTTGTGGATCATCATCAACAAACACAGCGTAAGTGCCGCTGGGAGATTGCTTTGTGAACCTGTGTGTAACTGTGCACGGGGCATGGCTTGCATGTCGCTTGGCAGGGCTCAATGTCATCTGCTGTCTACCGACAGGGGGCCGTTTCCCCGCGATCAGGAGTGATTGGTCATCGACCTGTCGGCTGCAACGGCTTACCCGCGCGCCTCTCCACACACCCTGAGCATCTTGTGGACATCGAAGCGACAGCGTCAAGTGTTGTTTGCCGGGTTGCAACTCTGCGAGAGAAAGCTATTCATCGTCCCAGTCTTCGCGCAGGCACATCAGTAATGTGCCCTTGCCGGGCGCAAATCCCAGCCCGATGGGCGTTGATTTTGCTACAGTTTTGTCGGTGATATCAGATGGTTCGCCGAAGCTCAGCACTGCGGCCATGCCGGTGTGCATCGCATCAAAGTGCACATTTTCAGCGCAGCGAATGCCGCCGCGAGAATCTCTGCACAGCGTGTGCACTAGGTCTTCGAGTGTTGGGTTATGGCCCACGATGGCGACGCGACGGTGTCTGTCACCGGCGAGTTGGTCCAGCAGCAGCTCCATCACGTCGTGATGGTTTGAACTTGTGGAAATCTGGTGATGAAAGCGCAGCGGAATTCGAGAAAGCTGCGCGATGATGCGGGCGGTCTCTGCGGCTCGCGTCACAGGGCTGGCCAGGATAATCTCGGGCCGTCGTTCGGCAGGCAAGGCCGCCAGCGTCTCACCCAGAAAATGAGCCTGCTTGACCCCACGGGGTTTGAGCTGGCGATCTTCATCCTTACCCGAGAGAGAATCCTTCTCAGCTTTACCGTGGCGAATCAGTGTCAGCAGCAGTGAATCAGCCATGGCGTCTGTAAAGAGAAGTAACCAAAGAAAGAACAACGACCGCAATCGAGCACGAACGAGTCAGAGCTTACTTCAACCAGCCGAGTTTCTGGCAGTCCGCCAGCGGCTCATCAAACGAGCATGAACCGAAGCAAATCGCAAAGTTCTCGCGTGTATCGCGGATCTGATCTGTCGTCAGGAGACGACCCTTGTAAGTTGCGCCCGCATCAGAGAATTTAAAAGCCAGTGGGTCGGTCTCGTTAAGCATCGCCACCGTCATCTTGGCATCAAACCGGGCGTGCCGCACGTACCCTGCCGCCAGGAACAAATTGGCAAACCCGTGCATGGTCCAGCAGGCCGAGCCCGCCTCGTACGTGAGCGGGTAGCTGGCCCTGATGGGGTGGTGCAGACCGGCAGTGGCCTTAAACGGCACTTCCGCAGCGTGCATGGCCAATATGAACTCGGCAACAACCTCGCTGGCTGGGAACTGCTCTGCCCGCACGCCGCCGGTGCGTAATTTTGCGCCAAACCCTGTGCCCGCCAGTGCCGCGGCGAAGCCTCGGAAATCGGCATCGGCCGGGATTTCAAAGAAGGGATAGAGCTCTTCTGGCAGCAGTTCGATGGCTTCATCAATAATGTCTGTGGTCTGCACCTTTAGCTCGATGGTGTCAATCTCGGCGCTATGGGCATGCTTGTGCTTTCCGGAGCCAATCTCGTGCGCACGATTGAAGTCTTCGATTTCATCAAGCTCAACGGCAAGGTTGTCATCAATCAGCACCGAGAGTCGCAGGGCATCGGGTGCGGGTTGGTCATCGCTCGGTGGCTGCTTTGCCAAATAGGCCTTCGCGCAGGTTGACCATTCCTCAAGCCGCTTCATCGGCACAATGAAACGGGCCAAAGCCTCCTGGTTATTGCCCGCGGCGTACAGGTTGAATGTCTCCAGAGCCTTGTTCATCGGCAGCGATGCCGGTGGAAACAGTCCCGCATAGTCGATGAGTCCGTGCAGCAAAGCGTGAATTGACGTGCTAGCCATAAGCCAGAGGTTAGCAAGATGATGTGAAGATGGGAAATCCTTACCCTCAACAGACTTCGGCGGGCACTCCAGGAATTTCGCAAGTGATGTCCCGGTGCCTGGGCTGTGTTGCTGGGGGAGTCGATGAGCCATAGCCCCGCCCTGAAGCCCCACGGTCTGGACGCCAGCGTTGCAGCTGCTGCACCGCGGCCCCATCGCAGCATGCGGGTGCCCCACAACTAGGCTGTATGAACCAATCTCCGGCCAAAAGCAAGCGGTGGGGAGGAGATTCGAACTCCTGGGAACCTTGCGGCTCCGCCGCATTTCAAGTGCGGTGCTTTCGACCACTCAGCCACCCCACCGATATTCGAGGCGTGCCGGGCCAAGTTTATGGCAGGCCGCGCTCAAAAGACACGCCACCGCCACAAACCCGGGGTGATTGCCCACCGCGTCGGGTATCACCCTCAGTCGGGTGGGTGTGATATTGTCTGCGGCTCGCGCAATTGCGCTTTTTTAAACTTCACCGCGCCGGGCACGGATTACACACCCTATGTCCCATTCAGGCCCTGATTATTTTAAGGATGTCCAAACTCGACGCCGCCGCATTGATGGTGCCGTTGCCCCGTTCGCCCGATTTGCAAAGCAGGAGGTCGCCGGTGGCATCATGCTCATGGGCAGCGCGGTGGTGGCCATGGTGCTGGCCAACAGCCCCTTTGGCCACGCCGTGCACGAGTTTTGGACTGGCACAACCATCACCTTAAACATTGGCTCATCGGTGTTTCCGTCAGGCAAGCACGCCGGACACTTTGAGTGGTGGGTGAATGATGCCCTGATGGCCCTGTTCTTTTTTGTCATTGGTCTTGAAATCAAGCGGGAGGTGCTTGCTGGTGAACTTGGGGACCCACGCAAGGCCGCCTTGCCGCTCATCGCTGCGGTGGGTGGAATGGCGGTTCCCGGGCTGATTTACGCCGCACTGAACTGGGGAAGTGATACTTTGCGTGGCTGGGCGATTCCTGCGGCCACCGACATCGCCTTTGCGCTCGGGGTGCTTGCTCTGCTGGGCAAGCGTGTGCCGCCGGGGCTGCGTTTGTTTCTGGTGACTCTGGCCATTGCCGATGATCTCGGGGCCTTGGTCATCATCGCGGTGTTTTACACTGAAAACAAGAATCTGAGCATGCCGGCGCTAGGAATGGCTGCCGCCATAATGGGCCTGATGGCGGGGATGAACTTGCTGGGTGTCCGTCGCTGGTGGCTGTATGGCATTGTTGGCTTGGGCTTGTGGTACTTCGTGCTGATGTCGGGCGTGCACGCCACCATCGCCGGGGTGATGGGGGCGATGACCATACCGGTGGCCACCCGCATCAGTAAAGCCGAGTTCTCCCGGCAGACGCGCCGCTTGGCCGATGAGTTTGACCGTGTACCCGGCGCGCTGGAGGAGGCCGCACCGCCGTTTCAGCGCAACATGATCATCACCGACCCGGTCCATCAAGGTGTGCTGGCGACTATGGAGCAGCTTACCGAGGCCGCTCAGACACCACTGCAGCGCCTGGAGCGGAACATGGTCCCGCTTATTGGGTTTGTGATTGTTCCCATCTTCGCACTCGCCAATGCCGGTGTGGCCGTGGGTGGCGTTGCTGATCAAGCTCTCCGCAGCACCGAAGCCTGGGGCATTGTGCTGGGGCTGGTCGTCGGCAAAACGGTTGGCATTCTTGGATTCTCAGCTCTGGCGGTGTTCGCTGGGATCAGCGTTCTGCCGGCGGGAGTGACCTGGCGGCACATGCTGGGTGCGGCAATTCTGGGCGGCATCGGCTTTACGATGTCACTGTTTATTGCTCAGTTGGGGTTTGGCAGTTCTTCTGAGCAGTTGGAGATCGCTAAGTTGGCGGTGTTGTGTGGTTCAATCGCCGCCGCGGTGCTGGGCACCTGTGTGCTGCTGACGTGCAAGCCCAAGCCGCACTAACTCTGGGCAGTGTGCCCGGTACATTCGCGCGGCTTGTTTGGTTGGGTCTGCCATATTCTTCTTGCTCCGTCTTGCCCGGGCACTTACCTTTGGCCTATGGGTGCCAAGCAACAGTCTGTAAAATCTCGCGCCGGGCTGGCGGGATCGCCGCCGGTTCAAGCTGGAGCTGGCAAAAGCTCTAAACATCAGCAGAAGCAGTATTCGAAGATTTACAAGCTGATGAAGATGCTGAGCCTGCTGAAATCACCGGTTGAGATGAACCGCGAAGCGCTGGCTGCAGCGCTGGATACTGACACGCGGCAAATCGCCCGTTATTTGAGCGAGTGGGCCGAGATGGGGGTGAAGGCGGAGTTTAATCGCAAGACCAAGCGGTACGACATTGTCGACTCGTTCTTGATGCCCCCGCTAGAACTTGATGCTGAGGAGGCTCTGGCGCTCGTGCTCCTGGCCGAGCACGTGGCGGCGAGCCGGCAGATTGACCACATGGACGGCGCGGGCAGCGCGATTGCCAAAATAGTTTCGATCTTGCCGGAGGCGGTGCGCAGCGAGGTAGAGCGGAACAAAAACGCGGTAAACATACGGACCAGCGCCATTGGTGAGGAAGGCGGCAGCGATGTGTACAAGGCGGTGCGCGAGGCAATCCGCTGTTTTCAATCGCTGATGTGCCGTTACGACTCACCAGCGGTGATGCAGGGTGAAAAACCGGCCGAGGAGTTCATCTTTGAGCCGTACACGCTTATGTTTCACCAGCGGGCGTGGTACGTGGTTGGGTACAACCGTGCCCGCGCAGCCCAGCGGATGTACAAACTCTCGCGGTTTTGCAGCGTAAAGCCCACCGGGCAGCCGTACGTGATACCGGCGGATTTTTCACTGGACAAGTACCTTGGCAGCGCGTGGCGCATCATGCCGGACAAGACCGAGCACACCATCGAGCTGCTGTTTGAGCCCGGCATCGCCCAGACCATCACCGAGACGCGCTGGCACAAATCTGAAGCGACCCAGAACAACGATGATGGCTCGATTACCTACACCTTCCGAATCGCCGGGCTTGATGAGATCGCCTGGTGGATTCTGGGGTACGGGCCAAAGGTAAAAGTGCTCCGACCAAAGGCCCTCGCCGAAAAAGTCGCGGACATGGCGCGGGCAACACTGAAGCAGTACGAAGCGCAAGCCCGCTGATGCTTCGCCCAAGATTTCACACGGCAGCAAGGACATCGCCGCACCGCGGCGATCTCACCATCACGCGCCCTCGCCAATGACCTTGGGCACCTTTACGAACGGTTCAATTTTGTCTGGGGCCATCGCCATCAGTGCTGCCGTTGGCAAACCGGGCCCCGCAACATCCTCGCCTAGCGGGCCGTCCTGATCAAGTGGTGAGAACAGGGGCTCAACACCTTCAAGATTGAGCGCATTGAGCCGCTCGACATACGCCAAGATGCCGGCTAAGTCGTGCCGATAGCGCTCCACCTGATCATCACTTGGTGACAGGCGGGCCAGCTTGGCGAGTTTGGCGACCTGTTCGTGTGTCAGCGGGTCCATGCAGCACTTTATGCCTGGCTGACCGCTGCCGGGGCGATTTACAGTTTGGGCGATCAATCCCCATCTTCATCATCCCCGCCGCCATCGTTGATGCGGATCACCATTCCCGCGCCACCACCGCCGCCTTCCTTTCCGCCCGCCTGAAACATGGAACCGGGCGTGCTCTTCTTGGGCAGTTTGGCTTTTTGCTGGTCCGTCAGTGCCGCCGTGAGCTTACCCACAAACTCTTTGTCCAGCTCGCGCCGGGCTTTGCGTGCGGTGGTGAGCCCTTCGTTTTCATTCTCATCACCCATGCCAAACATGCCCATGCCGTCGGCTTTGCCTTCTGCCTCCGCCTTCTCCAGTTCGCTGGCCCACCGCACGTTCATCGGGCCTGCTTGCTCGGCATATCTGGCCTGCAGTTCGGTCACAACTTTCTGCTGCTCGGCGGTTAGGTCGGTAAACTTGGCTGCGGCTGCGAGGCTTTTGGTTGCGGGTGAGTCTTTAAACACCTGGGGCATTGCCTTGCGGCGGTACGCCTCTTCCAACTTCGTCTTCCACTCATCGCTCAGCGCGCCGCCCATCTGGCGGATGTACTTCTGGTTCACCTCACGCATCGCCATGCCATGTGCCTGGTTCTTCTCGCGCATGGCTTTGAATGACTCCATATCAAAGTTCGTGACCACGGTCACTCCATTATCGCTCTTGCCGCTTTTCTCAGCCTGCGCTTTGCGAAACGCCTCATCGTCCCTTTGCTGCTCGGCCAGCACCCGGTCCACATCCGCCTCATAGGTCTCTAGTGAACCGCGGACTTTTTCAAACTCAGCTGGGGGCAGCTTCACGCTGTCAACAACCATCACCAAATCAACACCAGAACCTGATACGCCGCCCATCGGCCCCGAAGCGCGGCCCATCCCGCCTTCGCGCCGACGCTGACGTTCCAGCATCGGCCAGAGAGATTCCTGATCACGCGTCAGCAGACTTTTGAGATCATCTAAAAACTGCTTGGTCGCTGCACCTTTTCCCTCACCGGAATTGCGCATGATCTCGGGCATCTTTTTTAGCATCTCCCGCATGGATGCCGCATCGCCATCTTCCTGCATCGCGGCCATCTTCTCGCTGGCCTCTTTGTCAAACCGCGCTACTACCTCGGCGTATGTTGCGTGCAGCGTCTCAGCAGCTTCTTTCTGCGAGGCATCAAGTTTTAAGGTCCGGCTGTACCGGGCCAGCGCCCCCTTGCTGATGTTGTCGCTGCCCGTACCACCTGATCCGCCAATCGCAGTCGAGCCGATACGGATGGCCTGCGCCGCGGCGGGTGCGGCGACCAAACCGCCCAGCAACCCAGCACTCATGGCCAAAGCAGCAACGGAGAATCGAATGTTCATGGGGGCCAGCTCCAAATTGAGAGGGAGAAAAACAGCAGAAGAAAGGCGCTTGATGCGCTGAGTATTCACTTCCGTCAGCGTACGGGCACGGCAAGCCCGAAAACCCGCGGCTGGTTGCAACGTGCGCAGCCAGTTTCCCATATCCCTTGCATGGTCCGCACCCGAGAGCAGTCATCCTGGCCCGTTCGGTGTGTGTTCTATGTGTTTGCCGCCGCTTGCATTCTTATTGACCCCGCATCGCTGGCTGCCTGTTCTTTCCAGACCGCTGGTACGGCAAGCCCGAAGGCTCCGGAAAACTCAAAGGCCGATGCAGCGCCCATCACGGCACCAAACGACCTTGCCGCAGCCCTTGCTGAGATCGCCGCAAAGAACAAAGTCCCGGCCCTGGCGGCGATGGTGGTTGATGGCCGCGGCATCATGCTGCGGCAAGCGGTCACAGGTGTGCGCGCAAATACGGCCGTTGAGGCTGATCGCGCTCTGGCGACCTTGGATGACGTTTGGCATTTGGGCTCCTGCACCAAGGCCATGACGGGCACGCTGTGTGCTGTGCTGGTGGGCCAAGGCAAACTGAAATGGTCTAGCACGCTGGGTGAAGTACTTGGCACAACTTTGCCAGCGGTGGCGGGTCTGCGTGAATCGCTGATGGATCCACAGTGGCAGGCCGTGACGCTGGAGCAGTTGTTGGTGCATCGGGCCGGCGCGCCCGGCGGGCTTGATGAGAACGGCCTTTGGGGCCGGCTCTGGAATCACACCGGCTCCCCGATGGAGTCACGCCAATTGCTCGCGACTGGGCTGCTCAGCCGTAGCCCCAAACACGCGCCTGGCGGCACGTACGAATACAGCAACGCCGGTATCGCACTGGCCGGGTTCATGGCTGAGACTGTCATGGCAACGCCATTTGAAGTGCTCATCCAGCGCGAGTTGTTCGCACCACTTGGTATCACCTCAGCTGGCTTTGGCGCCCCGGGAACGGCATCAGACAAGGCGGACCGCAAGCCAGACCAGCCGCGGGGCCACACGGCCGATGGCAAACCCGTTCGCCCCGGCCCAAGTGGTGACAACCCGCCGGGGATTACGCCGGCCGGTCGCGTGCACATGAGCATTGGTGACTGGGCAAAGTTCGCCGCACTGCACGTGCGCGGTGAAACCGAGGGCTGGAAGAACCCCGATGGTTCATGGCGGCTAAAGCCTGAAGACTTTGTAAAACTGCACGAACCCAAACGCGATGGAGACAAGGCCGATGGCGGCAACGCGTACGCGATGGGTTGGGGGATTATTGATCGCAAGGACAGCGTTCGACCCCTGCTGCAGCACGCCGGCAGCAACACGATGTGGCTGTGCCAGGTGATTGTTGACCGTGATGGTGACAAGGCGTATTTGGTGTGCTGCAACGCGGCAGGGTCCAACGCCGATAAGGCAATCCGCCAAGCCACAACGTTGCTGCGGAGGTGAGTGTTTTTGAAGTAAGACGGAGAGATGAACGCACAGTTCGCAGAGCGTTTAAGGCAAGCGACGCAGAGGAAGACATGAATGCATGGGTTGGCCAGAGAAAAAGCTTGGCCTGCCTTTACCTCTTTCCTTTGCCTTCCTCTGCGTCGCTTTCTTCAAGCTCTGCGCCCTCCGCGTTCATCTTTCTATTGCACTACAACGAACGGTGCCGCGCTGCTCCCACCAGTTTGGCGATCATTTCATGGCTGTGCCGGTGCCCGGTTTTGTTGGCCAGAAACCTTCCCGCCAGCGGCAGCCCCGCCAGATGAAAATCACCGATCATGTCCAGCAGTTTGTGTGCCGCGGGCTCAGACTGCAGCCGGTAGCGATTCCGGATTGGTCCATCCGGGCCGATCACCAGCACATCAGCAGGCTCTAAGTGGCCAAAATTACCCGAGGCGTTCATCTGCTCGGCTTCCGTCAGCGTGCAAAACGTGCGGGCCGGCGCGACCATGAGCCCGTACGTGAAATCATCGTCACTGTCGTGGCCCAGACCCAGCGCGCCCATTTGTGGCTCAATTGGTGAGTCTGGTCCGTAGTCAAGGTTGTATTCCAGCTCAAGTAGGGTCAGCGTTGATTCCGGGTGCTGGGGTTTGGCCACCATCGTCACGCTCGCGTCTTTGGCATCCACCACCGTGAGTTCTTCAGTAACAGCCAGCACCGGCAGCTCAACACCGCCATCGCTGCTGTTGTCCTGTAGTTGGCGATAGAACAACATCGCCGAGTTGTCCAGCATCGGAATCTCTGGCCCGTAAATCTCAAGGTGCACATCAAACAGCAGCAGCGCGGCCATGGCGCTAAACAGGTGCTCCGTGGTCATCACTCCGTGGGCAGAGGCATCAGATCCCGGCGGCGCGATGGTGGTGTTGCGCATTGATGGGCGGACGTTGTCAATATGCGCCGCAAATACCGGGCCATCGCGATCAGCACGCTCGGCCGTGATGCGACCGGTGCCGTCGCCAGCACGCACAATCACGCGGCAGGGTTTCCCGGAAAATAGCCCCAAACCCTTGAATTCAACCGGTGTCAGCAACTTGCGGGTTTCGAGCATGGCCATGGCCCAGCGTAGGACAAGGAGATTGCAAACGCCCCCAAGTTCCCTGAGTCCGTCATGCCAGTGTGGTGCGTGAAGCCTGAACTTGCCCAGGCGGTGTCGTTTCAATCCCTGCTCTACTATGGGCCATGACGCTGTCTCCCACCAATGCTCAGGCTATCGCCCGTTACACACAGCAAATTGGCCGGTTGGCCACTTGGGCCAAGGGCCTCTCCAAGGCGCAGCTCATCGCCCCACCAACAGGCCAGTACGTGGGTTCGTGGACCATCGCGCAGAACATCATCCACTGCCTTGATGGGGATCTCTCCGCCACCCACCGCATGCGCCGCATTGTTGCGGAGGATGTGCCGCTGCTGATCGCCTATGACGAAACCCGCTTGGCCGCCCGGCTGGGGTACGACCATGATGATGTTGACTTGGCCTGCCGCCTCTTTGATGAAAACCGCCGGTTCGTGGCCGCGTGGTTGAGCCGGCTAACCGATGAAGACTTCAACCGCACCGCGGTGCACAACCAGAACGGAAAGGTGACCTTGGCGCAAGTAGTCAAGACCTATTCCGACCATATTGATGCGCACGAAAAAACCGTGATGATTAAGCGGACCATGCTGGGCGTGCCCGGCTGATCGTTGCTGCGTTGTTGATCGTTTAAGCCAGGCTGCCAGCGGTCGCGCCGCTGGTTGCGGCGTATGCGTTTTTCACCAGCGCCGCAAAGGCGCTCGCTGCGGCATCATCATCCTTGGACTGTCTGCGCTGGTTTGAGCCAATCGCCTGCACGGGCTGCTCCGAGCGGGTTGGTCCAAACGCCTGCGCTGGCTGGCCTTGTGCCCCCTGCTGGCCTGTTGGTGCTGTTGCTGGTGCTGCTGCTGGCCTTGCCTTTGGCTCAGGCTTCGCAGCTCCCGCCACCGGTGCAGCGCCGCCGCCGCCAGTATTTTGAGCTGCCGCCTGTGCCTGGTCGCTGCGGGCCTTGGCCTCCAATGCTCCTGCCGCGGCCGCTACAGACTGATCCTGCCCGGACGGATCACTCGGCGCGTTGGCCGCGGCCTTGATGCGCTGGGCCTTGGCGATTGTTTCTTGCGGTGTAGCCCCGGGGCTGGTGTCGATATCAACGTGACCGCCCACGGCGTACTGCTTGCCATCCGGGCCTTTGGTGTACTCATACTTCGGCCCGGAGCGGGCCAAGCTGCCTGCCGCCGCCAGGTGCGCTGCCTCGTGCTGCTTGACGTGGGCATCGCGTGTCTTGAGCTTTTCAATCTGCTGCTTTTGCTCATCGCTCAGCTCACCGGTACCGGCAGCGCTGCCACCGATTGCGGTTTTACAGGCTCCGTTGCACTTTGCTTTGCCGCAGTCGCAGGCTGGCTTTGTTCCTGCCACGGCCGCCGCTGCCGGTGCCGTCGCCAGTGGGGAGAGTTCTACCGTGTCCGGCTGCGATGTGCCCCGACCAGTCACGATCGCAACTGGCTCGATTGGGTCGACCACCAAGCCCTCGCCAGCGGCGGTTGAACTGGCGATGTCAGCGCTGGCAAAGGCCGCGGCGTTGCGTGTTCGGGCCGTTGCAGCGGCGCGAAGCAGTGTGGCCGGGCCGTTTGAACTTGTAATTGAGGAAATCGTGGACATGGTCATCGCTCACCGAGTGTGCTGGAAATCACAGGTGGCGGCGTCCTTGCCGACTGAACAGGTGTTCGGTCCGGCTGCGGTCGCACTTTACCGGGCAGGACCAGCCAGCCCAAACAAATTAAAGCGTGAGCCCTGCCAGATTGGTTCTGTAACGGTTGCGCTGTTTGTGCGGCCCAACTTCACGACCGTATAATGCCTATACCGCGATGCTGTCGCCGCCAGTCCATGAACACACCTCTTCAAATGCAGCCCGGCCGCCCCATGATCTCGGTGGTTATTCCTGTGTTTAACGAGGCCAAGACGCTGCTGGAGTTGGTTCAGCGGGTTGAAGCAGTCGCCATCGAGAAAGAGATTCTGATCGTTGACGACTGCTCAACCGATGGCACGACCAGCGTTCTGCGGCAGGCCGTGGGCTTACTCTGGGCCGGTCGCTCGGATATTCGCGTGCTGTTTCACGATCGCAATCAGGGCAAGGGTGCCGCTCTGCGGACTGGGTTTGCAAGCGCCCGTGGGCAGGTTGTCGTGGTGCAAGATGCGGATCTTGAGTATGACCCGGCCGACTATCCGCGACTGCTCGAGCCGATCATCGCAGGGCGTGCTGATGTTGTCTTTGGTTCCCGCTTTGTTGGTGGCGGCTCGCACCGCGTGCTTTACTTTTGGCACTCGGTAGCCAACCGGTTTCTTACGCTTATCTCGAACATGATGACCAACCTCAACCTCACCGATATGGAGGTTGGTTACAAGTTGTTTCGCCGGGAAATTATCGAGCGCATCACCATTGAAGAGAACCGCTTTGGCTTTGAGCCCGAAATCACCGCAAAGGTGGCCGGGCTGCGATGCCGCGTGTTTGAAGTCGGCGTGTCGTATGCCGGTCGAACCTACGAAGAGGGCAAGAAGATAACGTGGCGCGATGGCGTACACGCTCTGTGGTGCATCTTCAAATACAACTCCGCGCGAGTGGGTTCGGTGGCAAGCCCGGCCAGTGGTTCCGAGTAAACCGCACTGCCAGGGTTGGCTTGCCAGCGCAGCAGCCGCCTTGTTGATGGCACGAGGAACTCGTGCCCGCTTTCTGTTTCGCTTCAGTGGAACCGTTTCGTATATATCTCTTTTGAATCACCACGAATAGCCCCCAACCATTTCGGCCTATGCCTATTGACCCTCACTCACCCGGAACTTGGACATCGCTGCTCGCCCAAGCAATGCACTTGGCCCAGGCCAGCGTGGCATTTCCAAAGACCCCCGATGGCGACCGTTTTCGCGCCGCCGTTCCCGCCATCATCAGTCTTCAGGCTACCGCCCTCGCGCTGCAAGGCATTGACCAGCTTGAGCAGGCCGAACGTGGCGTAGGAATAGATCGTGCCACGGTGCTGCTTGCCAAACACGCGGCAGAGCTGCACACGCTCTGGAAAGGCGAGCAGCTCCCCATCACAATCTCCGAGCTTCTAAGTGATGCCCAGACTGCGCTCACCACCGCCTCCCAAAGTGGCGTGCTCATCATCATCGTCGCCCAACCCATGGCCCTGCCCCAGCCGCTGCGGGTGGCTCAAATCATGCTTGCTGGCGGGTTCGCTGGCACGCTCTGGCTCGCCGGTCCCGGGGTCACCATCGGCCCTGATTCACCGGTGGCCTTTATTCGCGGCCCGAGGGGCGCATCACCAGAATCCGCCGTGCTTGACATGTTGGCCGATGCCCTCACCCGCGAGGCAGACTGCGCGGCGGTGGCAGCCCCCAAACCGCTGTTTGAGCGGCTGGTCGTACCCCGCGCCGTGCAGGTGTATCGCAGCCGCGAACCCCGACTGGAACCGGCCCAAACCAACGCGACCGAGGTTGTTGACACCTTCGCATGGTTTGATGATGCCCTGCCAGCCGGTCGCCCGCTGCTGGTGCCCGTGCTCGAGGCCGGCGGCACGCTGCCGGCGCCCAATCCGGCGTTGTTTGCTGGCCTGAACCAGCCCGCCGAGCGCGTGCAGGCAAACCCGGTGGGCAAGGGCTAGCCGCGGCGACGGCCATCTCACATCGCGAAGGCCTGCTACGTTTTGCGGTCTTAAAACGCCCGAATTCTCACCCCGTGTTTTCAGCAGTCAGGAGTTTTCCATATGCCTCTGCTCGCGGCCGGCACAACAGCGCCCAATTTCACGCTTCCAGATCAGTCCGGAAAGGCGATCAGCCTTCATGACTTCGCTGGTGGCCCGGTGGTGTTGTACTTTTACCCCAAGGCGGATACTCCCGGTTGCACAACTCAGGCCTGCGGCCTCAGTGAGGCGTTGCCGCAGATGAACAAGCTTGGTGCTGCGGTCATCGGCATCAGCCCTGACAGCGCCAAGGCGATTGCCAAGTTCGCGGCAAAGTTCAATCTTCGCTTTTCGCTGGTGGGAGATGAGCCCGCCGCCAGCGGCAAGCCCAGAATTATTGATTCATACGGCTGCTGGGGTGAAAAGAGCATGTACGGCCGCAAGTACTTTGGCGTGCTGCGAACAACGTACATCATCGATGCCGCCGGTGTGATTTACCATCGCATGGACGGCGTAAAGGTTGATACGCACGCCGCGGATGTGGCAGCTGTCTTGGCGGATCTGCTGGCTGGGAAGCCATCGCCAGCGGTAATCGCCGCTTTGGCTAATGGAATCGCAGCGAAGCCGGTGAAAGCGGCGTCAGCGAAGGTGCCTGCCAAAAAGCAAGCCAAGCAAGCGGTGACCAAGCCCGCAGGCAAAAAGCCCGCAAGTAAAAAGCCAGCAAAGAAGGCTGTAAAAAAACTCGCAAACAAGGCCAGCGGCAAGAAGATTGTAAGAAAAGTCGCTCGCAAGGCGGCGGGTAAAAAGAAGCGTTGATACCGCCGGCCCGCCGGTGGTTTCATTCCCCGGCCAGAACTGTTGAATCGCATCAAAAATGGTCCACCAAACGCCCCCGCTCAAGGGGTGTTTTTACAGGCTAAAACAGCCCGGCTTGCCTATGATTGTGCGGACCAAAATCTCCCGGATTCCCCAGCGGAAATCAGTTTGGATTCGCCTGTTTTCTGGATCGTTTTGTCGCCTCTCCTTTGACAGTTGCAACGGCCCTTCTCGCGTGTTCAGTCGCGAGTGAATTCTGGCCCTTTTCACCGGATGTGCGCCTTGTCCGACTCGACCTCCTCGACCACATCATCTGCCGCTAGTAAACCAGTGGCGGTCCCCGTCCCCGTGTCAGTCACAGTTGCTGCCGCGGCTGCCCCTGCGGCTGCCCCTGCGGCTGCCCCTGCGGCTGCCCCCGCTGATGCAGCGCTCGCCGCCCCCGCAGCCAAGCCCAGCGAGTACGGCGCCGACCAGATCCAGGTACTCGAAGGCCTCGAGGCCGTCCGCAAACGCCCCGGTATGTACATCGGCGGCACCGGCATCGGCCCCCTGCACCATCTCGTCTACGAAGTTGTTGACAACTCCATCGATGAAGCCATGGCCGGCTTCGCCAGCCACGTCTGGGTGACGATTCACGCCGACGGCGCATGCAGCGTCATGGACAACGGCCGCGGCATCCCGGTTGAATGCAAGAAGCACGAGAACCCCCAGTACGACGGCAAACCCGCCGTCGAGATCGCCATGACCGTGCTGCACGCCGGCGGCAAGTTCGGCCAGGAAGGTTCCGCGTACAAGGTCTCCGGCGGCCTGCACGGTGTCGGTGTGTCCTGCGTCAATGCCCTTTCCGAGTATCTCGAGGCCGAGATTTACCGCGGCGGCAAGATTCACCGCATCGGCTTTGAACGCGGCAAGACCAACAAGCCTCTGGTCGTCATCGGTGAGATCCCCGCCAACTCGCCGTTTAAGACTGGCACCAAGGTCACCTTCCTGCCAGATTCGCAGATCTTCCCCGAAACACGCTTTGACTACGAAACGCTCCAGAACCGCATTCGCGAGCTGGCGTTTCTAAACCCCGGCGTCACCATCAAGCTTACCGACGATCGCGTTGGCCCTGATGGCAAGACCCGCACCGACACTTTTAAAGCGACCGATGGTCTGCTTGAGTACATCGCCCACCTGATGCAGGGCAAAGAGAAGGTGTGCTCACCCGTTCGCATCAAACGTAGCGATGGAGATGTCACCTGCGAGATCGCCCTGCAGTACCACGATGGGTACAACGAAACGCTCCTGTGCTTCACCAACAACATCTTCAATAAAGATGGCGGCACCCACGGCTCCGGCTTCAAAACCGCGCTCACGCGCACGATGAACGCTTACGCGAAGCGCATCGGCTTTCTCAAGGACAGCCAAACTCCGCCCAGCGGTGAAGACCTGCGCGAAGGTCTGATCGCCATCGTCTCGGTGAAGCTGCCGAATCCCGCCTTCAACAACCAGCCCAAAGAGCGACTGCTAAACCCCGAGATCGAGGGCATGGTTTCCTCCGTCGTCAACGAAAAGCTCGAAGCGTGGCTGAGCGAGAACCCCGCAGAGGCCAAGATTATTATCAGCAAAGGCATCCGCGCTGCCGAGGCCCGCGAGGCCGCCCGCAAGGCCCGCGAGATGATGCGCCGCAAAAACGCCCTCGATGGCGGCAGCATGCCCGCCAAGCTCCGCGATTGCAAGACCCGCGATGTTGACCGCTCCGAGATGTTCATCGTCGAAGGTGACTCCGCAGGTGGCTCGGCCACGCAGGGCCGCGATGTTGAAACACAGGCCATCCTCCCGCTGAAGGGCAAGATCCTCAACGTCGAAAAAGCCAAGCTCGATAAGGTCTTGGGCTTCGAGGAAATCCGAGTCTTAATCTCGGCGCTCCGCTGCGGCATCGGCCCCGACTTTGACATCGCCAAGCTCCGATACGGGCGCGTCATCATCATGACCGATGCCGACGTCGACGGTTCGCACATCCGCACCCTCCTGCTCACCTTCTTCTTCCGCCAAATGCCCGAGCTCATCCGCCGGGGCATGATTTACTGTGCCCAGCCCCCGCTTTACCTCCTGACTTGGGGTGGCGGCCGCAGCAAAAAGCAGCAGTACGTGGTCGATCAGCATCAGATGGATAGCGTTTTGACTGAACAGGGCCTCAGCCGCTCCCGCCTGCTGGTGCGCGACATCACCAAAGTTGATAAAAAGAACCAAGCCCCAGTTTTGCGCACAATTGAAGGCGAAGAGATTCGCCGCCTGATCAAACTCCTGCAGCGCCTCAGTGAATTGGTGGGCGTGGCCGAGCGCCGCGGCGTGAAGTTTAACGATCTCTTAAACTCCCGCGCCAGCGACCCCACCGGCGCTAAGCGGCTGCCCAGCTACCGCCTCACGTACATCGGTGGTGAGGCCTTCGCTTGGAGCTTCGAGCAGGGCAAACAACTCGCCGCCGACCGCAAACTCCGTATTACTGATTTACCCGAGGTCGTGGGCATCGAAGGCGTTGGTATCGCAGCAGATGCGGCCACCGGCTCCCCGGCTGTGCTCAGTGGCCCCGGAACGCTGCCTCCCGCCTCACTCAAAGAGCTGCACGAGAACCGCGAGCTTGAGCGACTGTTCGAGCAGCTCGAAAAAATGGGCCTGTTCATGGGCGATTACGCCCTGCAGCAGGAGGAATCTGTCAGCGGCGACAAGATCCCGACTAAGTTCGCGTGGGAACTCAGCGAGCAACCCAAGGTTGCCGAGCTTTCCAGCGAGGATGGAGAAGCCAAGGCAGATGCAGAAGCAGATGCCGAGGCGGATGAAGACCAGCCGCTGGGCACTCAGGCCTTGGGCACTCAATCCTCCGGTAGTCAGGGCGGCCCCGTCACGGGCGTGCAGCCCAAACGCGCTGAAGGCAAGTTCATCGATGCCGCCAACATTCCCGAAATCTTGGCCATGCTCCACGAGGTGGGTAAGAAGGGCATGGAGGTCAAGCGGTTCAAGGGTCTCGGCGAGATGGACCCGCCCCAGTTGTGGGAAACCACAATGGACCCAACCAAACGCACGATGATGCGCGTGAACTGGGATGTCGCCGGCGAGGCGGAAAAACTCTTCTCAGTACTGATGGGCGAAAACGTCGAAGATCGCCGCAAGTTCATTGAAGAGCACGCTCTCGAAGTAAAAAACCTCGACGTTTGATTGGCCGTTCCAGAGCCGTTCCAGAGCCGTTCCAGATCCGGACCAACATAATCGTGCGCTCGCCTTCCACTCCGGTTCAATCCGTAGCTGGCAACTGGTGCGTTCCCCGGTTGCGGTTTTTGATCGCTCGGGACTTTGGTTAAGCTTTGGATTTTTGATGGCCCCGGCGATTGTTTTTCGTCTCTTTCCCTATCCCGCCCCTAGGGTGTCCTCTCAATAGCCCCAGTTACCACCCCCGTTGCTTTCTTTCGTCGCGCTCGGGTTGGGGCAGGTACCATCGGCCGCACGCTATGGGCTTGCTGGCGCGGTCGTACTGGCCGCCCCGGTTGGGCCAAGGGTGCTTTGTTTCGGCTTGGTTCGCTCCGCTCTGCTTCGCCCGCCTCGTAGAAATTCCATGGCATCAGTCGTCTTCTATTTTCAAGTCCACCAGCCGTACCGGCTCCGTCGGTACTCGGTGTTTGACTCCGATCCTTTTTACTTTGATGCTGAAAAGAACGCCCAACTCTGCCGCAAAGTGGCGGATAAGTGTTATCGGCCAGCTACCACGCTGCTGCTGGACCTTATCAAGCGCCACGAAGGCCGGTTTAAGGTCAGCTTTTCGCTGACGGGCACCGTCCTAGAGCAATTTGCTGAGTACACGCCCGATGTATTGGACCTGTTCAAACAGCTCGCCGAGACGGGCTGCTGTGAGTTCATCGCCGAGACGTACTACCACTCGCTGAGTTTCCTGTACTCCCGCGAGGAGTTCACCACGCAGGTGAACATGCACACCCGCAAGATTCAGGAATTGTTTGGCCAGACGCCGACGGTTTTTCGCAACACCGAACTGATCTACAACAACGACCTGGCCCACTATGTCAGCACGATGCCAGCCGAGGGTGATCCGGATGGCAAGCCGCGCTTCTTGGGTGCCATCTGCGAAGGTACCGATTGGCACCTTGGCTACCGCTCCCCGAATTTTCTGTACCGGCCGCCGCATACTGGCATGACCGCATCGGGCAAGCCCTTTGCGATGATGCTCAAGAACTACCGGCTCAGCGATGACATCGCATTTCGCTTCAGCAATCGCGCTTGGAGCGAGTACCCGCTCCCGGCCGAGCGCTTCGCCGAGTGGGTCAACAACATCAACGGCAACGGCTATGTCTGTAATCTGTTCATGGATTACGAAACCTTTGGCGAGCACCAGTGGGCCGAAACCGGCATCTTCAAGTTCCTTGATGCCCTGCCTGGCAAAGTCTTTGATGCTGCCCCCGGCCAGAACGAGTTCTTAACTCCCGCCGAGGCCCTGAAAAAGTACGACACCGTTGGCAGCTACGATGTGCCGCACATGATTTCATGGGCCGATACCGAGCGCGACTTGTCGGCATGGCTGGGCAACGCGATGCAGAGCAACGCGCTGAACGAAGTGTTCCGGTTGGAGCGGTTGGTCAAGCAGCGGCTCTCGCAGGCGCAGCATGGCGGCGATGAGAACATCATCCGGCAGGCGACCTCGCTGGTTGAGGACTGGCGCCGGCTGACAACCAGCGACCACTTCTACTACATGAGCACCAAGTACTGGGCCGATGGTGATGTACACAAATACTTCAGCCCGTACGAGAGCCCGTACGATGCGTACATCAATTACATGAACGTGCTGGACAACCTGCGCTCGCGGGCAACGAACTGACCCGTAGCACGCCTTTAGCACGCCCGTAGCACCGCTTTTCCAAGCGGTGTCTTGATACGGCCAAGGGATAACCGCACCCGGAGAACGTAACGCAAGGCCCGTCAGGCTTGCGTTGTTGCTGAAGGCATCAGCCCCGATAACCTTTGGGAATCCGGTTTCGAACCAACCCCCGGGGTTTGCGGGAGCGGCAGGCAGATCGCGAAGCCGCCTAGGATTTATAGATGGCAGGTAAATTATGGCAACCACAATGCTAACCGCTTTGCAATCTGGTATTCGCAGCGCTGCCGAATCACACAATCCGGGTGGAGGATCGATGTACGCTATTGCGTTTGATATGGATACCGAGTCGCTCCAACAGCACTACGGCGCCACCTCGTACAACAACGCCTATGCGGATATCCGCAAGGTGCTCCAGAAGCATGGCTTCACTTGGCAGCAGGGCAGCGTGTACTTCGGTGGCGACAAGGTCAACGCCGTCACCTGTGTGCTGGCTGTCATCGATGTCTCGGCGGCATTTCCGTGGTTCTCCCAGTCAGTGCGCGACATTCGCATGCTGCGGATCGAGGAGTTCAACGATCTCATGCCCGCGGTGCAGCAGGGCGCGGGGCAGTGAGCCGCGTGGCACCGCTTTTTGGGCGGAAGGTTCTTGATTTCGGATTTGCTGGTGACGCGTGGGCGCACTGGTTCGGTATCATCCGCTCTGAGCAGTGCGGATTTTCTTCGCTACTCCCGAATTACCTGAAGTATGTCGCGGAAAAAACCCACCAAAACCTATGCCGCGGAGCAACCCGGATTGCGCCCGCAGCCAACGACGCGTCTGGGGCATCTTTGCCTTGCCGTCGCTCCACGATTTCTTTGTTCCCTCGCCGCTATTTTGAACCGGAATCCAACGGGCGAAATTCGATGGCGTCGTCTGATCGGGAACGTCAGCCCTTATGACACCTGGGCATCTCCCTTTCAGATTCCACTTCAGGTTCAGGACGATCTGGTTTTCTTCATTGAACGATCGTTTCGCGCGGCGAGCGCGCTCTTTGGTGGAGGGATTTTCCTGTTACTCACGGCGTTTTTGGTACCTTATCTTGCTTCCAATTCCTCCTCAACGTATTGGATGGAATTTGCACTCCATGCTCCGTTCACCGCGATACCGATCGCGCTGTTAGCAATCGTCGTGTTGCTTGGAACGGCCACACGGACGGTCATCGCCGACACTTCTAATTCGCTGGTAACGGTGATTTACCTTATCGCTGGTTTCAGATGCCGCTATGAGTACCCGCTTTCCAAAGTTCGGATTACGCGACATCAACTGCACCGTCGCTTCAGTCCATGGCGCAGAGGGAGTGTGACCCGTACGATCGTGATCATGCACCTCGGCGATCAATGCATCATTCTGACGATGCAGATCGACGATTCACCAATTGCTCCATATCTCAAGGAACTCCAGCGAGCTTTGAACCTTCCTTGGCGTCGTGGAGCGGACATTCGCATGTGACCCCCGTTCCGTGACCGCTATCGTTTTGTGATGGACTACCAGCTTCTGCTCGGCTCACTTGCGATGAACGTCGACGATGTGTGGGTCATGCTCCGCGCTACCTATTGGTCGGCGGGCATCCGCCGCGAGGTCATAGCCCGTGCCATCGAGAACTCCGTTTGTGTCGGCGTGCTGCATGCCCCCTCGGGCAGGCAGGTGGCCTTCGCCCGTGCAGTGACGGATCGGGCAACCTTTGCCTGGCTGTGTGATGTGATCGTGGATCCAGAGCATCGCGGCTGTGGATTATCAAAGCAGATGTGCGCGGCGTTGTTCGCCGACCCGGAGCTGCAGACCCTGCGCCGGTGGGCGCTTGCAACGCGGGATGCCAATGGCCTGTACCAAAGGTACGGCTTTGCCGCCGTGCCGCCCGGAGGGTGGATGGAATACAAACTACCCCTCACAAACTGGCAGCAAGCAGCAGACTGAGCCGCGGCCCACCCACCGCCCGCCGCACCGTTCCATGTCATCGCTTGCTCAGCGCGACCACAAGGGCGATTATGCCCGCGATCACAATACACATAATCACAAACCCAGTAATCTTCCACGCTGAGTACGGCCTGTCACCCGCCACCGCACCATTCCGCGCGTTGATGATGAACCGATAGCTTGTCCCGCTGTATCGGTACGCCGCGATCCAGATCGGTACCAGAATGTGCTTGAACGTCAGATCAAAGTACCGCGGGTTCATCGAACTGATCTGCTGCTCATCCCCGCCGATGTCCTGCCGGACAGTCACACGCACCATCTCAAGCATGTAGCCCCTGGCCACTTCAAAGCCGGTCTTGACATCCACCGTGTAACTCTCTGTCTGCATCCCGGCGATGAACTCATCGCGATACGGCAGCAGATTCTTGGTGTCCCACTGGCCAACCTCCGCGAGTTTTTTCTTTGGAATTGAACCCGAACCCGCCACCAGAACATCATCAAATCGGTTGGTCACATCGCCCGATGCGTACGACCAGCGCGTCCGCCGGACCTGCCGCGTCTGTGTTTGCGGTTTCCCATTGACCATCGTGGTATAGGTCTCCGTCACGTAGTAATAGTCGCCACGCTGCCCGGTGTATGCCGTTTCGATGCGGCTGTCATACGTCCAGTACGGAATGTACCAGCCCTTTAGCGCATCGTCCATACTCGCGACTTTGGTCAGGTCCGATGGTGCAAACCAGCGCCCGCCCAGCCAGCTCTTAAATAGCTCACGCCCCTTTTGCTGCGTCACAATAAACGGCAGCAGAGACTTCGGTTGGATGAGCTTTCTTGAAAACCTCGCCGCCACCTGCGGCGTCCCGCAGAACGGGCACTTGCCGCTGGTCACGTTTGCTGCCAGTTTCGCCTCGGCTCCGCACGCCGAGCATTTGACGACGAGCTGATCGTCCGCCTCCGCCTCGGCTACTCCGGCGGCGTGCTCCATAGCGGCCATCGCCGCTACTAAGTCCTCTTCGTGGACATGCTCGGCCCCAACGGCGATCTCGTTGATTACCCCGCAAAACGGGCACTTCAGTGCCTCCGTCCCCGGCTCAAACGCCAGAGTGCCGCCACACCCCTTGCATGGAAAATTTCCGGCCCCGGTAATCGTGGGTGCAGTATCCCCACGCTTCTCCCAGCCGCCGGGCAATCGCTCGGCCTCTGGGCGCACACCTCCACCCGGCGGCACCTTGGCGCCGCTGCTGCCATCCCGCGCGGGCATCTGCGGACGATTGATGTTCGAGTTTCCGTCGGCCATGGGGGAAGAAAAATTGATCGACAGGTCGCAAGTCTAACACCGCGAGGAAAAAACAAACACGATCGCGCGACGATTCGCTCCCCTCCCTCCCATTTTATCTTGGCACTTTTCCTTTGACGCCTTCGCCTCTTCCTCGCGACTCGCGACCCCTTCCTCACGGCAGCGGCGGCGGTGTTGCTCCAATCACACCGTTCAAATCTCCAACCGTGCCCGCGGCGGCCCAGGCGGTCATTCCCTGTTTCCACACCAGCGTTTCACGGCCAAGCTTGCCCTCGCGGGCCAACCCGGCCAGGCCGGCCGCATCAAACGGCCCGCTCTGTGTGCCATTAACCGCAACATAAAAGCTTGATGTCGCTGGGAGTGGGGGGGGTGGTGCCATGCCGCCCGCGCCAACCACTCCGCCGCCAACTTGCTGGCCCACCAACATGCCTAGGCCAATGCCCATGCTCTGGCCCGCCGTTCCGGGGTTCTTTGCCGCCGCCAGCATCGCATCGGCCGCGGCCATCTGCGTGTAGCCCTGCAAATTGCCCACAATGCCCATGCTGCTCCGCCGATCCAGCGCGGCCTCCACCTCCGGCGGCAGGCTCACGTTCTCGATCAGCAGCTTGGTGATGTCAAGGCCGTAACCGTTGAACTCAGGCTTGACTCTGGCGGCCACCAACTCCGCCATCTCGTCATACTTGCCGGCCAGATCCAACATCGGAATCGCCGCCTCGCCCAGCTTATCGCTGAAGCGCGACACGATGATGTTGCGAAGCTGCTCCATGATCCCATCGGTAGTAAAGTGTGCCGATGGACCAACAATTTCCTTGATCAGTGCTGCCGCATCAACCACGCGAAACGCGTAGGTGCCAAACGCGCGCAGACGAATCGGCCCAAACTCCGGGTCGCGCCGCATGATGGGGTTCATCGTCCCCCACTTCATGTCAGTAAACTGGGTCGTGGCTACAAAGTACACCTCGGCCTTGAAGGGTGATTCAAATCCGTACTTCCAGCCACGCAGGGTTGAGAGTATGGGCAGGTTGCTCGTGTTCAGCGTGTACTGGCCAGGCTTGAACACATCCGCGACGCGGCCTTGGTCCACAAACACCGCCACTTGTCCCTCGCGCACAATCAGCTGTGCGCCGTTTTTGATCTCGTTTTGATACCGCTCAAACCGGCTCACCAGTGTGTCGCGCGACTGGTCCATCGTCTGGACAATGTCAATCAGTTCGCCCGTCAGTTTTTTCCACCAGTCAACCATGGCCAAGCTCCTCTAAGTAGTAATGCAATGCTCGAATCATCAGACAATTCGTGCCTTCGCCCGCGAAGCAGGCCAGCACCTACCCACATCATTCGGCAGATCATCCTTCGAGTTGCGCACCGCGCTCAAAAACTGGTCCCCCAGCCAGTTATTCGCGCACAATTTCGGCCAAACAGCCCTTTTGCCACCCAAACCGCACCAACACCCCCTCCCTGCCTCTCTATTGATCTTGGTACTTTTTCCTCGCTCCCCTCCGCCTCTGCCTCCGTTTCAATACCTCCTCACCCCTCCATCAATATCCACCGACCACAAATCAATCCCGCCCGCCATCGACTTCACATCGGTAAAACCAAGCCCACGCAGCGTCGCCGTTACTTGCAGTGACCGCCTCCCGTGGTGGCAGTACACCACAATCGCCCGGTCCTTGCCGCCCGCAGCGTCCTCAACATCTTCGGCGTGCTGAACGATGCTTTGCATCGGAAACAACTTCGCCCCATCAATGCGGCACAGTTCCCATTCTTCCAGCAGCCGGCAATCCAGCAGCAGCGGTTTAGTCACCCCGGCCAGCAGCGCAACCGTCTGCCGCGGGGTTACCTCCCACTCAGTCTTAAAGCCATAACCCACCGGCAAACCTCGGTCATCCAGCCCCGGCTTTGCCCCGGTTTGTGGTGAAGTTTCGCGGCCCTGTCCCGGTCCATTTGTTTGATTCGCTGAGTCCATAAAAACCACCCATCGCTAAAAACACCCAAGAGTCCAAGCCCCTTCATCCCCCTTGTCAAATGCCGTAAAGCAGGCCCGTTCTCCCCCGCCGCTCACGGTGCCTCGGTCGGTTTGGCAATGTTCAGCCGGGGCACATCATCTTCACCCGGTACCTTTTTCACCCCGGCCGGTGCGCTCGGGGCAACTCCGCTTCCAGCCTTCAAGTCCGCCGCCACGCTCATGTTCCGCGGCGCTCGCGCCCTGGGAGATTCCGGGCTCAACTGCGGCTCCCACGGCGGCGTCACAAACATCCGCGGAATCATCAAAATCAGGTCGGTCGCCACCCAGAACGGGGCCGCAACCCCCTCAGCCACGCTCATCAGGTGCTCATCTTCAGCGAATGTCTGTGTGGAGCTAACCGCCGTCGGAAACCCTGAACGCTGCCGCACAGTCTGCCGCACGTACCGGGGCTGCAATGATCCATCGGTATACGTCGGCACGTGCTGCGCGCCATCAAAGCCAACCGAGTCCACCACCATCGGCCAGTTCTTCCGCTCTAGCGACTCGACCGAAGGCCCATCGCCGCCAGCGGCAAAGTCAATCCTCGCTACCGCCGTCTGCCGATTCGGGTTCATTGTTTCTAGGTCAACGCTGCCCATCCGCTGCGACTCATTGAGCCCCGAGCAGCCTGCCAACCCACCCGCCGCCACCACGGCCAGAACCGGCAACGAACCACAAACTGCCGAAACACGAAAACGAGCCATACCTAACGTTAGACCGTAACCCGCCCGCCCGAAAGCCCATTTTCTCCAGCGTCCGGCCCTAGCCCCCCCGTCTTTCACTTTGGCCATTTAACCATTTAGTAATTTTGCCCCCCATGCTCGTACTCACCATCATCCAGGGCCCCGATAAAGGCCGTATCTTCGAGCTTCCTGATGATGAGCCCCAGCTCCTTGGCCGCTCCTCAGAGGCCCTCCCCCTCTCAGATTCCACAGTCTCCCGCCGCCACGCCGAGATGACCCCTGATGGCGGCCAGTGGTTTGTTCGCGACCTGGGCAGCCAGAACGGCACGTGGGTCAACGGTGTCCGAATCGATGGTCGCATCAAACTCAAGCCCGGTGATCAGGTCCGCACCGGCGCAACCCTGCTCATCTTCGGCCGCGGCATTGGTGCTCCGGCCCACAGCCCCGTCCGCTTCACCCGTGAACATATTGATGACCGCGTCGAGCGAACCCTCGCCAGCAACGAAGATTCCGTCATTCTTTCCGAGCCCGAGCCCCGCCAAGCCGCCGCAGACCACCTCCGGATCATCTACAAGCTCACCACGCTCACCACCCAAATCCCCGATCGCCAGCGCTTGCTCGAAGGCGTGATGGACCTGGTCTTTGGTGAGTTCAAGCCCGAGCGCGGCTGCATCATGATGCTCGATGCGCCACCCCCCTCCGCTGAAAGTAGCGAAGAAGGCAGCACGCCGCAACCAGATCCCGCAGCAAAGCCCCGCCCGGCAGTTGTTCGCTACGCGATTGATCCAGCCAAACTCTCTGACAGTGAACCTCCGATGGATATTCCCCGCTCCATCCTCCAGCACGCGCTGATTAAGGGTGAGGGTGTGCTTCTGGGCGGCGGTTCGGGCCACAAACACGCAGCCTCCGGCTTTAAGGCCGGTGACTCGGTCATGCAGTTGTCCATCCGCTCGGCCGTCTGCTCGCCAATCCGCTTTCGAGACCGCACCTTCGGGGCGATCTACATCGACTCTTCATTGGCCAATTACAGCTTCACCGCCGAGCAGCTTGCTCTGCTGAACGCCGTGGGCCAGCACACCGGCCTGGCCCTGGCCAATTCAGAGCTTTACGCCCAAAAGCTCCACGCTGAGCGACTGGCCGCCATGGGTGAAACCGTCGCTTCGCTCTCGCACTCGGTCAAGAACATCCTCCAAGGCCTCCGCGGCGGCGCGGATGTCGTCGAAATGGGCCTGAAAAAGGACGACCTCAAAGTTGCTCGCGGCGGCTGGGGCATCTTAAAGCGCAACCTTGACCGCATCATGGGCCTGACCATGAACATGCTGGCCTACTCGCGCCCGCGCACGCTGGAGGTGGAACTCGTCAAAGTGGGCCCGCTGCTTGAAGACTGTGCATCACTGCTCAAAGACCGCTGCACCGCCAAGGGTGTGACGCTGCTGATCGATGTTGATGCCGACTTGCCGCCGATCCCGATGGACTCTGGCCAGATGCACCAGGCCTTGATGAACCTGATGACCAACGCCGTCGAAGCCGTGACGCCACAAGTGGGCAACGTCACCGTGCGGGCCCAGTTCTTCCCCGCAGGCGGCCGCAGCAAGCTCATCTCACCCTTGGGTGAGGCACACATCTCCGTCATCGACAACGGCCCCGGCATCGCCCCAGAAATGTCCGGCCGCATCTTTGAGCCGTTCTTCACCACCAAAGGGCTCCGGGGCACCGGCTTGGGCCTGGCCGTCACCAAACGCGTGGCAGAACTTCACCACGGCCGGGTCGAGCTCAAAAGCTCCCCAACCCGCGGCACAACATTCACCTTCATCCTGCCAGTTGACCACGAAACCGGCATGGACCCCTCTCAAACAACCGCCTCACGCCCCATGAACGCCGACTTGGCCCAGCGCCGGATGGAAGAAAACCCGATTGATCCGAGGCAGCTTTGAGCACAACCATGCGCCGCATCGCAGCCTAAAACCGACGGCCTTCGTTAGTGCGCACATAACCTCTGGCATGACAAGCCCGCTCGCCCCGGTAGCCCTCGCCGTCTTGGTCTCCAGCCTTGCCTCGGCATGCTTTGCTTTACAAGTCGCGCCCGCGAGAGGCACAACCCCGCCTCTGTTGGCAGAGCCCATTCGCGTTGATGGTCACACACTGGCCGTGCCCACACCGCAGCAGGCCGCCTGGCAAGCTCTGGGTGTAGGAATGTTCATTCACATGGCGCCGCAAACCTGGCAAGACAGTGAAACCGACACCATGGCCACGCCCGCCAGCGCGATGAACCCCGAAAAACTCGATACCGAGCAGTGGGTGAACGTGGCCGAATCCATGGGTGCCAAGTACATCGTGTTCGTCGCCAAGCATGAAGGCGGCTTCTGCTGGTGGCCCACAACAACCACAGATTACAACGTGAGTAACACACCGTTCAAAGGCGGCAAGGGTGATGTGCTGGCCATGCTGGCCGAGTCTTGCCGCAAGCACAAGATGAAGTTGGGCGTGTACATCTCACCGCAGGATAAAAAGCACAACATCGGCGTCGGCGGCAAAGCGGCTGATGCAACCAAACAAGCCGAATATGAAACCCTCTTCCGCACCCAACTCACCGAAGTGCTCAGCCGCTACGGCGAGATGATGGAAGTCTGGTTCGATGGCAGCCTCATCTTCGATGTCGGTGACATCCTCACCAAGCACGCGCCCAATGCCATGGTCTTTCAGGGCCCGCAGGCCACCATCCGCTGGGTGGGCAATGAATCAGGCATCGTTGCTGGGCCAGCGTGGAACGCCGTCAAGCTCGGCAAGCAAAAGTGGGGGGACTACACCGGGGCCGATGGTGACCCAACCGGTGACCGCTGGCTGCCCAACGAGGTTGATGCCCGCATCCGCGCCACTTGGTTCTGGCAAACAGACAATCACGCCACACTCAAATCGCTCGATGCGCTGGTGGAAATGTACGAAACCTCCGTCGGCCGCGGCGGTGTGCTGCTGCTGAACAACACGCCAGACCGTTCCGGGCTCATCCCCGAGGCCGACGCCAAACGTGCGGCAGAGTTCGGAGCCGAAATCAAACGCCGCTACGGTGTGCCCACCATCGATACTTCGGGCAGCGGCCCCGTACACACCCTCACACTCTCAGCACCAGCAGAGCTTGACCGCGTGATCATCAGCGAAGACATCACCAAGGGCGAGCGAATCCGCAAGTACGTCATAGAGGCCCAGGCCCCGGGCGCTGCCGCGACCGAATGGAAGCAGCTTGCGGCTGGCACTGCGGTGGGTGCCAAACGCATCGAACGGTTCGCACCAACGAAGGTAAGCAAGCTCCGCCTTCGCATCATCGAGAGCGTCGGTGAACCCAAGGTCTCCACTTTTGCAGCGTTCCAGGCCGGAACGTAAACCATCGAGCGCAGAAAACCGCCGAGCGCAGGACGGTCCCTGCGCTCGGCGCACAATTTGATTACGAGATTACCACGCTGATCGAGGCCCGAAACTCACTTTGCCGAAGCCACAATCACCGAAAGTGACTGCGTGAGCTGGAACACCGCACTGTCACCAGCCTTGTACTTGCTCAGGTCCACATCCGGCCGTGCAGTTACGGTGCGGGTGTCGCCACCTTCAAACTCAAGCATCACCTTGCGCGTCGCCGTATCGATTGACTTCACCTTGGCAACAATCTCCACAGCATCGGCAATCATCACGCCTGGCTTGGCGCCCTTGGGGGCAATCGCCATCCCGGTTGCGCCGGTGCTGCCCGCGGCTGCGCCGCTGCTCCGCACAAACACCGTCAGTGTCTCGGTAATGGTTGCGGTAACGCTGTCTCCCACTTTTATCTGATCAAAGTTGCGGGCCTCGACCGGCACGGCGAAGGTCACCGTAGCGCCATCGTTGCCCTTGAGCGAAACCTTGCGGGTAGCCTTATCAATCGCTGTGACGGTCGCCGTTGCAGTGAATGAGTCAACCATCGACCCGCCAGCAACGCCCGGCACAACAACCGCTGTGCTCTGGCCGGTGCCGGTCAAGCCGGTACCTTCTGCCGCTGCGGGCTCTGTTTTATCGTTCGCGCATCCGCCAACACCAAGCAGTGCGGCAGACATGAGCGCGATCACGGCGAACTTGGATTTGTGGGAGTTGTTCATGGCTATTCCTATTCGTTAAAGTGCAACACTGTGCAGCGCACACATGCGCCATCAACCAGCGAAACCGATGTTATCCACGGCACAGCTCGTTGCACTTTCTGTCCCGCAAAAAGCGCACAAATTCCTGCACGCTTTGAAGTACTACTCAAACGACTGGTTCGTGCGGCGCTCGCACCATCGCTGCGGTTGCCATCTTCACTCACCGCTGCAAATTCTCCCTCTTTAGCATCAGCCCCAACGTCTGCGCCACAAAGTCCACCTCCCGCTCCGACAAGTTATTAAAAAACGGCACCGCAATCGTCCGCTGGCTTACCGATTCTGCAATCGGAAAATCCCCCGGCTTGTAGCCAAACATCTGGCGATAAAACGGCTGCAAATGAATGCACGGGAAGTAATCCGCAGCGCCCACTTCGTGCCGGCGCAGCCCGGCAATCAGCCTGTCACGCTCTTCACGCGTGTAGCTGGTCGCCAGGCGAAGCACAAACACAAACCATGACATCGTCGCATCCGCCCGCACCGTCGGCAACATCAAGTCCGCGCTGTCCATTAGCTTGTTCATGTACATCCGGGCCACCGCCTGCCGTTTGACAATAATCTCATCCAGCCGCTTCATCTGGGCAACGCCAATCGCAGCATGAATCTCGCTCAGCCGGTAGTTGTACCCCAGCCGCTCATGCATCAGCCATGAACCTGTAGAAATAGTCGGTGGCGGCGCATCCAGCCCGCCCACACTGCTGGGTGAACTCGGCCCGCTGACAATGCTCCCCGGAATCGGCCGGCCCTGGCTCCGCAGGCTGCGGCACATGTCCGCCAGCCGGCGATCATCCGTCACAATCATGCCGCCCTCACCCGTGGTAATCTGCTTGTTCGGATAAAATCCGAACACACCCACCCGTCCAAAGCTGCCACACGGCCGCCCCTTCAGCGTGCAGCCCAGCGCCTCGCAGCAATCCTCAATCATCGGTATCTCGTGCCGCCCGGCAATCTGCTCGTACACATCCATGTACTCGGGGTTGCCAAAGGTCTCTACCGCCAAAATCGCCTTCGTCCGCGGCGTAATGGCTGCCTCAATCTTGTCGGGGTCCATGTTCAGCGAGCGTGGGCAGATGTCAACAAACACCGGCTTGGCCCCAACAAACAAAATCGCGTTCGCCGAAGCGATAAACGAAAACGGCGTCGTAACAACCTCATCACCCGGCCCAATGCCCAGCGCCACCAGCGCCATGTGCAGCCCCGCCGTGCCCGATGAACACGCCACCGCATGCTCCCGCCCGGCCCGATCGGCCACCAAATGCTCAAACTGCTCCTGCACCGGACCGATCGACAGCCGATCACTCATCATCGTGGTCACGACAGCATCAATTTCAAGCTGGGTGATGTCGGGCTTGGAAAGTGGGATTTCGTGGCTCATGGGTTGGGCAAGAGAGACAAAGGGAAAAAGAAAGAGAAACGGAGAAGGCAACGACGAGTGCGGCAAGGCTCAACATCCGAGGTTTCGGCGCAAAGGATATCGGACGGAAGGGCTGACGGGTTGAGAAGTTGCCGATCACCCCGGGATTGTGGCGATACCGGAGAAGAAAACGGGGGCACCCCGACCGTTAACGTCAATCGCTCAGCTGGCCACCCTGCCAGTCCTGCCCTTGCACGTTAGCACGCCCGTGCAGTGGAACCGACAAGGCGCAGCAGTATTGTGTAGATGCACGATGGCACCCAGCGAAAAAAATGAATGATCGCCATGTCGCGGCAATACCTTGGCCAGATCAACGCCGCCTGTGCGGTTTCAGCACCAATGCGAAAAGGACAGTCGCAGACACTATCGAACTTGGCGACGGCACGACGATTTTGATGTCATCTACACCGATGTGGTCAGGCGATCCGAGGAACTCGATGCTGACAAACGTGGTCGGTACAGCGAAGTTCGAAAGTCCAAGGAACAGCAAGCCACCCTGGACCGAACCGCTTTCGAGCACACCCTGCCACTGTGAGTCGTTTGTGCGAAACCGGTATTCACCATTGTGGTCCCCCAATCCTGAGAAAAATGCTCCAAATGCAGCGATTGGATGGGAGAACTCAAAGTAGAGTGTTCCGTTGGTATTGTTCGGGTCAAGCTTCATAAACCTTGAGCCGGCGACACTCGTGTTGAACCCGTTTGTCGGGGTCGTCGGATCATCGGTGATCTGATTCGTCCAGCCAATCGTTGGTGACGTAGTAACCGTGACGAGCGGGGACAGCACTAGTCCTGTTCCAAAGGGACCAAGCGTGCTCCCCTCGAAATCTATCGTGAACCCCGTTCCCATTGTTGCTGTTGTCGTGTTGAACATCGTCGCTGCGGCGGTGGCGTTAGGTGCTGAAGCAGTCGACGTCGCACCCACGTCAAACCCTCTTATGACGTCGGCCGCAAGCGTCGCTGCAGCCGGCAAGATGAATGGGAGAAAAATACTCAGAGTTTGGTGATGCCGCATCGGAATCCTCTCACGGTTTGGCGGTTGTCCGCAGTTGATTCATGGAGCGTCGCCTCCACGTGCAGGAATAATACCGGAAGCCGCAGTGTTGGACTTGGTAAATAACGCGGGACTAGATAACTCAGAGGGGGGCAAATTCAGCTTGAGCGAACGCTATTTGGTCGACCCGAGAGCCTTCCGAAAGCGGCTTTCTAGGTTGGCGATGGCGGCAGGGAGCTGGTTTTGAACCTTTCTGACGCCCGTTAGAAAAGCCTCCCTGTCGCCTGTGGGCCTCTTGGCATCGGTGAGTACATAGACAGCGAGCTTGATCTCCATCCAAAGGTCGTCAAGCTGTTTGCACATCGATGGGTCCAACCAGATACGCGATCGTTGACATTCTTCCCTAAAAAATGCCGACGCGACCTCGGCAGCTCGGCGGCGCTTGTGAAACTCTTCGTCACCTTGATAATCAGGGGTCGCGAGCACCTGAAGCGAACACATCATCTCATATGTCGTTCCGTGGATTTTCGAAATTGCTTCACATTTTTTGTCATTCACCCGGTCCAAATGCCGAGTTCGTCGCGTTAAGTAGCTCGTAACGAAAAGTGTCACGACAGCTCCAGTAAGCGTCCCAAGCCCGAGCGACTTGGACAACTCTGATATGAAGGTCATCCAATCCATTCCGTGCTCCTTGCATTGTTTGAACCCCAATACCGCACACTTTCCCAGCCGCGGCAGGCTGCGAGCCGCTCACCGATAATTCTCACCCAGCGGCCTTCCCCAGCAGCACCTTCCACTCCGCCTCCACCCTCGCCTTCACCGGCTCCGCCAACCCCGGCAGGTTAATCTCAACATTCCGCCCCGCGCACCATGCCGCCGCCGCCGCCAGCTTCTCGGCAATATCCAAATCACTCACCAGGTGCAGGTTGCTCTTGCCCCGCAGCTTGCCGCACAGTTTGTGTACCTCCACGCAAACCGCCATGGCCGAGAGTGGCACGTTCGCCGCCATCACCGTCGCCGCGGCCAGCCCGCTCCGCCCCGCATCTCCGTCGGGCAGCTTCATCATCGTGTTCACGGCGGCATATGCCCGCCCATCTTCATCGGCAAGTTCCAGCAGCATCAGCCGGGCCCGTGCAAGTTCTGCCTGCACGGTCGCCAGCATCATCTGATGCTCCGCCAAGTTTTTCTTGCCCAGTGAATACGCCACCACCATCTCCGCCTGCGCAGCGGCCGCAGCGCCCACCATGCACGCTACCGCGCCGCCACCGGGCGTGGGTGTTTTGGCGGCCAAGCTAGTGAAAAATGCGGCGACGGTGTGCAGCGCCAGCGGAGCATCAGCAGCGTGAGGCGTGGTCATAGCCCCAGCGTAGCAACAGCCCCCAGCCTTCGGCCGTGCTTGATCAATCCACCGGCCAATGCTCACTGCGGCACTTCTTCGGTGTAATCACCGGTGTCAGCACCTTGATAAGCACGTACAACGCGCGAATGCCCAGCGTTGGCTTGCCGGTTTCCATCACACTCTTAAGTGTGCTGGTAATCATGGTGCCGCCCTGAACCATCTGCTTGGCCGTCTTGGTGCCCAGCGGCAGATCATCAATCGTCAGCGTGAACTCGGTGCCGCCTGATTTGTTCGGCTTCAGCTCATAGGTGACCCTGCATTCCGGGTCATTCTCATTGGTAAAGCGAAACGTGTGCCCGAAGCGGTGTGGCGGCTCGCACAGGAAAATAGTACCAACAACACCGGTAAACTTGCCATCGGGCGAGCGCATCGCCAGTTTGCTGCCGGGCACAAGCCCGCCGCGGCCCAGCGACATGCGGCTGTTAAAAAAGCACAAAATTGGCTTGTCTGTGCGGGTGATCTCGCGCCACACCGCATCAATCGGCGCGCTCATATCAACTTTAAATTGCGAGTGGTGGACTTGCTGTCGGAAGTTTGTGACGACATGGCTGCTTCAGGCACTGCGGATTCTCCTGTGTTGCTGCGGCTGTGAAGACGGCAAGCACACCGTCGCATCTCCGGGCAAAGTCCCGCCCGGTTCGCTGCTGCGTGCTTCAAGTTTCTGTTCTCCATCGCCGCCACCTGTCCGGCTCGGCTGCTCTGCCACCCGCTGGCCCCCAGCCACCTCCAGTCGCTCCTTCATGTCCAGCATGCGCCCAGCCCAGAAGCTTGAATAGCTGTCAGTCCAGCGGTCATAAATGTGCTGGATCGGTACCGCGTTAAAATACAGCCGCCGGATGCGGCCTTCCCGCCGCGAACTTAGTAGTTTGGCGCGCTCCAGCAGCTTGATGTGCTTGAGCACGCCCACCGGCGTCATGCGAAACCGTTCGGCCACTTCGGCAATCGTAATGCCGGGGTGCTGCTGCGCAATGTCCAGCATCTTCCGCCTTGCAGGGCTAGAAAGTGCGGCGAACACGCGATCAAGTGCGGCGCATGTCATTGATAACCAAATGGTAATCAATTGAGCATGTCGGGTCAAGCGGTGAAGTCAAATCTACTGCCAAGCCCCCGCGCCGGTGGACAATCCGGGCAAGCCCGCCCGGTTCATACACAAAGCCCCCAGTTCGCCCCGCCGAAACCGGATTCCAAGCGTTGCCAATAAGTTCGGTAGGTCCGCCGTCCTAAAGCGCCGAACCCGCTTTTCCTCCGTTTCCGCAAGAGCACCCGCTATGAGCACTTTTAATAACGATCCCAACTTCTCCAACCGGCCAAGCGGGCCGTACAACGACGTCATCCCCATCAACGGCACCCGCGAGTGGGAACGCACCTACTCCGTCTTCGTGCACCTGACTCCGTTCTCAACGTTCTTTCTGCCATGCCCCCTCTTGGTCGCACTGGTGCTGTGGCTCATCAAGCGGGACCAGTCTGGCTTTGTTGATGCCGCTGGCAAATCCACCATGAATCTTCAGATTTCGGCATGGGTCTACAGCGTAGTGCTGTTTTGTGCTGGCTTCTTCACCTTCGGTATCGGCTGGGTTCTCATCGCCATCCTCGGTCTTATCGTGCTCATCCTCGCTGTCTTGGGCGCCCTCGCCGCCAGCCGGGGCGAGGTCTATCGCTATCCCCTGGTCATCCCGTTCTTTACCATTTAAAACCAAGCCAGTTCCCACTCCCCCTCTCTCCCGCCTCCGCGATCGTTTCTATGAACCGCTCCCATACCGCGGCTGCCCGCCAATAGGGTGTTTCACAACCGCCAGCATCCCCCAGCCGGCACTACCCTCCGGCCAGCCATGAGCACCGCCAGCATCGAACTCGTCCACCCACCCAAGGAAAGCGTCAAAGAAACGCTCATCTCTATCCTCATCGCCTTCGTACTTGCCTTCGTCTTCCGCAGCTTCGTGGTCGAGGCGTTCATCATCCCCACCGGCTCAATGGCCCCCACGCTGCTGGGTGAGCACATGCGCTTTGCAAACGGGGAAACCGGCGCCAACTGGACAGTCGGCCCCCGTGACTACGACGGCCGCAGCCGCACACCCCTGTCCATCCAAGGTGTGAACGATCCCGTCGTGGTTCATGATCCCATTTCAGGTGAAGCGATCTCCCGCGCCGCTGTGCCACTCCGCTCCGGTGATCGCATCCTGGTTGAAAAATTCCTCTACGGCGTGCGTGAGCCCCAGCGGTTTGATGTGGTTGTGTTCAAAAACCCCAGCGACCCAACCCAGAATTACATCAAGCGACTCATCGGCCTGCCCAGTGAAGAAATCGCCTTGGTCGATGGCGATGTCTTCACCCGCAAGGTCGATAAGCCAGACCCCGCCCCCAGTGATGCCAACCGCTGGATGACCCCCGGCTGGCAAATCGCCCGCAAAGACTCGCGCGTCATGAAGTCCGTCTGGCAGGAAGTCTTTGATGCCGCCAAAACCCCCCTCACCTTCGGGCAGCCCGCCGCCTCAAGCTTCAAGTTCCCCTGGGTCGGCGCCAGCGAAATCCCAGATGCCTGGACCGTCAGCGACGGAGTCTCCCTGCCCCGCGGCCAAGTTATCTGCAAGACCGACAAGCGGGCCGCCCTCAGTTGGAACAACAAGCAGGCCTTCTTCAGCTCCCTAGCCCAAGGCAGGCGTGAGTTTGATCGCACCATCTGCGATCGCTACGCCTACAACGAAGTCGCCCAAACCAACATCTTCCCCGTCAGCGATGTTCGGGTCAGCGCCGGCGTCAAACCCGAGCAGGCCGGCCTGGCGTACCGCATCGTCCTGCAAGCCCGCGGCCACCTCTTTGTTGGTGAAATCGCCGGTGGCAAGGCCACCCTCAAGATGCGCCCGATCGAGCTGGTCGATGGCCCGTTTACCACACTGGCAACCGGTGATGCCACCCTCCCCGCCGGCCGCGTCACCGCGGTTGAGTTCTGGCACCATGATCAATCGCTGCGGCTGCTGGTTGGCGGGCGCGAGGTTGCCGCCGGCACGTACGACTGGAACCCCGAGCAGCGCATCGCCTTCTCCACCGGCCGCACCCTTACAGAGCTGATGGACAACCAAAAAACCGTCAGCGGTAACATCTTGGCAGATCCCACCCTCTACCGCCCCGCCCAACTCCGTATCGAGCTTGAAGGCTCCCCGGCCTCCCTCTTTGGCCTCAAGCTCGACCGTGACTTGCACTACCAGCCCGCCACCTACCCCATGGGCAGCGGTGAGTTCGGCGGCCAGCCCGCCATAGCCACCAACCCCGACACCACCATCCGGCTCGAACCCGACCAGTTCTTCGTGTGCGGCGACAACAGCCCCCAAAGCATGGACTCGCGCCTGTGGAACCGCCCCGACCCCTGGATCGAAGACCTCATGCTCTCCCGCGGCATGAAAAACAGCATCGGCGTAGTCTCCCGAGACCTCATGCTCGGCCGGGCCTTCCACGTTTATTTCCCGTCAATGCTCCAAGGCGGCATCGCACCCATACCGGATGTTGGCCGCATGAGGTTCATCCAGTAGAGGGGAAAGGCCGCTGAGCGGCCAATGGGCGTGCCCAACAGGCAGCCAGCCGAAGCCAAAGAGACTGTGCCGCCCCGCAAACTGCCAACGCCTGAGGGCTTTACAACCCTCAGCCCCCTCCGCAAGTTGCTGATGAATTGACCCAGCTGGCTCCAAAAGCCGACCAACCTCCGCGACGGAGAAACGCTAACCGGCCGGTCGGCAGATACCCGGCTCTCTAGGTACGCTGGGTATGTACCTTGTCTTGCGGTTGTGCATGCTCAGCTTCACTGCGAATCATGGGTGCTCTGATCTTTCCAGTTCAAATTCTGTCACCCCGACTTTGAAGGCTTGATGGCCTCCGCTGGCGCCGAGGCCATCTGCATTTCCGGAAAAGTCCAGTCCCGGCTCCCCGCAACCCTTGTCCGGGTTCGAATTGCCAACAGCCAGTAACCAACCGGCCAACCAGTCCTGCGTCATGGCGACTGTCGAATCCGTTCGAGCAACCGATACCCGAGTCCCTGCTTGGTCCACGTTTGCGGATCTTCAAAACTGGAGATATTGCACATCAGCACGATGCACTCGCCCGACTCGGGGACGACAATGTTGACTGCGTTGTAGCCTCCGATTGCCCCGTGACGCTCTACAACGCGAGTACGAGTACCGGGCGTTAGCTCAAGGTCGTAGACCCAGCACCCCATGGCGGCGAAGCCACTCTGGGGCGATGATTCAAGCATTATCTCTGTCGTCCGCGTGTCCAGCAGCCGGTGGTTGACCAGCGTTAGATTAAACGCCCAGAGGTCGTGGGCAGTGGAATACACAGCGCCGGCGCCCGCAAAGTTGGCGAGCTGAAAGAGCGGAGCGTCCCGTACTCCACCTGAGTCAACTTCGTAGTCACGGGCGAGATTCGGCACGATTTCCCGTCCCATGAGAACTCCCGATCCGATCATGCCCGAGGGAACAAAGACGCGATCGCGGAGCACCTGAATGAGCGGCTTCCCGTCCAACTGCTCAAGCAGCGCGCCCAACAATATGTAATCTGTGTTGTTGTACGAGAACCCCGAGCCCGGATCACGCTCAAGTTCGCACGCGTCGATCAGCCGGCCCAGTCCCGCGCCGCTCGTGTCGATATCCTGACGGGTATAGAAACTAGGAACAATGACATCGGGCTGCGGCAAACCACTTGTATGTGTGAGCAAGTTCCTGATCGTCACCCGAGCGGCCCAAGGACGGGTCAACCAAGGCAAGTGCTTCTTGATTGGATCATCCAGCTTTAAGCGATCTTGCTGGAATTCTTGGAGCACGCACACCGCAACCATCTGTTTGGTGACCGACGCAATGGGCATCGGACTTTCGAGCCTAAGTGGCACGCTAAAGGTCCGGTCGGCCATGCCTACGGAGAACGCGCCGAGTAACGTAGGGCCTCGGGCAATCAGGGCAACCCCATCGAATCGTCCAGCGTCATACTCCGCCTGTACGAGGATCCGTAACGATTCGCTCATCGGCAGACTCTGCTGGCGTGCTCCTGCGGGCGGATGAAGATTGGTGCACCCGCCGCACGCCACGCACACTGCCGCCATGAGCCAGCAAGCGGTGTGCAGAACACACGGAATTACACAGCGACCGAGTTCGCGAGGGACTTGGAACGGGAGGACGATGGTTAAGTACATTGGGATAGAGTGTACGGGACCAGTTCGAACTGAGGACTCGGCAACTCGATGCCCCTGCTAATTGCCGTGACGGGCAAGTTCAGTACTGCGCTGCCGTTAGCGCCTGAACCAACCGACTCGCCGAAGGCGCCAATGCCCTAACGCCCTCCCAGAAAAGTTCCATTGGTGTTCTGTCACCCCGATTTGGATCACTGAGAAGCCCTTCGACGAGTACGTCGAAGGGCTTTCTCGTTGTGGGAATAAGACTTAGTCGCACCGTGGCCCCGTTCAAACACCGTGACACAGATGCCGAATTTCGACGGTTTTGAGGCTCGGTATTGGCGGGATTTGAACTCTACTTTGCTCAGTCGCTTTCATCTTCTACGAACGTCGCCACCGTCGCCCCTCATGCTGCGACGGTTGCAGTAGAAATCTCCGACCACGGCCCCTTCTCGCCGCGGGTGTTCATCCAGCGGGCCATGAAGACGGCGGTTTGCCGCCTTCGCCGGGCTTGAACTCAGCGCGGAAGGTCGGCCTCTTCGTCATGGTCAGGAAGACCAGCGCGGCGGGTGGGCGTGGACTCATCCACCAATCGCAGGTGGTGCGTGAGCCGTTACCCGCTCTCGACCAGCGCGAGAGGCCGCGTGGTGGGCGTCTGCGCGGGGGTCCCTTTTGGGGCACACCGTGATCCCCCATCTCGGGGCGGTCGGCGTTGCTGGTCTTGGGGTTTGATACTGATCGTGCACCTCTGATGCCGAAGAGGTCTGCTGCCCTCTCCGGCACCCCACCCGCTGCAGCCAACGCCAAACGCATGGCCCCAGCGGCACGCTCGCTTGTGGCCATGGGTGGAGCGACATCAGCTTGGGCGTCGCAGCACCCGCGTAAGCACGGTTCCCTTGCCCTCTTTCCTACGCCGAACGAGAACCCGGTCTTTCAGAGCCTTGTCTAGCAACTGGTTGTCCTACCCTCGTGCTTCAAAAGGAGTCAACCTATGCGCGGCACCAAGTTGTCGATTCTCTCCATCGTTGCCACGATCACCGCGATCGCTGGCGCTGTCGCCACCTCCGCCATCGCCTGCACCGGCATCACACTGAAAGCCAAAGACGGCTCGGTGGTGTACGGCCGGACGATGGAATGGGGCACGTTTGATCTCAAGTCGCGGCTGGTCATCGTTCCGCGGGGGCACCAATTCACCGGTTCCACGCCCGATGGCAAGCCGGGGCTGATTTGGAGGGCGAATTACGGCGTTGTCGGTCTGGATGCGGTCGAGAAAGAGATCATCGCCGATGGCATCAACGAAAAGGGCCTTACGGTGGGTGAGTTTTAACAACCGGGTTTCGCGGCGTACCCGGCCTATGACCCAGCCCTGGCAGGAGATTCGATGTCATCGCTAGATGTCGGTCTCTATCTCTTGTCGCAATGCGCCACCGTGGACGAGGCGCGTGCCGCGATGGCAAAAATCCGCGTCGTCGCCGTGGTGGATCCGCTGATCGGCATTGCTCCGCCGATGCACTACCTCGTCACCGACCCGAGCGGGAAAGCTATCGTCATCGAATTCATCAAAGGGGAAATGAAGATCTTCGATGCCCCACTCGGCGTCATCACAAACTCTCCCAGTTACGATTGGCACGAGACGAATCTGCGGAACTACGTGAACCTCTCGGCGCTCTCTATTCCTGACAAAAAGATCGGCGACATGAACTTCAAGCCACTCGGTGGCGGCAGTGGAATGATCGGCCTGCCCGGTGACAACACCCCGCCATCGCGCTTCATCCGGGCCGTGGCCGCGACCCAAACTGCCCGCCCCACCGCCACCGGAGACGAGACCATTTATGAACTGTTCCGCATCCTCGATAACTTCAATCTCCCAGTAGGCGCGGCGGAAGGTTCCGGCGAGGTAAAGACGGGCGGAATGCGCAGCTCCACCTGCTGGACAACCGGCTATGACACGAAAAACCTGGTGATGTATTACCACACCCAGCACAACCGCCGCGTTCGCAAGATCGATCTTGCCAAGATCGACTTCGCCACGCTGACGAAACTGACCCGCCTGCCGATGGACAAGGAACAGACGCAGGACATCGAGGACATGACCCCAAAGACGAATCGCTAGATCGTCATCTACGTTCACGCCGTTACCGTCCCGAGGTCAATCACGCGCCGCGGTCCGTGTTCAATCTCATGAATCCGCCATCGGGGACCGTCCATGCCAACCAGTGATTTCACTTCGCCCATCGCTTGCATCCTTGCTGCGATCATCCCTCTTTGTTCACTCGCACCCGATGCGCTCGCCGAGGAGGCGGCCCCGCCGGCTGGCCAGACGCTCGGCCTCGCCAGCGCGACGTCGTTGTCGTTCTCATACCAGCCGGAAGTGGCTGCCCAACCCGCTCCGGCGCAGGCACCCGCTCTTGACACCGCCCTCGCCGAAGCGCCTGCGCGAGGAGGCGACAAGTCGGGCACCGATCCCACGCTCTTCCTACGGAACCTCACGGTCTCGAACGAGTTGCAGGGACTCAAGAACGACAACTACGCCAACGTGACGTCGTTTAAGTACATCGAGCCGTTTGCGGACGGCAAGATGAACCTGCGCCTTACCGTGCCGCTGGTCGCCACCGATCGCGCGGGCGATGGGGACTTCGGGCTGGGCGACATCGGGCTGCGCTACAACTGGCTCGCGCAGGCCGACAAAGAGGGCGCGTGGCTCTTCGGCACCGAGCTCTTCGCCGACACCGCTACCGAGGATGTGCTGGGTCGCGGCAAGTGGATCATCGCCCCGATCGTGACCAAGGCGTTCTTTCTCAGCAAGAGCCTGATCTTCGCCCCGACCTACCAGCACAACATCAGTTTCGCGGGCGACAGTCGCCGCGAGAGCGTCAACGAGAGCGTGCTGGACTTCTACTTCGTGATGCGCGCTGCTGACAATCGCAGTTGGTTCACCGTCGATCCCACGCTGGTCGTGGATTGGGAGAACCAGACCAATACGCCGGCCACCATCGAGTTCGAGTACGGCCGCGTATTAGGTTCGCTCCTTGGCGGCGCGGCGAGCCTGTATGTGCGACCCGGCGTCGGGATCGGACAGGACCGGCCCTACGACTGGAACATCGAGATCGGGTTCAAGATCATCGGGTTCTAAGGAAGCCGTATTTACAAGGTATTTTAAACCATGTCCGTTCACTTGGGGACAGCGGTCCCGGTTTGAACTTTAGATGTTCGGCTGTCCTGTCAATCCAGCCAATGAGAACCGGCGCTTGACTCGCCGCTTGCTCCCGCCCGTCGCACAAACTCGATCCAATGCCGCGGGAGCGATGGCGTATTCGTCCTGCTACGCTGATCGCGATGTCCAAAGTCTACAGATCGCCCCATAGCAAGCGAGAGCTGGAGGGGTGGTACGACCATTTTTTAGGTCGCGTGGAAGGTCCAAAGGAACGGCGCTTGGTATCGAGCGTGTTCGGGCCGAGCCATGTGCTGATGGTGGGCGCCGGCCCGCCGATGGTGGCACTTCACGGATCGCTGAGTAGTTCGGCGCACGCTGCCTCGGAACTGGTCCAACTGTCACGTCGCTTCACGCTGGTGCTGCCTGATCTTCCGGGGCAATCGGCATTCGGCCCCGAGCGTGTGCTGGCCTATGACGGCACATCTCACGCAGACTGGCTCGCATCGGTGATGGACTCGCTCGGACTGGTGCAAGCGCCCGTGATGGGCATCAGCCTCGGCGGCTATGTCGCGCTTCGGATGGCCGTGATGAAGCCGCAGCGCGTCCGTGGACTGGTGCTTGTGGTCAGCGCGGGCTTGGTTAAGGCACCGGCCTGGGATTCGATGCGCCGGGTTGGGCTCGCGTTCGCTCTTTACAAGATGCGTGCCAGCCCGGCGAATTTGCGGCGGTTGATGCTGCCGCAGTTCACAGAAGGGGTGGATGAGACGTGGATGGAGTACTTCGAAGCAGCGCTGCGGTGCTTCGTGCTTCGGCTGCAACTGCCGCCGCTGGCGAAGGATGATGAACTCCGCGGGCTGGCGTGCCCGGTGCTCGCGTTTGGCGCGGCCGACGATGTCCACTTCCCCGGGCCGGCGCTGCTCAGTCGGCTGAAGCACACGTTGGGTGAGAAACGGGCGCAGTGCGAACTGCTGGAGTGTCGACACACACCGCCGATGACACCTGAGTTTCGCGATTGGTTCGCGCAGCGTGTCGGCACGTTTGTGTCGGGTTTGCCTTGACGGCGCATGGATCGTCATCGAGTTGGGGCTTCTGGTTCCTTTCACTTGGGACTGGCTATCGGCCATCGCAGCCGCGGCTCAATGCCGAGAAGTGATCCCTCCACACGCTAACACCCGCCAAGAAAAAGTTCTATTGGTGTTCTGTCACCCTACTTTTCCGCTACCCGAAGCCCCTCGCTCAGTCATCCGAGAGGCTCTTTCTCTGCACGCATAAGGCTTTCGCAATTCGAACTGCGGCTCGAATCCGGTCGAGAAATTCTGCTCAATGGTGGGGTCGTGCGAAGTCTGTGAACTTTCGCTGTGGGCGTGAGCGGCTCTAACTTTTCAGCAGCAGGGGGCCTCGGCCAACAGTCTGCCGGAGGGGTAACTTGCAAGTACAGTCGCAGCTGGCCGGAACCGGCAAGGACTTTGCGAGTCGGTCCGAATATTCTTGTGCTGGGCGAGTTGCAAGTAAGCAGTCGTCGGTGACTCGGAAACTCAGGTGATACGTCAGCATCTTTTATTGCGGGAAGCCCTCGGCTCAGAAGATGAAAAAGAACACCTACTTACATTTCCTTCTTTGTCTGCTGGTGATCGCCTGCAGCGCTGTGCCGGTTGGTGCTGGCCAGCCGCATCGAGAGCTTGAATATGCCCCGGCCCCACCGGACAACCCGCTGAAGGGGCTTGTGCCATATCAATCCGATGTCCGCGCACTCTTCCCGCACAGCATGGAGTTTAACTATCTTCCCTACTCCGCGCTCGTAAAGGGGTACGACAGGTTTGATTGGGAGCCTCTAGAGACAATGCTTGACGACATCGCCGGAAGGGGGCATCAGGCCATTTTCAGAGTCTTCCTGGAGTATCCGGGAAAAGAAGGTGCGATCCCGGAGTTTCTAGTAAAAGACGGCTTGACCATCACAACCTGGCAGCACGATGAGGCCCCGCCGCTGCCGAGCAATGCGAATAGAACCCCAAACTATGAAGATGAGCGGCTGCGCAAGTCGCTGAAGAATTTCATTGCGGCGCTCGGCAAGAAGTATGATGGCGATCCGCGTATCGGGTTTGTCACCGCCGGGTTACTGGGTGCGTGGGGTGAGTGGCACACATACCCCAAGAATGAACTTTTCGCCAGCAAGGCCGTGCAACGTGAAGTGATGGATGCGTACGAGGCGGCCTTCCAAATCACTCCGGTGCTGCTGCGGTATCCGGTTGGTGCGAACAGCGCCATGGAAAACAACGCCGACCGAAAGTTTGGCTACCACGATGATTCGTTCGCGTGGGCCACGCTCGATACGGGCAAGCAAAGTGCTAGCTGGTTCTACATGCCTGCCTTAAACGCCGCCGGACCGAGCGCGCAGGCGAAGTGGAAGAAGCACCCTATCGGTGGTGAGATTCGTCCCGAGGCATGGGGCGAGGTGTTTGATGCGATTCCGAAGAATCAACGTATTCAAAACTTCCGCCAATGCGTAGAGGCGACGCACTGCACATGGCTGATGGACAGCGGCATGTTCCAGAAGCGGCAGCCTGCCCAGAGAGTTCAGCAAGCAAAAAAGGATGTCCGGCGGATGGGGTATGAGTTCCACGCAACCGCCGTCATCATCAGTGATGTAAAAGATGGTAACGTTTCCGTAAATCTTGAAATCAAGAACCGTGGCGTTGCGCCGTTCTATTACGGCTGGAAGGCGGAATGGGGGCTCCTCACTGCCGGTGCGCTGGCCAAGTCATTTCCAGGCTCGGGCGAACTGCTCGGCCTGCTGCCCGATGACAAGCCGCGGACGTGGTCTCAAACGCTGGAAGTGGGCACTCTGCCGGCCGGCAGCTACACCCTTGCGGTGCGGGTTCCAAACTCCCTGAAAGATGGCCCGCCAGTGCGGTTTGCCAACAAAACTCAGGAATCCAGCAAGCCGGGTTGGTTGCTGCTGGGTGAAGTCGTCGTTCCGTAACGATGAACCGGACATGTATGAGCCGCACATCCAACGTCCCGCCCGTGCACTGGCGCAGTCCTGTTCAAAAAACTTGATTGTTCTAGCCCAGAAACGCACTGTTGCCCACCCGGAAGTCTCTCTTCCGGAGATGGAACCAAGTGCCCAGACCTACAACCGCTAAACACACCCAAGGGCTCCGCCTCATTTCCCTTCAGACTCCTTCCCACCCACCCAAGCGCCGCCCACGCGGCCGAAGGGGTGGCTGCGATATCTCTCAAAAACCTAAACACAGCAGCCTTGGCCCAAGCCCCTCCCGCAACCCTCCATTGTCACATCAATCCGCACCCGCCTCTGCTTAGCCTCCCCTCACTGCCCCACAAACCAATCCGCCCCGCTTGCCTGATTTGACCACTTCCTCATATCACTCAGCTCAGTCAATGACTGCATGTTCGAGTGGCCATCAATCATGCCCGTCACCGCTCGCCCGTTGGCCTTGCCGCCGTTCCAGCGAAAGTCCACGCCGCCCGTGGTTACCGGGTTGCTCGCAGGGTCAAACGTTGTCAGGCTCCAGCGATTCGTCAAAAAGCGCGGAGAATCGACCGTGTGAAAGCCTCCCACGCTGCCTCCATCCGGGTCCACACCGCGTGCTGATGAAAACACCAGCAGCTTTGAAGTATCCCGCGCTTCATCAATCCGAGTGATGTAAAACTTGCCCCACCGGCTCAGGGCCTGCGGGTTAAAGCCAAAGCCCGGCTCACCCTTGCCGCCCACAAAGTCTGCGTTAATGCCCAGCGATGGTGACAACGAAACAACATACAAAAAGTCGGACCGTGCCTTGTACCGCTCCAGCGTCCGCTCATCGTCGTACAGGCCGCGAAAATTAAAATCCATGTACGGCAAAATCCGCCACGGGTACCGCCTCGCCTCCTGTCCGTACAGCCGCTCTCCCTTCTCATCAACCACCCGCAGCACCCCAGAGCCTCCACCTGCCGGATCAGTCCCGCCCATCGCCACACTGCCATACCCCGGCATCACCTGCCCAAGCGCATCGTTCGCATATTGCTGGTAGGCCATCATCAGTTGTCCCGAGGTCGACATCTCGCGAGTCTGCCTGGCCGATGTTCTCGCCGCGGCCAGCGAAGGCACCAGAATCCCAACCAAAACCGTGATAATGGCAATCACAACCAGCAACTCAATCAGCGTAAACGCACGAAACAGCGGGCAACGCCCGGGATAGCGTGCGGAGACCAAACAGCCGATGCGGCGAAGAGGGCACATAAGAAAGACTCAGGGCAACTGGGAAAGAAAGCAGAAGACGGCAACACACAAGGCTGGCCAAAAAAATCCTCGAGCAAAAGTACCGGATCAGACACACACTATCCGCTCTGGCCACACATTCGGACAGGCTACATAGATCGGATTTTCACAAGTTGGTGGTGGAGTGGTCATGGCGGGAACCACACGAAAGCGTGAGAATTGGTGATACGGGAGCCTCAGATCATCGGTACTTAAAGACTAGTAGACAGTCATGTCTCTTTGATTACTTTCTTGTGGAAACGAAAGGATTCTTGTGGTACAGTAAGCAGACAGTCGTCCTCGCATCGTCAGCCGTCGTTTTATTCGAGTCAATCGTATATTTATCGCACGCCGAGCATTCGCCCCTTCAACGTCCGCCGCTACTGCTTCTTTCCGTTCAATGTCTTTTTCGCACTATTTCCCGGATGTTCACGTTCGGTATCCCGTTCCCAGTCACGAACACTTCCCGCCAAACCTGCTGCTTGCTCCGATCTTGTAAAATCTTTTTTCAACCCAGTAGAATCAAAGCGCAGTTTTGGCCTAATTCACTTCCAGGAGTCCAGAGATGAACCGCACCAACGCACTCAGCCCCACCCTCTCCCCCACCCCCGCCCTCACCCGCGCCCTCAGCCTTTTCGCTGCCGCCACCGTGTTGCTCGCCGCCGGCGCGGCCTCAGCACAGAGCTTTAACTCCAACCTCCCGGTCACGCTTGACCGTTGGAACTACCCATTCGGAGACTTTGGCGGCGCCCGCACCGCCGCTCCAATTTTCTGGACCGTCGGCACCACCGGCTTTGATGACCGCGATGCCGAATTCCTCATCGGCTTCAACACCACCAGCATCATCGCTCCGGGCGGCCCTGCCTCAAGCTACGCCATCACCAGCCTGGTCGTTTCCGCAGCGGTCAGCGTCACCAACCTCAGCGCCAGCTTCCAGTACGACTCAACCCACGATCTTTATAGCACGTACCTTGATTCCGCCGACCCTGCATACACGCCCGACAGTGATATCGGCCGCCCGATTGAGATCTTCGCGTGCGGCTACCGGCCCACCAGCGCCGCCCCCGGCGCGCCGCTGTGGTCCGCCACGACCTTCATGGAAAACTCGCCATTCGCCTCGGTGGGTGCCAACCCGCCCCCCGCCCGCAACAACCGCAACGTCTTCCCGGTTGCTTTCAGCGCCACCGGCGCTGCGGCAAATTGCTCTAACCACGTCACCGGAACAACCGCTGAAGGCGGCCGATTTGAGGCCACACCGCTGGCCGTTGGTCAAGCCTATTTGAACCCCGGCCAACTGGTACCCGACCTGACCATCTTCACCTTCACCATTGATCTCAGCAACCCTGGCGCTCTGGCATACGTGCAGTCTGGCTTGGCAGAAGGTCGCCTGAACTTCATCATCTCGTCGCTGCACGCCTCCAGCCAGCCGGGCTCGGGCGGCGCCCCGCTGCCCTATCCCACGTTCTACACCAAAGAAAACCCCTTCGGCATTCCCGCCCAACTTTCAATTGTCGGCAGCGTCGGCACCACCCCGGCCTGCCTTGCCGATGTCAATACCGACGGAATTGTTGACGGCAATGACTTCACGGCGTTTATCAACTCCTTTGCAGTGGGTGATATCACGCTCGACCCCATCGCCGATGTCAACCATGACAACATCGTCGATGGCAACGACTTCGTGAGCTTCATCAACGCCTTCGGCGCTGGCTGCTAACTCCACGAACCATCACTCCAAAACACGGCAAAACATGCCAAGCCGTGCGTCAATCAACGCACGGTTTTTTCATGCTCACCGCAAGCAATCCAGCCCGCCCACCTCACCCGCTGACCATTGCCATGTCCGAAAACGGCGCATCCGCCCCACCTGCCTTGGCTATGTTCCATCCATGCCGCTTGATGCCGCTGCCTGCTATGCCGCCCTGATCGCCCGCGACCGCCGCTTTGACGGCGTCTTCTTCATCGGCGTGCGCACCACCAAAATCTACTGCCGCCCCATCTGCCCGGCCCGCACACCAAAGCAGCAGAATGTGCGGTTTTACTCAACCGCCGCCGCGGCGGAGCACGCTGGCCACCGTCCCTGCCTGCGCTGCCGGCCAGAACTCGCCCCCGGCGCTGCGCCGGTTGATGATGCCGGGCGGGTGCTGGCGATTGTGCTGGCCCGCATCGCCGCCGGAGCCCTCGATGGTGCCGGCACCGTCCAGTCACTGGCCCGCGAAGTTGAGCTCAGCCCGCGTCAAGTGCTGCGATTGGTCCACTGCGCTTTGGGCGTCACACCAGTTCAGCTCGCCCAGACCCGCCGGCTGTTGCTGGCCAAGCAACTCCTTACCGACACGCGCTTGCCCGTGGAAACCGTCGCCTCCGCCAGCGGCTTCTCCAGCGTGCGCCGCTTCGGTGCGCTGTTCACGCAGCGTTACCGACTGTCGCCATCATCACTGCGGCGCAGCGCTGCCGATCCATCAATGCCAACCTCACATGCCGCCCGCAACTCCACCGCTGCTCCACCGATGATCCGCCTGAGCTACCGACCACCCCTTGATTATCCATCCCTGCTCAGCTTCTTTCGCAATCGCGCCATCGCCGGTCTGGAGCACGCCACAGACGATTCCTACACGCGGCTCATCTCCCTTCCTGCGTCAACTTGTCCAGCAACAAGCAAACCAGCCGCCGCAACTATCGGCTGGTTCACACTGTCCGCGCCGCCAGCTGCAAATGCGGCCACCCCGCGGCACGAACTTTCTTTGTCAATTTCCCCCGGGCTTGAGCCCTCGCTTGCCGCCCTTCTGCAGCGCATTCGGGCAATGTTTGATCTCGATTGTCGCCCCGATGTCATCAGCGCCCACTTGGGCGCGCACCCGGCTCTGAAAGCTTCAGTCGCCACACGCCCCGGCCTGCGGGTGCCCGGCGGCTTTGATGGGTTTGAAGTCCTCTGCCGCGCGATACTCGGCCAGCAAGTTAGCATCTCCGCCGCCCGCACGCTCGCTGCCCGCCTCATCGCACAATTCGGTGAGGCAGCGCCGGCAACCCTGCGCCCGCCGCATGAGTCTCTCACCCACTTGTTCCCAACAGCAGCCCGCCTCGCGGCTTTCACACCAGCGCACCTCGCCACAATCGGCCTCCCGCAATCTCGTGCCCAGACCCTTCATCGCGCCGCAACCGCCGTGGCCCGCGGCACACTGTCCCTCGCCCCGGGCACACCGCCGGAACTTGTAATACAGCAACTGCGTGAACTCCGCGGCATCGGCCCGTGGACGGCCAGCTATGTCGCCATGCGAGCATTGCGCTGGCCCGATGCGTTTCCCGGAACAGATCTCATCCTACGACGTGCCCTCATTGGCCCAAACAACGCGACGGACAGCCAAATCGAAGCCGCTTCAAAGTGCTGGAGCCCGTGGCGCGCGTATGCCGCCGCCCACCTGTGGGCAGCCGCCACGCCTCCAGCTCCAAGAACTTTGAAAGCCATCAAGCCAGCAAGCAAGCATCCTCCCAAGCCACGCCGCACAACTTCACGCTGATGGCACATCCACAACCCCAAGGTGGCTCATCGCAAGCCCCACGCGCCACGCTCTGCTAACACCCTCTGCCATGCCCCTCCTCCGCATCATCAACTCCCCCATCGGCCCGCTGCTGCTCACCGTTACCCACGGTGCCATCACCGGCCTCACCATGGGCTCGCCGCTTACCGCTGTACCGCCACATTCCGCCACTCAGCTTCCCAATCCTGCTGATCTGCGCACAGCCGATCAAGCACAAAGCCAACTGGCCGAGTACTTCGCTGGTGTCCGCCACATCTTCAACCTCCCTCTGGCGGCCCATGGCACCCCGTTTCGTCAAGCCGTCTGGGCGGCGCTCAATACCATTCCCTACGGCCAAACGTGCAGTTACCTCGCCATCGCCAAGGCCGTTGACCCTTCCCGCGCCACCAAACTCTCACGCGCCATCGGCCAGGCCAATGGTGCCAACCCCATCGGCATCATCGTCCCGTGCCACCGCGTCATCGCCGCCTCGGGCAAGCTCAGCGGCTATGCCGGTGGCGTGGCGGCCAAACAATGGCTTCTCACACACGAACAGCGAACCAACTAACCACCTCCCCACGCAAAATAGAACGGCGTTTTGCCAGCCCCAGCCCTCATTTTTCTGGCAAAACGCCAATAGTATGGCAGAATTCTAGAAGCTCTGCACCATGCCACAAATTCTCGTCAAATGTCGCTTATTCTCGGTCCTCGCTCGTCTCGCCGCGATTTTGTTCGTCGCCGCCGCCCCTGCTTTATCCTTAGCGCAGCAGCCCCTCGTTGTTGAGACGCTCACCATCACCACACCCGGCGGCACCGCCCGTGGCTTCCTGGCCTCCATCTTTCTACAAGACCCATCCGTTGAACTGGTCATCACCGGTCTACCAGCGGCGGGCTCCGCCGGTGACTCGGTCTTAACAACCACCCCGGCATTTCGAACCGCCACCAACGCACGCCTGGCAATCAACGCAAATTTCTTCAGCACTCTTGTCGCCCCCGCGGCGGATGCAGTCGGCCTTGTCGTCTCCGGGGGCACACTCGTCTCGCCCGTGCGCACCTTCAACGGTGCCGCGGACCCGGCAATCATCTTTGATCGCTGGCGCTCCGGGCGGATCGGCAACATCGGCTCTGCAGATCTGGTCGGCGTGCAGAACGCCGTCGCGGGTGTCGGCCCAAGCACCACCGACACCGACCCCGGCACGCTGCTGGTGACCGATGGTGTCAACACCGGAGCGACTGCTCGCGTTGACCCCGCGGTGCGAAACCCTCGCACCGCCATCGGTCTCAATCGCAGCGGCACCACCATGTTCATCTTCGTGATCGATGGTCGCCAGACCGGCTGGTCCGTCGGCATGACCCTCCCTGAAGTTGCAGATCAGCTCATCGCCCGTGGCTGCTATCGCGCAATCAATCTTGATGGTGGGGGATCAACCAGCTTTCTCTATCAGGCAACCGCCGGCGGCACCGTTACGCAGAACCGGCCGTCCGATGGCTCCTTCCGCGGCGTGTCAACAAACCTTGGTATTAGAATCAACACCGGTGGCACCGCCGCAGCACCCACCTTTCCGGACCGCATCACCCGGCCCATTCGCGGCGCATGGCTCCGGCCGCCGAACCCGATTTCAAATCTAGAGCCAATCATCTCCCAACTCGCAAGTGCGGGCATTACTGACTTGTACCTTGAAACCCTCTACTGGGGTCGCGACACCGGGCTCACCGGCATCATGCCCAGCCGCTTCGGCTTTGATTACCTCGGCCAAGCTATTCCCATCGCCGCCAAGTACGGCGTGCGCGTGCACGCATGGTGCGAAACGGGGTATCTTGATTATGGCACCAGCCCATCAGCACTCTTAGCGGCCAACCCCGATTTTGTCGTCAAGCACCGCGACGCAAGCAACACCAGCACCGGCGACATCGCCGATCAGCGTTTCGTTAACCTCGGCAACCCGGGCGTGCGCAACTTGCTTTCGAATTACTTTACCACCCTGGGTGCAAACTACCCCGGCCTTGAAACTATCCAGGCTGATTATCACTTCTTCCCGCTCGCCGCTTCGGGTGTCGCGCCGTGGTCCTTTGACAACTGGGCCATCGCCGCGTATCAAGCCCAGTACGGCGTGAACCCCACAACCGAAGTCGGTGCTGGCGGCGCCAGCCCAAGTACCCGCTGGCTCACATGGAACCGCGGCAACGTCACCGAAGCGCTCCGCCAATTCCGCGAAGCAGTCCGCGGCTCCACGCCCACCACACCCTTCGCCGCCGTGGCCTTCTCCGACTGGTCAGGCACCTTCCACCGCAGCAAGATGATCGACCTGCCGAGCTGGGCCAAGTTCAGCGGTACCGATCATTTCTTCGTGATGGCCTACTTCGCGGCAATATCATCAATCACCAGCGACCTGGCCCTTGCCCAAACAGCCGTTCCCGGAAGGCGAATCATCGCCGGGCTCGCCAATCTCACCAGCGGCACCAGACCGACCATCACCGAACAGCTCACCGCAGCAAAGGTCCGTGGCATCGAAGATTTCTCCTGGTTTGAAGCCAACACCTTCATCGCCAATCCGTCCATGCTCACCATGCTGCGAAGTTGGATCAACACCACCGCTACGCCCCAGCGCGGTGACATCAACCGCGACGGGTTCATTGATGCCCGCGACCTCGCCCTCATGGCCGCCCTGCTGGCAACCGCAAATCCGCCGGGCACCGGCTTGGCCGTTACACCGGGCACAGCACGTTATGACCTTAACGGCTCAGGCTTCATCGATGCCGCCGACAGTGCACTACTCACCACAGAGTTCCGCAGATACAAGTTTGGCGACGAAGGCGTAGTTGATGCCCGTGACCTCGCTCGACTGGTGGCCTGCTATACCTCCGCAAACCCCTTTAACCCCGCGCCCGCCTCACCGCCCGCACCCACCGTGCTGCTGCACCTGTGGGATCTAAACGGAGACGGCATCGTCAATTATGATGATCAGCTCATCCTCCACGCCGCCATGACCGCAGCAACATCGCCCGATGCCGACTGCAATGCTGATGGTCGACTTGACATCGAAGATGTATACATCCAAAGCCGCGGCGTAGTTGTTGGAACCGCCACCAGCCTCATCCGCCCGCGTGATGCCAACCGTGATGGCGTGATAAACGCCGCCGATGCCGCAACCGTTGCTGATGTGGCCCGAACCGGCGAACCCGGCATGCGTGGCAGCCAACGCTAAACCGAGCACACGCTACTCCGCCGCAGCGACCCCGCCGCTCTCAGAAACTTCTACATCGCCAAACAAAAGCGTCTCACCGGGCCGCATCACCACCACCTCTACGCCGCGACTTTTTAGCTCTCGCATCACCTGCGACAGCGGCCGATCTGGGCTGAGCTTCACAAACTCACCCACCGCAGCACCCAGCAGCACACGCCGCACACCCAGCGCAGCCGCCAGCTCCGCAGCCGCCCCCGCCTTTTGCACAGTCGCCCCCGTCAGCAGCACCGTCGGCGTCTGCCCGCAGCCTACAGCACGCACCGCGCGGCGTATCGCACCTGCCGCAGCGCCGCAGCCGTTGGGCCCCCGTGCGCCCGGGTCAATGAGCAGCACGCCAGCGGCGCCGTCGGCCAGCGCGCCGCGCACCAAGGTTGCGGTGCCCGCGCCCAGGTCAAGTCTGTCCACCCGCCCGCTGCCTGTCGCAGCGATATCGCCCCGCAGCAGCAGAACCCCGAGCGCTACCGCCGCCGCCAGCAGCGTGCCCGCCGCGGCAGGTGGCACACGCCGCACACCCGCCCTCGCGCTTTCACCAGCGTCGCCAGTCACACCAGGAATAAGCGCACATTCCAGCACCACCCACACGCTGGCGGTGGCCGCCGCCGCCCACAACACCGGTGCCCACCCGGCCAGCCAAGTACCGGTCAACACATCACCACCAAATGGCGGCATCAGCAGCGCCACACCCGGAATCCCATCGGCCGCCTTGGCAAGCATCAGCGTCAAGTCAGCAACAGCCCGGGCCGGTTCCATAACCCAAATCGCCTGCACCCCCGCAGCCCCAATTAGCCAAGCGCCGCCTTGCACGACACCGCCAACAAGCAGCCCAAGCAGCGACAGCACCAGAACAAGGCTAATTAGCGGCGCAAGCGCCAGCGACACCAGCACCCCAAGCACACTCAGCCAGCCAGAGAATACCAGAATCGTTGGTGCCGTTAGCAGCCAAATCACCCCACCAATCAGGGCCGCCGCAGTGGTGCCGCGCGCCGCCGCCAATAACAGCGGCCACGGTGTCCAGTCTGTCGCCAGTGCCCCACGCAGTTCCGATGCCGCATCACTGTTCATCCAGCCGATGCGCTGCGTAAGCGCCGCCGCCGGTCCGCTCAATCGCAGGAGCGCACCTGTGGCCAGAAACGTCAGCGCAAAACCGGGAGTAAACACATCCACCGGGTTGGCCAGCGCAAGCGCTGCGCCAATAAAGCCCAGAAGGTTCAGTTGGTTGTACTGCCGCCCAAAGGTCATTACCAGTGCCGCCACACCCATGGTCATCGCCGATCGCGTAATCGGTGCGGCCGCTGGCAGCATGGCGACATAACCAAGCACAACCAGCACAAGCACGAGCCGGTTGGCCCGACCCAGTACACCCAAGCCGCGCAGCACCAGCCCAGCCACCACCGCCAATACTGCAATGTGAAACCCGCTGATCGAGAGCGCGTGCAGCAAACCCAGACGGGCAAACCTGTCCGCAGTCTCGCGAATCGCTGGCTGATACTCACCAAGTAGCAGCGCCGCGATGAACGCATCGGTCTCTGCTCGGCGCGCAGCGCGTTCAGTATCTTTCTTGTCACCTGCATCGTCAGCGCCGCCCCCATCCGTATCTAAACCCAGCAGCCCCTTGGCTCCGCTCCGCATCACCGCAAGCCCGGCGCGAACTTGCGACTCCGCACGCGCCATCGCTCCAGTAATCTCCTTGCGCTTCAGCAGCGTCGCATCGCGGCACACCAGCGTGCCCGCAACCGCTTGTGCCCGCGCTGTCCGCTCGGCCTGGCTCTGGCCCGGCACCCCATCGCTCCTCCGCGGCAGCAGCAGGCCAGTCGCCTCAATCCCCTCGCCCACGTTCACGCTCATCCCCGGTGGCAGTGCCAGCTTCATCCGGCCCGTCACCGGCTGCATTCCACGCTGCACAAACTCCACAGCCGCTCCGGTCGTTCCACCCAAGCCATCGCCACCGGCACTTCCCGCATCGCTCACCCGCAGCACCACCGTGCCATGATCCACTGCGCGAAACGCACCACTGTTGTCCGCTTGCCACGGGTTCGGTCCGCCGCCGCCGGTGCCCGGCCCGCCCAGTTCCGCATCTTCCACAATGCCGCGCACCGTCAGCACTCGCTGGGTGCTCGCGCCTGCTCCATCAGCGTTGCCAGCTCCAAGCCCACTCGCCAAATCATCCGCAGCCCGCAAATGCAGCGCTGCGCCCCCGCGGCAAATACCCAGCAGCACACACACCATCACCAAAGCTGTGCGCACAAACCACGTTCGCAGGCCGCGCGCCCGTACCGCATCACCCATGCGCGCCATGCTGGTCAACAACCCACTTCCAGCAGCCATCACGGCGACCAGCACGCCAGCTCCAATGCCAGCTCCAACCCCGGCCCCAATCCCGGCCTCAAACCAAAGTTCGCCCAATCCGCCATCGCTCAGCACCACACCAAAGCAGCACGCCAGCATCGCCACCACGCCAGGCATCATCCATGCCGGCCGCTCGCGGGTTCGCAAGCCACTTTCAGTCTCAGGGCTGTCCGCACTCGCCGCCATCGCACCGCCGCCTTTCAGAGCCTTATGACATCATTGATGCTGCCCACCTGCCCGGTCCGCAGTCGCCTCTATCTTGCAGGCTGCTCACCGCCCACGCGCGCCATCACCTCTGCGCTGTTCACCCGCATGAATCGTTCCACAAACTCAGCCGTATTCCACACGTATCGTGAAAGCGCAACCTCACGCCCGCGCTCGCCCATCGCTCGTCTCGCCACCGCATCGCGTGTAAGCAAAGCCATCTTCTCGGCCATCTCACCACTGTCAGCCGCTACCAGCCCGCCCCCGGCATCAAGCTTCTCCGTCAGCACTGGCAGGTTTGATGTAATCACCGGCAGCCCTGTGAGCATGCCCTGCACCATCGCCTGCGAAAAGGTTTCTCCAGCGCTTGATGGCACCAGCAGCGCATCCATCTTGCGCAGCATGTCTGGTATCTCCCCAGGCCTCCGCCATGCGTGAAACACAATCCGCTCATCATCGCAAGCGGGCTTTTCGAGGTATGACATCATGTGCAGCCGCACCCGCGAGGCAACATCCGCCGGCAGCTTGCCCATCGCCTCAAGTGCCATCGGCCCACCCTTCCAAGGGTTATCAAGCAGCCCCACTAGCCCAAAGTGAACCAGCCCATCCTCACTACCCTCGCCAGTCAGTTGCCGCGGCCCCGGCGTGTACATCTCCGCACCAACTACCCCGTAATACACCATCGCCCGGGCACGCTGATGGGCCAGGAACCCGCTGCTCACAAACGCCGA
>JBBRKQ010000006.1:0-72944 GCA_038231815.1 Phycisphaerales bacterium
GGATGACTCAATGACGGCTCATCACGAGCATGATGTGCTGGTGACTGAGGATGGGAATGTGGTGTTGTCGGAGGGGATGGATGAGTTGTGCGATGTGATTACAAGGGTGTAGAAAAAATAGTCAAACTATGAAATGGTCGAATGGTCAGATGGTCAAATGAAGGCAGGGGAACGAGAGAAAAGATGAAAGAGAAAAGATGAAAGGGGAGACGGGGGAACGGGGAAGGCGGGTGGTCAGCCGTCGATGCGAACCCACCGGCAGGGTCGGTCGGGCTCGGAGATTGTGCAGTGATATGGCGAGCCCTCGTGAAGACCAGCGACGAGTTCTGGCGTGTTGCATTGGCGTGAAAGATGAAGCAAAACGACGTGCCGCTTCGGCTCGATCGCCCGCACCGCTGCAATGGTTTCCTGGTTTGAAAGATGCCCGGCCCCACCCATGATGCGGCGTTTGAGAAACTCCGGCCGACTGGAGGCCGCCTGCATCTGCGGGCAGTAGTTTGACTCGATCGCCAGCACATCAACGCCCGCGCAGAGGTCTACAAGTTCCTTGGTGACTCGGCCGATATCGGTCGCAAAGCCCAGCGATGCGCCGGTGGGCATAGTCAGGCGAAAACTGGCGGCGCCTTCCTTGTCGTGAGCGCCGAGCACGGCGCTGACGATGAGGCCCGCCGGCAGACCGCACGCTGGCGCGGGCAGATCGGAAAAAAGGTGCCTCGCCTCGTTTGCACCGGCCAGGGCCCGGAGGTTGGGCCTGTGCAGCGAAGCCCCGCGCGCCGCGTGGAAATGCGCTTCGTGGACAAGCATCGCCGCATCCTCGCGCAGCGGGCTGGCTTTGCCTTGTGGCGCGAGCCAGCCCGGATGGAGATGGTCTTGGTCCATGTGCGTCAGGAGTGCGGCATCTACATCTTTGAGCGCCAGACCGAACAGTGACATCATCTCGCGCGTTCGCCGCGGCGACAGGCCCAGATCAATGAGAATGTGCCGGAAGCGGTGCCCATCGTGCACGCGCAGGAGTGTGCAGTTGCCGCCGGAACTGGAAGAAAGTACCGAGAGGTACCAACCAGCATCAACAGGCGGGGTGGGCACCGTCCAGCGTGTGAGCATGGCCCTGGTCATACTGAGACTTACATTGCGGAGTCTGCCGCGCTGTTGCCGGGGGCCACATCGCGGCTGGAGGGGTGGGCCAGCAGCGGGCGCTTGGCGGTGCGGACGAACTCGTGCATCTCCATCACGGGCGGGCTGTCTTTTCCTATTTCGGCCAATCTGGCGAGCATGTGCTCGCGCATGAGGCCGGGCTTGAACACGGTGCGGTACACCTCACGCACGGCGGTGATGTCTTCACGGGCCATGCCGCTGCGGCGCATGCCGATGAGATTGACACCAACGAGACAGTTGCGGTTGGCACCGACTAGGAACGGCGGGATATCAAGCGAACTGCCGGAGCCGCCACCGAGCATGGAAAGCCTGCCCATGCGCACGAACTGATGGATGGCCGAGTTGCCGCCAAGAAGAACACGATCACCGACTTGCCCGTGCCCACCGATGGCCGACGCGTTGACCATGGTGACATCATTGCCGATGCGGCCATCGTGGCCGATGTGGCTGCTGACCATCATGTACGCGCGATCTCCGACGGTTGTTGGGATATCAAGCTTGGTTGCGGAGTGGATGGTCACCTGCTCGCGGATGATGCAATCAGCACCGATGACCACACCTGCGGTTGGCGAGCCTGGTTTGAACTTGACGTCCTGAGCCTCAAAGCCGATGGAAGCGAAGGGGTAGAAGATTGTTCGTTCGCCCACCACCAGTGGGCCCTGCATGTACACGTTACCGATGAGCCGAACGCCCGCGGCGAGTGTGATGTTGCCGGAGAGGTGGCACCACGGACCGATCTCGACACTGTCGTGCATTTGCACGGAGGCATCAACAATTGAACTGGGATGAACTTTGGCCATACGAGGTGAGTTTAGCAAGCAACGGTGGCGTGGCACACGCAGGTTCGAAGCGGTTTGTAGAGATGGATTCGGCGGTTCATTGAGATGAGCGGAGAGCCCGCGGGGGAAACAGCCAAACAGGAAATGCGTAGGGAAGCACGGAACGGGTTCGGGATATCGCTGGATGTGGGTCTGGTGGGATTTCTACTGAAAGAGGGCGCGTTACTGGCGGACGCGCTGGAGACAACGATGGGTTCTTAGGGCACTGCGAGTGGTCGGGTGGGGTAACGCGACGCGAGAGCATGATGCAGCCGGGGCGCGGGATAACCGACCCACAAGCGGCGGGATCGCTTGCGGGGCGACGGACAGGGAGTGCAGCCTAGCGGACTCACAATCCACCCGGCGTTGGTTACTTGAGCTTCAGCTTTACGGTGCGGCCTTCGGTCATGCGTTTGACGGCGAGTTTAAGTTCACCACCCTTGGCGAAGGCTGATTCCACTTCGGCCACGGTGCGGACAGGCTGGTCATCAACCGAGACGATGATCTCGTAAGGCTTGATCCCGGCGATGGCGGCGCGTGAACCCTTCTCAATCTTAGAAACAATTACGCCGGGTTCAGTAGGTGTGAGCTGGAAGTAGCGGCGGACCTCAAAGGTGAGATCGCGGGCGGAGATTCCGGATGCTGCGTCCTTGAGGCGGGCGGCGGCATCAAAGTGCAGGGGACCCTGCTCAACAACAAATTCCTTGCTGATGATTTTGCCATCGCGGAAGACATCTGCCTTGAAGGGGGTTCCAAAGCCGACATCGGTCAGGGCTCTGGTCACCGGAGACTCGGCCGAGCCCCAGGGCTTGGGGAGCTGATCGAAGTACTCCTCGGGGATCTCATCAACATGCTGCCAGAACTGGTCCATCATCGCGCCGAAGCCAACGTTTTCACCAGCGGAGACATCGAGCGGCTTGGGCTGCCCGGTGATGTGGAGGCGGAGGAGAATGTCACCGGTTGCCAGGCCGGCCTTGCTGGCGGGCGAATCCGGGTACACGTAACCAACGATGGCACCGAAACGGCCACCGGCGGTTTGGTCGGCGACGTTGTTTAGGCGGGCCAAGTCGGCATCCATGGGCTGCAACTCAACACCGAGCCAGGCGAGGCGATTTTCCTCGGCCTCGGTCATGGGGCGATTCTGGCGGTCAAAGCCGTCCTTGTCATCTGCCACGGCGGAGTTCAGGTAAACCACCGGCATCATCATCGGGAAATCACCGCCGCCACCACGCGCTTCAACGGCAACTTTTTCGCGACGCTCTATGGGCAGCGCAACGAGTTTGCCGTCGGTCGTGAAGATGTAGTTACCCGAGTGACCACTGCGGTCACGGCCATCACGACTGGCGGATGCGTTTGGCAGCAACTGGCGACGCCACGATAGGAAAAATGAGTTCAGCCGATCACGACTGTAATACGCGGTGCGTGACTCGCCAAGCACCGAAAGATCAGCCTTGAAAAGGAGCTGATCGCGAAGATCCGCGATGTTGCCGGTGAAGGGAGCCGCGGCACCGGGCACAGTTTGCTCGGCCTCGGCGATGATGGCGCCGTAGTCTTTCAGTGAGCCGACAAACTTAGCCGCCACGGGTTTATCGCTGCCGACGGGGTAGATCTTGACTTGCTCAAGCCGGCCAGTGGTTTTGGGACGGAAGGAGACGGGGATCAGAATTCGCTTGCCATCAAGCAAGACACCGGTGCCGTTCCATTCTGTCAGGGCGCGATCTTCGGGATCTTCATCAGGGTTGCCACGGGAGCGGCCGCGACCGCCGCCGGAACTGTCCTGCCGCGGCGAACGGAACGTCATTGAAACGCGGGGGAGCGCCATGGAAGAGGAATTGGCGAAGGCATCGAGCATGTCACCGAATGGGCCAGCGGCGATCCAACTCCAGCTTTCGGGCGAGCCTTTCCATGATTCATCGGCAGGGATTTCCGGACTGAAGTTAAGCGCGACGGGCGTGCCATCTTTCGAGACGATCACGGTTTGCTCGGGAGCTGCGAAGACAGGCCGGGAGCGGCTGGTGCTTAGGAAGCTTGCGCCAGCGGAGCCGGCACCGACGGACCAAACGCCGTCCTGCTCGCGGAGGATGCCGTACATGAATGGGCCGGGCTTGGTTTTGTCAAACTCAAGGGGTTTGCTGCCGGGCAGAGGCCCGGCGAGTTTGAGGATCATGGCCGAACGGTCGGTGGAAACGGCATCGAGGGACGCATCAACGAGTGCATCACCAAAACGGACCTTGATGGACTTGATGAATCGCGGATGTGTGCGCACATCTCCTGTGACAACTTTGTCGCCGGCGATGAGATAGCCGGGTCGCTCGATTGGCCGCTCCTCGCGGACGTACTGGTCAAGGCTGCGGGAGGAATTGGGCCCGGAATCGCCACCGGGGGAATCTGCCTTATCGTACTGGAGGGTGTACTCAACAACGACGCTGGATGGCCGGACGGCGTCGATGGTTCGCTTCATCGGTACGGGGTCAACCAGTCCGGCGACGCTGGCTGCCTCGGGCTGCTCGGTCTGGCTCGTTGCGCAGCCGGAAAACCCGGCGACACCGGCAAAGCCGATGAGAACAGCAGGGAGGACGTGTTGAAACTTATGGGTGTGGTGCATGGGTGTGAACGACTTATGAAACATGGGTGCGAAGAACTCACAGTGGCGAGCGATGGGTGCTTGCCGGATCACGCCTTGGCCGCGGCGCTGCGACTGCGGGGCGAGACCGATTGCGGATACTTGGAGACAACCGTATACAAACGGTGACAAGGGCTAAGCGCGGAGCGAATGGTGATTTATTCTTTCTCGTAATCACGCTGGAAGTCAAGAACCATCTGGCGCAGTTGTCCGTTGCGGAGCACCTTGACGAGCACGCGGAACTTGCTGGCAGCGCCGGTGATGAGCGTGTCGTGGATAGCTTTGATGTCATCGACTGAATTGATTTCTTTACCATCAATCGAGAGGATGATGTCCTGCTGCTGGAGACCGGCAGAGGCCGCGTTGCCAGGGTACTTGACACCGAAAACAAACAGGCCTTCCTTGCGATGAAAGTACAGCGAGGGATTATCAAACTGGTTGATTGCTTTGACGGCAAAGTCAAATCGCTTCAGCGCAAGCTCATCACCCTCGACCTTGCCCTTTTCACGCGGGGTGAGCTTGATGGTCACCGTTTTGTCATCGCGAGCGACTTTGAGTGTTGCTTCGGTGCCTTTGGTCAGCAGGCCAAGTAAACGTCGGACATCGGGCAAGTCTTCCTGGGTCAGGGCGGTAACCTTTTTGCCGTTGATCTCCAGGATGCGGTCTTTGGCCAAGATGCCCGCCTTGCGGGCCGGAGAGTCAGGATCAGTCTCGGCCACCATCACACCGTCGCTGTACTCAAAGAAAATGTCGCGATTGAAGTCGCGGAGTGGCTGGAGCTGTAAGCCAGTCCAGGACCAATCTACCCGTCCGTTGTCACGGAGTTGAGGCACGATGATCTTGACTGTCTCGGACGGTACTGAAAAGCCAAGACCTTCGGATGATCCGGAGCTACCGCGAGTGTTGATGCCCACGATCTGGCCCGCCGTGTTGACCAACGGACCGCCGGAATTACCGGGGTTAATCGCCGCATCGGTCTGAATCCAGAGTGAGTACTCGCTGATGCTCTCAAGGTAACGGCTCATGCAGGAGACGATGCCGATGCTCACGGAGCGATTAAGGCCCCAGGGCGCACCCATGGCCATGACGAAGTCGCCTTCCTTGAGAGTTGTCGAGTCGCCGATCTCGGCGACGGGCACTGTGTCACCCTCTTTGAGATCGAGCTTGATCACGGCGAGATCAACATCTTTATCTGAACCGAGCACTTTGGCGTCGTAGTGCCGGCCGTCGGACAGCAAGCAGCGGACGTTGGTAGCCTTGTCAACAACGTGCCAGTTGGTGAGCACGTGCCCCTGCGCCGAGATGACTGCACCAGAGCCGGAAGAGGCCTGAGACTCTTTGCGGCCTTGGCCGGTGACCTCGCTTATGACCCGGATGTACACGACCGAGGGGAAAACCTTTTCCTTGGCCGATTGGACGATTTGCCGAAAGTCCGGCATCGCGGCCATGGCGGGCGGGAGCGCAGCCGAAGCGGGCGCCGACTCGGCCGCTGGCTTTGTTGCCGGCTGGCCCGCTGCCAATGAAACACCAGAAAGACCGAGGGCAACCGACCCTGAGGCAATGATCATGAATCGAACAGGCATGGACAAAGGAAGTCTCCGTAGCCGCACAGGCACCCAAACACGCGGCGGCCAAACGGCGACCCCGCGAACCAGAGGTTACGTCTGTCCGGGCACAAAGTTCCGGTCTGAATCGTCAAGAAGTGGGGTTCATTGCGAAAACCGGATCGTCTAGGTTGCCGGGCTGACGCTGTTTCCGGGTGGTATGGGCCACGGGGATGATCTTTGGCACAGTGCACATGCCGGAGGCGTTTAGGCGGAGGTTGGCAGTCGCATCAGAGATTAAGGCTCATCTTGGCTGCCCGGCAGTTGCCCGCTGACGGTGAGTTCTGCCTGGCCGAACGCCGCGGGGGGCTTGGTTTGGCCGGTAGCGGCGGCTGCGATGGCAGCGGTGAACGCGGCGGCGTCTGAAAACGCGCCGGTGCCGGGTCCGGCACCGATGCGGGCGCGGCGCTTGAGTTCAAACGCGGCGACATCGGCAACGGTCATCTTTCGGAGATAGTCAATGTATTTAACGCGGAGCCCGGTCCAGAATTGGTGGGCGGGGCAAGCGCGGGCATCAGAACATTCTGCGGTGCCGAGCATGCAGCGGGCTTGGATTGAGGGGTCATCGAGGGCGACACAGAGGTCATAAAGAGTGACGTCCGTAGCAGGCTTTGCCAGGCAAACCCCCCCACCGATGCCGCGCTGGGTTGAGACGATGCCCTTTCGGGCCAGCGAATTGACGATTTTGGCGAGGTATGAACCGGGGATGTCGGAGACCGCGGCAATTTGTTTGACGAGAATCGGCTTTCCGCCGCCCGAGGCAACGTAACCGAGAGCGATTGCGGCATAACCAACGGCCTGAGAGAGCATGAAACATCTCCGCGTACCCGAGCCGGATGCACGGAGCATCGGCGTTTGCGGGCTTGGTGGGAACAAAGTGCCAAAGGCGACGGTAGCGCGAACTTCAACTGGAACGGCCGGAGTCAGATCAGTTGACCAATCGATCGGCTGATCGGAAGTAAAAATAGGCTCGGTTATCATTTTATGCACCGAATTCCCAGAAAAAAGTAGCAACCGACTGCAAGGTCGGGCAAGGCATGCCCGCTCAAACGATATCTTGACTATCTTATCTATTGGTCCTATGCTTGACCAGTCCGCAACTTTAATTGTGCGAAGCAAATTATTCATCCAACCTGTTCGGAGCTTGTTATGACCCCCTCCAGCACGCTAGACCATGCCTCTGCCGCCGTTGGGGGCGGCAATGCTCCTTCCCCCGCGGGAATGGATCGCTTCGTGTATGACGATGCGATCGTTCGCAAATTCGCCGCGGCGACGGTGATCTGGGCGTTCGTGGGAATGCTTGTCGGGATCATTGTGGCGGTGCAGATGGCTTTGCCGCCCGCGCTGACGTGGGAGGTTGGCGGGATTCGGCCGCTGGGGTGGCTGGCGTTTTTGACCAATGTGGAATACCTGTCGTTCGGGCGGCTGCGGCCATTGCACACCAACGCGGTGATCTTTGCGTTTGCGGGGAATGCGATCTTCGCGGCGATCTATTACTCGACCCAGCGTTTGTGCAAGGCGAGGATGTTTAGCGACACGCTGAGCAAGCTGCACTTTTGGGGATGGCAACTGATCATTGTTTCGGCGGCGCTGACGTTGCCGCTGGGTATTACTCAGGGCAAGGAGTACGCAGAGCTTGAGTGGCCGATTGACCTGATGATTGCTGTGGTGTGGGTGGGCTTCTTTGGTGTGAACTTCTTTGGCACTCTGTCGCGACGTCGTGAGCGGCACCTGTATGTGGCGTTGTGGTTTTACATTGCAACCATCGTCACTGTTGCGGTGCTGCATGTGTTTAACAGCCTGATGATTCCTGCGGGGATTTTCAAGAGCTATTCGCTGTATGCCGGTGTGCAGGATGCCTTCATGCAGTGGTGGTATGGGCACAACGCGGTGGCGTTTTTTCTGACGACACCGTTTCTGGGGCTGATGTACTACTTCCTGCCCAAGGCCGCGGAGAGGCCTGTTTTCAGCTACAGGCTGTCGATCATTCACTTCTGGTCGCTGGTGTTCTTGTACATTTGGGCGGGCCCACACCACCTGCACTACACCGCACTCCCGGCATGGGCCAGCACGCTTGGCATGCTGTTCTCACTCATGCTGTGGATGCCAAGCTGGGGCGGCATGATCAACGGCCTGCTCACGCTTCGCGGGGCGTGGAACAAGGTTGCCAGCGATGTGGTGCTCAAGTTCTTTGTCGTGGGCATCACCTTCTACGGCATGAGCACGTTTGAAGGGCCGATGCTGTCGATCAAAAGCGTCAATGCGCTCTCGCACTACACGGACTGGACCATTGCCCACGTGCACGCGGGTGCCTTGGGCTGGAATGGCTTTATGGCGTTTGGCATGCTGTACTGGCTGATGCCGCGACTTTTCCAGACCCCGCTGTGGAGCAAGAAACTGGCCGGCACGCACTTTTGGATCGGCACCATCGGCATCCTGCTGTACATCATCCCGATCTACGCATCGGGCCTGACCCAGGGGCTGATGTGGCGCGCGTTTGATGAGTCGGGCCTGCTGAAGTACCCGGACTTTGTAGAATCTGTGACCGCTGTGCTGCCGATGTACTGGCTGCGTGTTGCCGGTGGCCTTCTGTACATTTCCGGGGTGGTCTTGTGCATGCTAAACATGGCCATGACGTGGAGGGCCCGCCCCACTGTGTACGAGGAACCCGTGCACACGGCTCCTCGGCTCAGCGAGCAGTACAGCGATGAGGCGCCGCCAGCATCTGAGTTGTATGCCAATCTTGAAGCAGGAAAGAAACTTGATGTGCTAGTCAAAGGCTTCTGGCACCGGGTGTGGGAGCGCAAGCCGCTGAAGTTTACCGTGCTTGTGTTTCTGGCGGTTGCGGTCGCCAGCTTGTTTGAGATTATCCCAACGTTCGTCATCGGCTCGAACATACCGACGATCGCATCGGTGCAGCCGTACACACCGCTGGAACTGGCAGGCCGAGACATCTATGTTGCAGAGGGCTGCTATGGCTGTCACAGCCAGATGATCCGCCCGCTGTATGCCGAGACGAAGCGCTACGGCGAATACTCCAAACCCGGAGAGTTCGTGTATGACCATCCCTTCCAGTGGGGCAGCAAGCGCACGGGGCCGGATCTGCAGCGCGAGGGTGGGAAGCAGTCGGACAGTTGGCACGTGCTGCACTTTAACAACCCAAGGCAAGTCAACGACCGCTCGATCATGCCGGCGTATCCGCACATGCTGACCAAGCCGATCGACTTTGACGGTCTGACCGCCCGCGTACGCGTTATGGCAATGCTGGGTGTGCCTTATGGCCAGGCCGTACTTGACGGCAAGGCACCCGAAATGGCACGTGAGCAGGCCGCGGCGATTGCCAAGAGCATCGCCGCCCAAGGCGGACAGGCCGACCTTGGCGACAAGCAGGTTGTAGCACTGATTGCGTACATCCAGCGATTGGGCACCGATATTTCCAAGCCCGCGCCGGTTGCCGCACCGGCGGCAAAGGTTGCCCAAACCGCCCCGGCGGCCAAAACAGTCAGGCCGCAGTGAGTGATTGAGATCATGTGAGCGGCGGAGCTGCTCGCCATTTTACTACGTCTGGAGCATTCAATGAGACTTTCCGACATCATGTCTCGCGTGGACTTGACGGTGTGGCCGATCGCGGCTTTGGTGATCTTTGTGGGCGTGTTCATTGTTGTTGCCAGACGAGCATTCGCGCGATCGCCGTCTGAGAACGAGCGTGCCGCGGCGATGCTGCTTGGTGACGATGCCGAATCCATGTAATTGCCGTTTGGCCACAGACACACCAATTTCAAGCCTTGGCGATGATGCGAGACTTGCCCTTTTATAGAGATGGAACCTGCCATGAGCGCAACGACCAGCCCAATGAACCACGGATCAGTAACCTCCGGCCACTCGGCAACCGCCGCGGGCTCCGAATCCTTGCCAACGCGTGGCGCAGCAGATTTCAATCGAGCGGCTGACCCCAAGCCATTGGCCGAGACGGGCCACTCGTACGACGGCATCACGGAATACGACAACCCAACCCCGGGTTGGTGGCACCTGCTGTTTTTCCTGTCGATCATCTTCTCGATTGGCTATTTCATTATCTATTCGGCCGACCCGCTGGCACCGACGGTGCAAGGCGACTGGGAGAAGGATGTGGCCGAGGCCAACGCCAAGATTTTTGCGAAGATCGGCAACCTCAAGGCGGATGAGCCGACGATGCTGGCGATGATGGTCCAGCCCGAATGGATGAGCTTTGGCACCTCGCTGTTTAAGGCCAACTGCATCAGTTGCCATGGCCGCGAGGGTCAGGGTGAAGTTGGCCCGAACCTAACCGATGACTCATACAAGAACATCACCCAACTTCCCGACTTCCTGCGGGTGGTTCGGGAGGGTGCCGCCGGAGGGGCAATGCCCGCGTGGAAGGGCCGCCTGAGTGACAATGAGGTTGTGCTGGTTGCTTCGTACGCGGCATCGCTGCGGGGCAAAAACCTTCCGGGCCCTCGTGGTGCGGAGGGCGCTGTCGCACCACCGTGGCCGCCGCTTCCGGCTGCCAAACAAGCGGCGGTTTCACCTGCTTCAACACCTTCCGCAGCCTCAATCCCGGCAGCTGCGAAGTAAGCACTCAGCGTCTTGCGACTCTGTGTACCCAGACCGTCCCGCTGCGTTCGCCCTGATTGGCCGGAGCGCCTCGAACCTGAAAAGACTACCGCTATGCCTCCCGCCACCTTGCTTGAGCCCGATGAAAAAGTCTTGTCCACCCTAAACAAGGATGGATCGCGGCGGTGGCTGCGGCCGCGTGTTTCGCGTGGGCAATTTCTGCGTCATCGCCGCATTGTCGCGTATGCGTTGATTGCGATCTTTGTTACTCTGCCGCACCTGCGGCTGGGCGGCAAGCCTTTGTTTCTGCTGGACATCATCGCTCGCCAATTCACGATATTCGGCAGGACGTTTCTTCCGACGGACAGTCTGCTGCTGGCGCTGCTGGTGGTTGGGGTATTTTTATCAATCTTTTTGGTCACGGCCCTGTTTGGCCGGGCGTGGTGCGGGTGGGCCTGTCCACAGACGGTTTACCTTGAGTTTGTTTTCCGGCCCATCGAGCGGCTGTTTGAAGGCGAACCGGGCCGAGCCAAACGCACGAGGTATGTCGGGCTCCGTAAGGCCGGTAAGTTGCTGGTGTTTCTGATACTGTCCATGGCCCTAGCGCACACTTTTTTAGCATATTTCGTTGGCACCGATGCACTGGCGCAATGGGTGCGACGATCACCGTTTGAGCACCCGACAAGTTTTTTGGTGATGGCTGGCGTGACGTTTTTGATGCTGTTTGACTTTGGATTCTTCCGCGAGCAAACCTGTATCGTCGCGTGCCCGTACGGCCGAATGCAATCGGTACTGCTCGACCGCAACAGCCTGATTGTGAGTTATGACAAGCGACGGGGCGAGCCGCGTGGCCGGGGCAAGGCCGCCGTCCAGAGCGGAACGTTTGCTGGAAGGCATGACGCCGAGGGACGGGCCGCTGAAGGGCGGGGAGCTGGTGGGCAGATGGCTGGTGGGCAGATGACTGGTGGGCTGGAAGCGGGAGCATCAGCGGACCTGTCGTTACCGATCTTGCAGCAAGAACACAAGACTTCGGCGGTGACGGGCAGTGCCGATCACCGCACCGGCGACTGCGTTGATTGCGGCCTGTGCGTATCCACCTGCCCCACCGGGATTGACATACGCCAGGGCTTGCAGATGGAGTGCATCAGTTGCACGCAGTGCATTGATGCGTGCGATGCGGTGATGACGAAACTGCACCGGCCGACCGGGCTGATTCGCTACACATCACAGGCGGCCCTTGAGTATGCGGCGGGTGAGGGACCAAAGCCATCGGTTTTTCGCTGGCGCATTTTGCTCTACCCGATCATCATCCTGATCGTCGGCAGTGCGTTTCTGGTACTGCTGGTGACAGCTTCACCGGTTGATATCTCGCTGGCGCGTGCTCGCGGGTTGCCGTTTAACACGCTGGCTGATGGTCGCATCAGCAATCAGATGACCTTTAAACTCACCAGCCGCAGCCCATCGGATCAGCGGTTCACAGTGACGATCGAGGGCCCCGGCGCACCGCAGATTGAACTGGCGGAGAATCCGGTCGTGCTCAGTCCCGGTCAGGTTCATGCCGAACCGGTGATTGTGAGCATGAACCGCGATGGATTTGAGGCCGGGAGCGCGTTTGCGCTGATCAAGGTGGCCGACAGCACAGGCCGCGTGGTCTCGACTCGTTCCATCACGCTAATCGGCCCGACCAGACACCCGGATGAGCACCACAACGATGATGAAAAGAAGCGCGAAAAGTACAAGCAGGAAACTAAAGATATCGAAACGGAGAAGCATGATGACCGTTAGCAACTCTGAAACAACCGGCGTGCAATTGCCGCTGGGGGTCGCACCAAAGGCTCACGATGAAGCTCGGGGCGGTTTAAAGAACACCGGCCGGCGCTGGCCGCTGGTCATCGTCGGATTGCTTTTACTCAACGTCGCCATCACCGCAGCGTTGATCACCCTTTCATCTCGCGATCCCGGGCTGATGGTTGAGCGCGATTATGACCAGCGGGCACTGGAGTGGGACAACTTTGCGCGGCAGCGTCTTGCCAGCGAGAGCCTGGGCTGGACGGCTGATGTCACGATTGATACGGCGGGCGTGCAGCCGCGGCTGATTGTGCGGCTGGCAGACAGCCAAGGCCAGCCAGTGATTCCCGAGCGTGCCGAGGCCATCGCGTTCCCACAGTCGCACGCCTCTCAGTCACAGGTGCTGCGACTCATTCCAGTTGAGGGTGATCCCGCCGCCTGCAGCAGTGTGATCAACCTCACGCATCCGGGACTTTGGGAAGTGCGGCTGACCGCTAATCGTGACGGCAAAGCGTTTATGAGCACCTCGAGCATCAAATCCAAAAACAGTGTGAGCATCACGCCAGGACGGTCGCAAGCGTTACCACGAACTCCAGCGGAGCATGACTGATGCCAATCGGCGGTGTTCAATTCGCGATGGCTATTGACGTAGCGGCATTCACACGTGAACCGCTGGCGCTTCTGCTGGGCAGCACGTTGCTGTCGAGCCTGATCGGCTCGGTTCACTGCGCGGGAATGTGCGGGCCGCTGTGCCTGATTGCATCAACATCCGCCGCCGCCGGAAAGCCGGCGCAACTCACCATCGCCGGACAAGCGGTCACGGGCGTTGGTTCCGAGCGGAACGTGCCAACGGCCATTGGCCAGGTCCCAGCCTTTGCTTACCACTTAGGACGGCTTGCAATTTACTGCGCACTGGGTGCTCTCGCCGGGTCGCTCGGAGCCGTTGTTGATCTTGGATCTGGCCTGCTTGGGCTGCAGCGTGCCGCCGCGTTGGGCGCAGCCACATTTGTAATTGCCATGGCCATGATGATGCTCATGCGTCTTGCCGGTATTGGACTGCCGCGACTTGCCCAAACAGCTGCATTAGTGCCGTCGCGGTTCGTTTCAGCACAGTTGCTGGCTAGGGCGCGACGGCTGCCGGCGCTGTACCGAGCCGCCGTGCTTGGCCTGCTCTCCGGGCTGCTGCCGTGCGGCTGGCTGTACGCGTTTGTGCTGGTTGCGGCGGGAACAGCATCGGTTGGCAGTGGCGTGCTGGTAATGCTGGCGTTCTGGCTTGGCACTGTGCCCCTGCTTGTCGTTCTCACAGTTGCGGCACGAAAACTAACGGGCATCGGCGGGCCGTGGCTCAAGCTGGCCACAGCTTGCCTGCTGCTGATGGCCGGTTTGGGCACCATCGCGCATCGGTCATCTGGCTTGTTCAGCGCCAATGGCAAGTCGCAGTTGGTCATGCCCGAGTGCTGTGAGCCTACCACCACTACTGCTGCTGATTTAGGTTCGAGCGATCTTTGTACCGCACAGCCAATGGCCGCTCCGGTTGCAGGAAAACTCGCCTCGCACGCGGGCGCGATTGCACGGCCAATCATGCAGGAGGCACGCAAGTGAGTTCAGGCGACGCATATCCGAACACCATTACTCTGGCGGCTGCTCGCTCACCTCGCGGAGCGGGGTTGAGGGCGGGGGCGGCGTGCGCCTGCACCCACTGCGGGCAACAAGTGCCCCGTGGGCTTATTCGCACCGGTGCTGCAGCCCAGTTCTGCTGCGGCGGCTGTGAGGCCGCATACACGCTAATCCACAGCGGCGGGCTTGATGACTACTACCGGGCCGACGAGATTCCCGGCAATCGTCCGGCGGATGTGACCGAAAACGATGGTTTCGGGCTCGCCGAGTTTGATGACGCTGTAGCCGTCATGCACTGCCGCCCGTGTGTTGTAGGCCAGCGGCGTCACGAACTGATTGTTTCCAACATTCACTGCGGGTCGTGCGTCTGGCTGCTTGAGCGTTTACCGAAGCTGATTCCCGGGGTGATTCACTCTCGACTCAACCTCAGCCGTCAGTGCCTGAGCGTGACGTACCAGCCTGAAGCAACGAACCTTCGCACCATCGCACGCACGCTCGGCAGCATTGGCTATCCGGTGCGACTGGCCGGTCGCACGACCATTATCGATGTACGAAAGCTGGAAGATCGCCGCTTCATCCTCCGCATCTGCGTGGCGGGTGCAATCAGCGGCAACGTGATGCTGTTTGCATTCGCCCTGTATGGAGGTGTTTTCGCCGGGATGCAGCCCGGCTTCTTTGCATTCTTCCGCTGGCTCTCGGCCGGTCTCGGCATGCTCTCGCTGGCATGGCCTGGGGCGGTGTTCTTCAAGTCCGCGTGGTTATCCATCAGGTCTGGCTCACTGAATATTGATGTACCCATCGTCATTGGTCTGCTGGCCGGTGGTGTCTCGGGTTCGCTCAATGTCATCCTGGGTCGCAGCGAGATTTACTTTGATTCGCTGACGATGCTGGTTTTTTTGCTGCTGGTTGGCCGGTTCATCCAGCACCGCCAGCAGCGGGCCGCACTTGACAGTGTGAATCTGTTGTACTCGCTGACGCCCAGAGCCGCGCGGCTGGTTGATGGCGAAATCGTGCGCACAGTTGCCGCCGAGACACTCAAGCCCGTCGACACCGTTGAAGTTCTTCCCGGCCAGAGCATTCCGGTTGATGGAGTGTTGCTCTCGGTGGGTAGCAGCACCGACCAGAATGCCGCGGCGTATCTGGATGAGGCGATCCTCACCGGTGAGTCTCGCCCACGGCAGGCCCATCCGGGCCAGCGGGTGCGGGCGGGAACAGTGAATCTGCAGCACACCATCCGCATTTGTGCCACTGCCACTGGGCGCGAAACCCTTGCCGCCCGGTTGATGGAACTTGTGGAGCAGGCCGCTGGCAGCAAACCCGGCATCGTGAGCTTTGCCGACAGAATTGGGCGACGGTTCGTGGTCTGGGTTGGCGTGCTCGCCGCGGCGACAATGGTTTTCTGGCTTGTTCGCGAGCCAACAAATCCCGGCCGTGCGCTCGACAATGCCACCGCTATGCTCATTGTTACTTGCCCGTGCGCACTGGGGATCGCGGTTCCGCTGGTGTTTGCGGTGAGCATGGGCCGCGCTGCCCGGCGCGGCATTCTCATCAAGTCCGGGCAAGTCATCGAGCGGCTTGCGATGCGCGGCACGGTTCTCTTTGACAAAACCGGCACCATCACACAAGGCACAATGGCCGTGGTCAAGCAAGTTGGCGACGGGCAGGCTGTGCAGATGGCCGCTCGTATTGAGTCGCAGGTCCGGCATCCGATCGCAACTGCGATCGCTGCGCTTGAGGATTCAACTGTTCGTACAGCATCGCAACTCCGGGTTGAGAGTCTCAGCAACATCATCGGCCAAGGTGTGACCGCATCAATCGGTTCACAGAGAATCCTCATCGGCTCACCGGTGATGGCCCGCAGTGCCGGGTTGGTATGGCCGGAACAACTTGCGACGGCTTGCAACGAGATTTGCAGTGGCGGTCACACGCCTGTGGTCATCGGCGTTGATGGCACGGTCGCGGCGGTGCTGGGCTTAGGTGATCCTGTACGCAGTGATGCGGCCCTTGCGGTTTTATCGCTTGCGCGGACTGGATGGGCTTCGGAAATGCTTTCGGGCGATGATCCGTCGGTCGTACGGGATGTGGCAGCAAGTGTTGGAATCGCTCCGCAATACGCCCGGGGTGGGGCAAGCCCGCAGGACAAACTCGCGGCTATCCGTGATCGCCAGCGAAGCGGGCGTGTGGTGATGGTTGGTGACGGGGTTAATGATGCGGCGGCGTTGGCCGCGGCGGACGTGGGCATAGCTGTCGCCGGCGGCGCTGAAGCCAGCCTTGAAGCGGCTGATGTGTACATGGCCAATCCGGGACTCGGGCAGATTGCTGGATTGATTGAAGCCAGCCAGGCCGCGATGCGGGCCGTGCGCTGGACGTTGTGGGCCTCACTTGCGTACAACGTTGTTGCGGCGACGCTTGCAATTGCCGGCATGATTCATCCCATCACCGCGGCAATCATGATGCCGCTGAGTTCTCTGACTGTTCTTGCAATTGCGGTTCGCTACCCCACCTTCCCGCCGCTACCGGAGGGGCAGAGGCTGGAGGGGCAAAGGCTGGAGGGGCAGAGGCCAGAGCAACGTACGAACGACTCGCCCGCAGCGGGTGGGCACACGGGAGCCGTAGCGTGACTGTTTTATTTATCATCGTGCCCTTGGCACTGCTGCTCGCGGCCGCGGCTTTGTATGCCTTCTCACGCTCGCTGAAGCAGGGGCAGTTTGATGATCTTGACACCCCACCCATTCGCATGCTGCATGATGACTGAGTAATTTAGACCGCGGTATTCGGGACCACTCGCGGAGCCTGCACAAGCAGACGCGCCGTCGCCTTTCGCTCTTGGCGGCGCTGCCACCAGCGAATGCCAACGATGAGGCCGATGCACAGCATCGCCCACAGCAGCACTGGGGCGATGATGGTCATGATGGCAATGGTTCCGGCAAATGCCGTTTCTACTGTTGAAACCAGAGGATTCCCAAGCCCTCCGGTGAGCGCGGTGGACCCTGCTCGGACCGCCACCGTGCCCGCCTGCACCACACCCGCAGCACCGCCACCGGCGATCAGGGCCAGTGACCACTTCATGACCTGCCCGCCGGAGTTGCCGGCAAATCCGAACTGACTTGCCGCCAGGATTGTTCCGGCAATGACGGCCGCGGGCGTTGTGGCAACATCCAGCATGTGGTCAACCCACGGGATCCAGTATCCGAGAATCTCAAGCCCGCTGGCGACAGCGAAAGCGATGAGCGCTTCATCGCTGGTCATCCAGGCAAACCCGGGCGAGACGGTGAGTGCCCCGGCCCGCACCGCGATGCACGCGACGAGCAGTGGGATGAAGACTCTAAACCCGCACGCCGCGGCGAGCCCGAGACCGACTAAAACTGAAAGAGCGATCTGCATGGTGTTCCTCCAACGATTACAGTACAAGTATATTCGGAGGGGAGTCGACGGAGTTTCGGGCGGGCGTACTGAGCCTACCGCAATAGGCACGCAAGCTTTGGTGATCGCTCAAGTTTTATACGGACCTGAAGTTATTGGGACATTAACAACCCGGGACCAAGTGCCGGGTTTGCTGACTTATGCGATGATCTTCCTCCGCATCGCCACGTAATCCCAGAGCACGAAACGATCGAGGTCGCTGCCACCGGTGAAAAAGACTCGGCCGCTGGTGGCCATGGCCATGCGTTGGGCGAACTGGATGTCTTCGCTGGATTGGCTCCAGCTTGGCAGCAGGAAGATGTTGATGGTGATTCCCTCACGTGCGCAGAGATTGGCTTCACGCATGGTGGCTTCCTCGGTGCGCGGGTCGGGCGGGTAGAGCAGGAAGAGCTCAGCGCCTTCGAAGTGGGCTGTGGGCAGACCATCGGTAATCAGGATGATCTGCCGATTGGGCGTGTCTTGTGCACAGAGCATGGTGCGGGCGAGCTGCATGGACCGCTGGATATTGGTGAAGTGCTGCGGGATGCGCCACTCGGTCACGTCCGGGTCGGCCATGTTGACCTTGAGTCGCACCACGGAGTTGTGGATGCTCACCGGCTTGGGCATCATGCTGACAATTTCGCTGGACTCACGGAGCTTTGCGAAGCTGAACATCTCAACGAACTTGAGAAAGTCACCGGGGTACTCGCGCCGGATGAGGGCATCGAGCGCGAGCGCCATGCGTTTTACGTTGATGTACTGCCCGCCGTGGCGCATCGAGCCGGACATGTCCATCAGCACCGCCGTAGCGGCCTTGGGGTTATTGCGGGTCTGGAAGATCTCGATGTCTTCGGGCTTCAGACGGATCTTGGGCCCGACCTTACCCCCCACTGCCGGTGATTGCGTCACGGGCCCCTGGCGCACCATCGCGTTGATGAAGCTTTGTGTGACATCCATGTTGGCGGCGGAATCACCGAACTCGTAGCTGCGTGTGCGGGGCATCTCAGTTGGGCCTTCACCGATGATCGGGCCGGTGTGGCGACCGGAACGGGAGGCTTCAAGGTCCGCGAAGATTTCGGTGAGGAGGCGGGACTGGAACAGCTTCATGGCCTGCGGCGTAACTTTGAAGCCGCCCTTGGTTGCCTCGAGCCCTTGTCGCTCTGCCTCAGCCTTGACATATTCCTCGATTTGCTGTTGCAGCCGGTTCAGTTCCTCGATCTGGGCGGACTCGGCAAACTCGGCGAGCTGCTCCATGTCGATGATGGCGAGCTGGGATGTATTGGCCGCTTCTTTAATCTGATCCTGAAGTTTATCGATGGCCTCGAGTTCTTGTTTGATCAGCAGCGCTTCCTCGACCGTGAGCGGGTCACGCCCGGTGAAGGCGTACTTGCTAGCGAGCTCATCAACCTGATACTTGTTGCCGAGGCTTTCCATCACGGCCATGATGTCGCGTGCGAACTGTGACTGCTCATCGCGCTGGGCGTACCAGAGTTTTTCCAGCTCTTGGATCTGCTCGGCCTTGACGGCCCGCTGGAAGTCACTGCGAAACTTGGCGTCCGGACGGGCCTCGCTGGCGGCGGCACGAAACTCACGATCCGCGAGTTGCTGGACGGAGTCGGTTTCGTATTTTTCGAGAATCTTTCGCTTGCGATCTTCGAGCATCGCGGCGAGCGCTTCGAGGCTGGGGCCAAGGCGCGGGATCATCGATGGATCAATGTGAATCGCCCGGGCCAGTTCCTCGGGCGTGAGCTCACGCAGCGAGCCGTAGGCCAGCATGTGTTCCATGGCCAAGCCGGCCAGATCCGGCGGCGGCTGCGTGGGCGAGGGGAAGTTCTTGGGGTCGTAGGCTTGGTATGAATGCACAAGCCCCGGGGGGGTAACGGCCTCTGGGTTGGGTGTCGTGGAGGATGAATCGCTTGGGGGCGTTGGGTTGGTCATGGTTGCTCAGGCTTGGAAATCATACTGCGAAACCATTGGGTAAGTTCTTCCTTGGAAATGTGCCCTGCCGCGACGGCGATGGTGATGTCCGCGGCTTCGTCTTGGTCGGGAAGATCTGTCACACCGTTATCTATTAAAAAAGTGATGGCTCTGGCCAGCGCGGTGCGCTTGTTGCCATCAATAAACGCGTGGTTGCAGCAGATATGGAAAAGGTACGCGGCGGCGATCGCCGCTATGTCCCGGTGCAGTGGACTACCACCAAACCACTGCTGTGGCATCATGACCGCGGATGACAGCAAGCCATGATCTCGGACACCAGACAATCCACCGTCACGGTCAATGACGATCGAATGGATTTGCAAAACATCCTCGACCGATAGAAACTCTTTGGGCTGGTCTCGGTCGGTCAATCTGAGGTTCGCCTAGTTTGTGCAACTTGGATTCGTAGGTACAGATTTACTTTGAGAGCTTGGTCAATGCACGGCCATAGTCTCGTACGACTTGGTCCATGACCTGACCAATCCTGGCATGGCGTTGCTGCTGCTCACTGCTGAGCGCCTCCATCGGTTCAATGCGGACAGAGAACTGCTGCTGAACATCCGCGGAGATCCGTGCGACATCCAGCCAACCCTTGTCGAGTAAGAAACGTTGCTCGCGACAGGATTTCTGAAGGTTCTCTGACATGCCCAGCGCTTTGCTCTAACCTCACCCTAAGCCTCGCGTCCATAACAAAGGATACGCCGAATCCTGCCTCTGGTTGAGGAAATTTTGGCCTTGACGACATCCGAGCGTGTCGGGAGAACGATACCATGCGATTCACGTCTCATAACTCATCCTGCCATGCTTCGTGCTCCGGCTGATCCTGTCTCCGGCGTGCAGCCCTGCCAGCACAAACTCGATGCAGCTTGCCCGTACCGCGGGGTCTGCCGAGGCGTTTAGCTCAAAGGCTTTGTCCCACACCGCGGGCACTCGCTTGATCAGCTTCTCGTAGCTTGCGCTCGGCAGCATGTCCCCCACTTCAATCTTCACGCCCTTAGCAAAGACCTGGGCGATTTCTTCCAGCCCGTGCTTGCCGACGTATTCATCGAACACGATCTTAATTGCCTCGGCCATCACCGAGTCGATCACCTGTTTCTCGCTCATCTGGTGCGAGCCCATGAGGTCAAGCTCCAGCTTGCCTGTACTGGAAGCGTGCACGTGTGCCAGATCGCTGATGCGGGGCACCGCGGGCCGCTCACCCAGCCGGATTCCTCGCTGCCGGGCTGAGGCCACCATAGTTCGGTAATTGGCAATGCTGAGTCGGGCCGATACGCCGGACTGTTGGTCGACATACTTGCTCTTGCGGGCGGCGATGGCGAGCTGCTCGTTGATTTCCAGCATGAACCGCGGCACAACAACTGGGAAATCTCCGCCAAGATCAATATCAGCTTCGCGCTGGGTGATATCAATGCCAAGGTCGCGCTCGCGCGGATAGTGGGTGACCACGGTCGTGCCGATGCGGTCCTTCAGCTGGGGGATGACCTTGCCGGAGCGGTTGTACGTCGCGGGGTTGGCGGAAAACAGCACCAGCACATCGATATCAAAGCTCACCGGGAAGCCGCGAATCTGCACATCGCGCTCTTCGAGAATATTAAACAGGCCGACCTGCACAAGATCATCAAGATCGGGCAATTCGTTCATGGCGAATATGCCCCGGTGCATTCGGGGAATGAGCCCGAAGTGTAATGCATCCTCGGTGCTCATCGACACACCTGAGGCCAGCTTGGCAGGATCGATCTCACCGATAATGTCGGCAAATTTGGTGCCCGGAGCAAGCCGCTCGGCGTATCGCTCAGAACGGTGCCAATAGGCTACTGGCGCATCATCACCAAATTCGGCGACAAACGCTTTGCCAGCCCGGGTAATCGGCGCGAGAGGATCCTCATGCACTGGGCTGCCACCGAGATACTCGGCTGGGACGGCCAAATAGGGCGTCCATTCATCTAAAAAGCGTCCGAGCAATCGCATCAGCCGGCTCTTGCCCTGGCCCTTTTCGCCCAGAAACAGCATGTCGTGACCGGCCAAGATCCCGTTGATGATTTCCGGAATGACCGTGCTGTCATACCCGACGATACCGGGGAAAAGCTCATCACCCGCTCGTAGAGCCTTGGTAATGTTCTCGCGGAGTTCCGCCTTGACCGTTCTGGACTTCCAGCCTGAAGCCCGGAGTTCTCCGAGCGAACGGGGTAAATGAACTGAACCAGCCCCGCTGTGGGGCCCGTGGTGTGAACGAATCGACATGTGTGAGTTCCGAGCGTGCAAGCGGTTAATAACGTGCTTCCGGAAATAGTACGTCACCAAACACTTGCCGGATCGCCGAATCCAACGATTCGTCCGGTTGGCTTCTATGATGCTCCGTCCTGCTCTACACCCGTCTTCGGGGCCCCGTCGCCTCGCCTGCACAGACCACAGTTATCTGACTGCCGCTTCATCGCATCCGCTGCCTGTTCACTTCAGCCATCGGGGCCGTAACGGACAGCCGATTTTTTAAGAGTACCTCCATGCACGTCCGCCCCATTGATCCCGAAACAGCCACCGTACCCGTGCTCGTCCACATGGAAGAGCCCGAAGGCCTCACCGGCAAGTCCGACCACGATGCCACCGTCCATGGCTCGCAGGGCCTTAGCCTCCTCGAAGTTGCCATGGCACACGGGATCAATATAGAGCACGCCTGCGGCGGCGTGTGCGCGTGCAGCACGTGCCACATTTATATTGAGAGCGGTGCCGATTCGGTTACAGAATCAACCGAGCCTGAGGAGGATCGCGTCGAGGAAGCTCCTGGCCTGCAAAGGAACAGTCGCCTCGCCTGTCAGTGCATCATCAAGGGCAAGGGCCCGATTCAGATTCGGGTGCCATCGTGGAACCGAAACGCCGTCAAGGAAGTGCCGCACTGAGTTGCCGCGATTGTGCGCACGTTCCCGGACAACAAAGTGTTTTTGTGAATCGAGATGGACCACTTACGGAAGGATCTGCCATGCCCGGCGGATTTGGATGGCTTGAAATTGAGGACATCGCCGAAGCACTCCACGCGGCCCACCCGACGGGGGTTGATCCGCTTCGTATTCGCTTCACCGAACTTCGCAAGCTTGTTGAGGCGCTGGCAGAGTTTGAGCCCGACCCGGAGCACCCGGTCAACGAGAAAATTCTGGAACACATTCAGGCGGAGTGGATCGCGCTTCGATCGGGAAACATAAAAATCGAGGACGATGATGAATAAGGGCCTATCGCAGGGCGGCGATGAGCTCGCCGGCTCGCTTGACCCAGCACAGGCTATGAGATGGTAACGGCCGCGTAATGCTCAACGATTCGCCGCGGCAGGTTGACTAGGCTGAGCTGGCTGAATTGGCTGAGTTGGCTGGATTGGCTGGGCGGCCCGGGCACTCTGTGCCGCCGAAGTCATCGCAGCAACAGCTGGGCCGCTGGGCGGCACGGCGGACAACGCCATGCCCGCGGAGACGGGCGGCTGGCCGATTAAGGTGCGCGGCTTAGGCGGCTCGGGGTACATCACACGGTGGTGGTTCATGGATACCAGCGTTCGAGAAATAGCCTCGACGACGGTGTTCAGCTCGCCAAGCGTCAATGAGCATTCATCAAACTGGCCGTCCATCAGCCGCTTGTGGGCGATGGCCCGCACCATCGACTCAATCTTGGCGGCGGATGGGTCGGGGATGCTTCGCGTCGCACTCTCGGCTGCATCGCAGACCATAATAATGGCAACTTCTTTGCTGCGTGGCTTCGGACCGGGATAGCGGTATTCCACTTCGAGCGGCATCGCGACGTCTTCACCAGCTTGTTCGGATTTCTCGGCGAGCTTTCGGGCTCGGTTAAAGAAATATTCAACGAGCGTGGTGCCGTGGTGCGCTTCAATAAAATGAAACAGCGAGGCCGGGAGTTTGTGTTCACGGGCGAGTTCTATACCGTCGCGCACATGGCTGACGATAACCAGCAGCGACATTGCCGGAGTCAGACGGTCATGCCGGTTCAAACCTGCGGTCTGATTCTCGACGAAGTACTCCGGCTTGTTCATCTTGCCGACATCGTGGTACAGCGAGCCAACGTACGCCAGCAGTGAATCCGCACCGATGGCGTTGGCCGAGGCCTCTGCCAGCGAAGCGACATTGAGCGAATGGTTGTACGTACCCGGCGCTCGCTGCTGGAGGTCCCGCAGGAGGGGGTGCTGCGGGTCACGAAGATCCACCAATGTCAGGCCGGTGGTCACCCCGAGTGCACGCTCGAGCCAGGGCAGGGTGCCGAGAACGACGAATCCGGAAAGCACCACGGCGGCGCCGGTGGTTGCGGCTTCCCAAATGGCCTGATCGATCGCAACGCGGCCGAGCGGACGATCCAGCAGGCCGAACATGAGCGCGCCCGCAGCGGCGGCGGCCCCAGCGAGTGCCGCGGTTTTGATAAGCGAGTTGCGCTGCCGTAGCTCACGAAGCATTGAGGCGACGACGCCAACACCGCAGAGCGAAACAGCAACCATGGACACCGGCAGCCGCATGGCCATGCACAAACCCAGACCAACTAGGGTTCCGATGCCAAAGGCCAGTCGCCGGTCGTACATCGCCGCGGACACCATCGTTGCCAGTGCGGCTGCTCCGGCAACACCTGCGGTGAGCAGCCAAGGCTCATTGCCAGCCAGCACCACGGCCGCGAGCATGACCGCAACGATAATGCCAAGGAAAACGGCAAGGCGGGCGGGCCGGATCAGTAGCTTGGGCGCGTACGTGCGAATGAAGCCAACCATCGCAGCGATGACCAGCACGCCAGCGCCGGCGGGGGCCGCCACACCGACGAGTTTTTGATAAATGCTCTGGGATTCGGCAAAGGCCGCTCGTTCAGTCAGATACAAATCAAGCTTTTCGCTTGTGAGCCTTTCCCCCTCCGCGAAAATAACTGTGCCCACGATCTTGGGCACGAGTTTGGGCTCAATAGCCGCAGCGGCTCGGTCCTGACTCTCAATGGTTACGGGCTGATCAAACGTGTATGTTGGCCGGTTTATTCGCAGCACACGCGCGACAACGGTTTCCAAAGCCGGTCCGGAGAACCCTGCTTCCAGCACCCGATCGCGAAGAGCTTTGGCCGCTGCCTCGGAACCAAGCTGCATGACAGTCCGCGTGGGCACGCGGGTTGATTTTGCTTGGCCAACGGCCGCGGAGCCAAGCGACTGCTCGCGCAGCTCAGCAAACTCGTTGGCCGCCATGGCCTCCATCTGATAGGTCTTGGATTCAAGCAGCGGCGTGATGCGGAGTAGCTCATCAAGCTTGTCAACGCGTCTGGACCATTCGGCCGCAGCGTCACCAGCACTCATAACGCGAAGGGCAGCAAGCGCCGATTCGGAAAGCTGGAACTGGTCACGAATTTGCTGCACCAGCCCATCGGCAGAAGTTGCAGCCGCGACAGCGCGGGGCAAATTTTCAAGGGCCGCGCGCAGCTCAGGAAGGACTCCGGGGTCGAGGATATAGACCCGCGGCGCTCGTTCGCGGGCGGCTTGGCGGTAGGTTTCAGTCAGGATTGAGTCTTCCACCTGAAGCGGCACCCGGATCAGTCGCGTTTCAGGGGCGAGTTGGCCGACCGCGACCGGCGTGCGGCCGTGCAGACCGGCAAAGACCACAGCCACGAGTACCGCGGCAATTGCGATGATCGCAAAGCTCAGTACCAAAGCTGGGAAACGCAGCAGCAGCCCGTCGGCCTTGCCTCGAAGGCCGCGTTCATGAAAACTGTCAGGTTCTATCCGCGGATCGCCCATAATCACACATTCAGCAGGAATCGATTCAATCAGCTTTGGGAACTCAGCACGCAACACACTCACCTGAGGCGATTGGCCTGCTCTCCAACTTGCCCACCAGGTGGCAAACCTTCGTCAACATCAACATGCCCAACGGGCGGGCTGTCCGAATCAAAGTCAGACACGCCAATATCCGCAGCAGGATTTGGCTCATCAAAGCCCAAGGCCTCACGCGTGCGAGCCTGCATATCGGCCCGTTTCGCCTTCTCGGCTGGCGACTCATACCTGCCGTACGCCTCAACAATTCGAGCGACCATTGGGTGGCGGACAATGTCCGCTTCGTTAAGCGGTATGAACGCCACGCCCCGCGTACGACGGAGAATTCTTGCCGCATCAATCAGACCGCTTGATGCCGGATCGGGCAGATCGACCTGCGTTGCATCGCCGGTGACAATCACCTTGCTGCCGTGACCCATACGCGTCAGGAACATTTTCATCTGCCCGCGAGTTGTGTTCTGGGCTTCATCCAAAATGATGCAGGCACGGTTCAGCGTGCGACCGCGCATGTACGCCAGCGGGACAACTTCAACAATGTCGCTGACCATGAACCGCTTCATGGTGTTGATGTCCATCATGTCATTGAGAGCATCAAACAGCGGTCGCAGATATGGATTCACCTTTGCTTGCAGGTCGCCCGGCAGAAACCCCAGTTTCTCTCCGGCCTCCACCGCTGGTCTGGCCAAAATCAACCGCTTGACGTGCCCGTGCTTAAGCATGTGTACCGCCGCGGCGACAGCGAGATAGGTTTTACCGGTACCGGCGGGGCCGATTCCAAAGACCAGGTCGTTGTCGCGGATGGCATCAAGATAAACCTGCTGGTTTGCGGTCTTGGCCCGCACCGCCTGACCGGCGACGTAAACATCAAGCTGATCGCCCCAAGCCGCAGCCCGGGCGGATGTTGGCGCATCCTGCCAATCACCGAAGATCTCCGCCGCGGATTCACGGTCGGTGGCCATGTCAGAGGCGCGGGTGATAAGGGTGAGCACCTGCTGCCGGTCGAGCGGCTCGGCGCCATCGGCGGCCTCAATGAGTCGCTCCATAACAAAGCGGGCCGCGACAACGGCCCGACGCTCACCGGAGAGTTTGATGCTGCCTTCTCGACAGGTCACGGCAACGCCAAGCGTCTCGCGGATCATTTTGACGTTACGATCCGACGATCCAAGTACACTGACTTGCTCTACACCGAAGGGAACTTTGATGACAATGTCCACGCGAATCTTGCTCCGCGCCATGGGTGATCGGGCATGCCCCGATCGATGCGAATCCCGGGCGAGACGAATGACCAACGGTAGCGGGATCGGTCTGAGAGGGGGGGGCACTGGAGTTACCGGGCGAAGCAGCGCGCTCGCCGCCGTCGCAACGTGCGTTTTAACGTTGGTGCTGGGAGGGTGCGAACAGCCCAAGATAGGCTATTCACCCGAGGCAGTCTTTGAGCCCAATGTTCAGAGCCCAGTGGTGCTGCAAGACACACGCCGCGCTGCGGCGGCTGTACCCAGCGAGTGGGCCACGGTTCGGCTTCAGGCGGATTGGAACGATCTTGAAGCCGCGTTGCAGGTGGCCCAAACCGAGGCGGAAACAGCGGTAGTTCAAGAGTTAAACGGTGCGGTGCGGGCATTGCGAGCCGCCAACACGGCGGTGCCGTCGTTACGACGCACCTTTGAGCTACTTTCTATTTCCGGGGAAACCGGCCTGTTTGTTGCCGAGGCAGAACCCGTAACGCCCCCGGCGAGGTCTGGCCCTACGCATCAAATTGTGCTGCGCGCTGAACTGCACTCGGCCGTGGGTCCGAACCGCGAACGGGCGGCAAAGTTTGTTCAGGCAATGGCAGTCCGGCTGAACCAATTGGCGGGAGTCGAGACCGCACCGGTGCCATAAGCGGATGAAAAGTCCGATAACATTTTTTCCTCGCGGGCCTCACTTGCTCAGGGGGTGTCGATACACTTACGTTCCCTTGGCCGATCGATTTTGATTTTCTGTACCCGTCTCTTTGATTCGCCAACGGAAAACGATGACGCCGCTCCTGAACCGTGATCTTCAATCCTTCGCTGTTGATGTGGCCGACGCCACCGGGCAACTTCCCCGGACCGACCTCGCCTGGCTGTCGGACCATCTAGTCAAGGTCGCATGCCACCTCAAGGCTCAGGGAGAGGTTCGCTGTCGGATAGTCGCCGATGGTGAGATGCTGGACTTGCATACCAAGTTCAGTAACGACCCCACCACCACCGACGTTTTAACATTTGACCTTACTGAAGGAAAAGCCGCCGAACAGGTGGCGGCCGGCCAAACGCCGGTGCTGGATGTTGATCTGATCATCTGTGTGGATGAGGCCGGCAGACAGGCTAAGGCGCTGGGCCATGAGCAGCGCCGGGAACTGCTGTTGTACTGCCTACACGGCATCCTCCACTGCCTTGGGCACGATGACCACGATGATCAGGCCTATGAACTCATGCACACGCGTGAGGATGAGGTGCTGTTGGCCGTCGGTGTTGGCCAGACCTTTGCGGCCAAACCAAGGTCAAACTTGCCTTCCCCGGAGGCTGGGCGATGAGCGCAATGGCCCCGTGGATTGTGATTTTGTGTACCCTGGCCGCAGCCGCGTTGTCGTCGCTGTATTTGTCACTGGCGACGGTGGCCCGCTCAGCGGTAGAGGATTTGGCCCGCGCCTCAAACAACCCTCGCCGGCTTGAACGAATCGAGCGGATCTTTGACGATGTCTCCAGCCATGCCCGGGCCATCGGGCTGCTCAAACTCGTGTGCTGCGCCGGTGTGCTGCTGGGCTTGATCTCTTGGTCGGCCCGTCTGCGCAAGCAGGAAATGCCTGATGAGTGGGATGCACTGATCTCGCTGGGTGTTTCTGTTGCGGTGCTCTGGGTATTTGCTGTGCTGATTCCCTTTGGAGTGGCGAGCATTGCCGGGGCAAAGGTGCTGTACGGCTGGTCACGCATCCTGCGTGCGGCCGACATCGTGATGCTGCCGCTGCGCCCAATCGGTACCCTGACCGATGTCATTATCTCCAAGATTGCCGGCAGCAGCGGCAGAGATGAACAGGAAGCGGCCCAAGATGAAATCCTGTCCGTTGTGCAGGAAAACGTCTCGGCGGGCACCATCAATGAGCATGAACAGAAGATGATTGAGGCTGTGGTTACCTTCGGTGACCTGACGGTGCAGCAGGTGATGACCCCTCGCACCGAAATCGAGGCAATGGAACTGACCAGCGACCTGGGTGAGGTCATTCGTACCGTGCGCGGCATTGGCCACTCTCGAATACCGGTGTATGACGGCTCGCTGGATCAGATCGTCGGCATGTTTTACGTCAAGGACCTGATGCATTGGCTCGCCGGTGATGGGCCGATGGGCCGGGCAGCCGCCAGCGCATCACGCCAGACCACCAGCCATAACGAGACCAACGGCAACGGCCAAAACCCGCATGCGCCCCATGTGGCCGCTGGGGCCGGTGCTCCGACAAAACCGAAAGCGTTTGACCTTCGCGCCATCCTGCGGCCCGCCCTGTCGGTACCGGAAACCAAGACCATCAGCGAGTTGCTCCGGCAACTTATGGAGCAAAAGGTTCACATCGCCGTGGCGGTGGATGAACACGGTAACACGGCCGGTATTGTCACCTTCGAGGACATCGTCGAGCAAATCGTCGGCGACGTCCGCGATGAATACGAGTCAACCAGCCCGGACCTTCCCGATGTAGTGCTGGTCCCCAAGTCCAATACCGCAGAGATCAACGCCGCGGCACGGGTTGCCGATGTCAACCGTCAGCTTGAAGAGTTGGGCGTGGGCTTTCGCGTGCTGCTGCCGGGCAATCAGGCCCCTGGCACCTCGGGCGCTCGCGATGCCGGGCCGCTGCCGGTGGCCGGACACGCCGCAACACCGGGTCATGCAACGCAAAGCACCACCGGCGGGCCGTTTGGTTCATCGGGCGGTTCAATGGCCGGAGTCAGTGTTGTTCTGGCCGACGAAGCCGTAACGGCCGCACCGGCGGCAGACTCACTCCACGGTGGTGTGGACCCGATCGCGATTCCTGAAAGTGAGGACTATGAAACCGTCGGCGGGTTCATAGTCACGCAGCTTGGCCACATCCCGCTGAAGGGGGAGCGCATACGCATGTCTCGATTTGAGTTAGAAGTGACCGAGGCTGCTCCGACCCGGGTGCTCAAGGCCCGGCTTCGAGTGTTGTGATCGGCCGCTGCCGTTTGAACATAGCAGAAAACGTCGCCGAGCGTTTTCCGAACTCTTCAACCACCTGGGGATCTCTGAATCCTGCCACGACAGGTGAGCGAAACAAAACACCTGTTTGTGCCCTAGCTGATCCAGAAAACGTCTTGCTTCCGTGTCGCAGCGTGCGATCATGGAGTTGGTATACACCGTTTCCCACATCCGATTCCGGATGCCATGCCTCAGTCTCTGCTTAGGAAAAACTATGATGATGAGCCAAACCGTTCTGATCGCCGCCTCGCTCGTGCTTGCTGCCGGTTCTGCAACCGCCATTGCCGGCCAGCCCGCGGCCGCGCCGGTTGCCAAGCCAACAGCCGCTTCCCCCGTCGCCGCTACCGCCGCCGCTCCTGCCGTTCCGTCGCTTGATGCCAAGCTTCCGACCGATCCGGCCCTGATCACCGGCACGCTCGAGAACGGCCTGGGCTACATCATCCGGCCGCACAACAACCCGGAGGGCCGGGTGTCGGTGTGGCTGCACATCTCGACTGGCTCGCTCAACGAGACTGAGAGCACACGCGGCATTGCTCACTTTCTTGAGCACATGGCCTTTAACGGCTCCAAGAACTTTCCGCCCAACTCCGTGATCAACTTCTTCCAGTCACTGGGCCTGCAGTTTGGCCGTGACCAGAACGCCTTTACAAGCTTTGAGCAGACGGCGTACCAACTGGCCCTGCCCGACAACAAGCCGGAGACCACAGACAAGGCACTGTTGTTCATGAGCGATGTCGGCGGACGGCTCTCGCTGCTGCTGACTGAGATTGACAACGAGCGTGGCATCATTCAGGAGGAGCGTCGCACGCGACTTTCGGCCCAGCAGCGGGTGCAGGAGTACGTCTACGCCCGGCTTGCTCCGGAAAGCACCTTCGGTCGCCGGTTGCCCATCGGCACAGTAGAGACCATCACCAGCATGACCAAGGCGGACTTTGAGAACTACTACAACACCTTCTATGTTCCAAGCAACATGACGGTGATCGTGGTGGGCGATGTTGATCCGGCGGCGACGATCAAGCAGATTACCGCCGCCTTTGCCGACCTAAAGAAGGTACCACGCCCTGCGGACCTTGATGTTGGCATCAAGCCGACGGCGAAGACTCGGGCGATTGTGGCAACCGATCCGGAGCTGACAAACGCTGATGTTTCGATCAACCGGATTTCGAACGCATCAAAGCCGAGCGTGACGGTTGGCGACATGCGTCGCGACCTCGTCGATACCATCGGAACGTGGGCGTTTAACCGTCGCATCGCCGCCAAGATGGCCAAGGGCGACCAGCCTTACTTGAGCGCTGCGGCATCGAGTCAGGATGTTGCCAACACCGTCAAGTTCACCGCTGTAAACGCGTCCGGCAAGACGGAGAATTGGAAGGCCATGCTGCGCGAGGTGGCCAAAGACCTTGTGCAGGCCCGTCAGTACGGATTCACTGACCGCGAACTGGCCGATGCCCGCTCGGCGATTTTCTCGCAGGCCGAGGAGGCGGCGGTTCGCGAAGCGACCCTGCCTGCCCGAGCCCACCTGGGCCGCATCAACAATGCCCTAGCGGCCTTGGAGCCGGTGATGAGTGCCCAGCAGCGGGTTGACTTGCTGAAGGCATTGCTGCCGTCACTGACTGTGGCGGAAGTATCCAAGTCGTTCGCGGATGCGTTCGATCCGACCAACGTTGTGTTCATCGCAGAGCTGCCATCGTCCGGAGATGTGCCGACGGAGGAGCAGCTGATTGCCCTGGGTCGTGAAGCACTTGCAGTGAAGGTCGAAAAAGGCGCTGAGGAAGCTCGCGCTGAGTCACTCATGACCAAGCTGCCCACGGCGGGCAAGTTCACTGAAACAGCCACACACGAGGGCACAGCCGTAACCAGCGCCTGGCTGGACAACGGCGTTCGCGTGCACTTCAAGGCTGTTGACAAGCCCAAGGACGAGGTGTCTATCACGATTTCGCTGGCCGGCGGCGAGGTCAGTGAAACCGCACAGACGCGTGGTACAGCATCTGCCGCCGGACTGGCCTGGGGCCGGGCCGCGACCAAATCCCTGCCCAGCACCCAGATTCGTGACCTGATGACAGGCAAGAAGGTTCGCGTTGGAGGTGGTGGCGGTACCGATAGCATGTCCCTGGCCGTCAGCGGCTCACCAGAGCAGCTGGAAACCGGCCTCCAACTTGCCCACTTGCTGCTGACCGAACCGCTGGTGGAAGCCGCCGCGCTGCAGCAGTGGAAGCAAAGCCAGGAAGAAGGGATCAAGATGCGAGCCAGCCGTCCGGAGGGATTGCTGGTTGAGACGATGTCCGAAGCGTTGCTGCCCAAGGGCGAGGTTCGCGGACGCCCGCTCGTGATGGAGCAGGTCAATGCCGTCACGGTTGAGACCGCGCAGGCCTGGCTTGATCGCACGATCCGATCAGCTCCGATTGAGGTTTCCATCGTTGGTGACATCAAGAAGGAAGCGGCGATGGAGCTTGTGGCCCGGTACCTTGGCTCACTGCCCAAGCGCGAGCGCATCAGCGCAGCAACGCTGGAATCGCAGCGGCGGATTACCCGCAACACCGGACCAATCGCCGTGAGCAAGTCCATGAAAACCAAGACTGACAAGGCCATCGTCATGGACGGCTTTACCGGTCCGGATATCCAGCAAGTGGCTGATGTGCGGTTGATGCAGCTCGCTTCACGAATCCTCTCGACCCGCATGGTCAAGGTGATTCGCGAAGAAAAGCAGCTGGTCTACTCCATCTCGGCCCAGAGCCAGCCCGGTACCGCCTATCGCGGCAGCGGCATGTTCATGGCCTCCGCCCCGACCGACCCAGCCAAGGCCGATGCGCTGCCCGCAGCGCTTGACGAGTTGTACACGGAGTTTGCAAAAACCGGACCCACCACCGACGAGCTGGACGTTGCCCGAAACCAGCTCATCAAGTTCATTGAAGAGCAGATGAAGGAACCCGCCTTCTGGACAGGCCGCCTCGCGTCGCTGGATTACCGCGGCGGCGACTTGAACGATGTCGTTTCGCTCACCGATTTCTACAAGAACGCGACCGCGAAGGACATTCAGGAAGTCTTTGCGAAGTACTACAAGCCGTCAGGCAAGTTCCAGTTTGTCGTCAAGCCCGAAGCCTCCGCAGGCGGCTAAAGGCTGATGCAAACCGCAGCGGGTGGCTGCTGAAGCAACCCGCGGCACAACGCCAACTGTTCACTCGACCCGGTCACCTGACCGGGTTTTTTTGTTGGGGGGAATCTGGCGAGCGCTCGGATTGGGGTTCCAGTTGTCGTGGGCCGCATCCTGCCGGGATTTACCCGGCGTGCCTCACTGCAGTGCTGTTGCGGCCTTCAAAAGTCGCCCGGCAGCCTCAAGTCGCTGTTCACCGCTGTATCTGCAGCAATCGAGCGATTTGTAAGGTTTAATGCCTGCAGTGCCCGGCAAGGATGTTACGCAGCACCTAGAGATATGCAGCGTCTGCATACTTATACGCGGCTGGCTGTCTTTTTCTGATGACTTCGTGCAACCAGCAAACGCGATCTCCGGATAACCATACATCTGATGGGGCCTCCGTCTCGCCCCCAACATCTGTTCGTGTGCATTTTGAATTTGTTTTTGAATGGCTCGGTTCTCGGGCGTTATCGCGTATCCGATCGGGGATCTGGTGGTGATCGAGTGGTTTTTTGCCTGTTTCGGTGTACATTGTTTCTGGTGATTTCGGGTGCCCGATCTCGCCACCCCCTTGTGAAAGGAAGTCAATTGAAGAACTATGTCAAGCCAGTGCTGTTTTCCGCCGCAACCGTCGCCGTGATGGCAGGGGCAGCCATGTCGGTGATTAGCGTGCCGCGGCAGCCGTCAACGCCGGTGAACGGGGTTGATATTTCCATCTCGTCGATCGCGGCTTCGTACGGCGGCTCGGCGCCTTCTAAGAGCTTTACGGTGTTTTCGAACACCACCTCTGTGGGCGTGGGCGCTGATGAAGTTGCAATTGCCGTAACTACAACCTCGTGCAACGTGCAGCCGACTGAGAGTGCGCCGTACGCACTGGCTGATTGGTATGCACCCTTTGAGACTGGCGCACCGGGCGGGGCCGATGGCACTTCCAAGCACCCTTACATTGTTACAAACATCTATCGCCTGAACACCGAGGGCCGGCTTGAGCAGCTTGCCGCATCATGGGTGAAACACGGCTGGTACGCCGCTTCCACATCACAGGGCATCACCGGGGCTGTTGGCAGCGCCACGGGTGCTGAACCTTGCGGCACCGGCGTGTGCCCCTCTGGCGCAGCGTTTAACAGCCAGCTTGGTTCAAATTGCGCGGATACGTACAACTCAGGTCACAATTCTGACCGCCAGTACCTCGGGCCGCGGTCAGAGGTTTCATCCCGCGGCACCGCGGTGGCTCCTGGCTTCAACATTCGTGGGTCGTACCTTGACGCAATGAACACGGGCAACGCAGCGGTGGCGCCAATGTTCGGCGACTCTCTTTCTTTGACACCCGCTACACACACAGATGCCCTGCGAACGTACGGCGGCACCGGTACCGGCCAGGCCAACAAGCTCGCGACCATCAAGAAAACCGACGTCACCACGGCCGCACTGGGTCCGAACGGTCGGGTGTATATGGAAGCGTACTACGTGGTCAACGGTGATCAGAACAAGCTCAACAACGTTGCGTGGCGCGGCTTCACTTCCACGTACACCACAGGCTCGCTCACGGCAGCGAACCTCAACTTTGCCAGTCGGCACAACTTTGGTCCAGTCATGTTCCAATGGGGAGATCAGCAGCAGCAGGCCACGCCAACCGACGATGGTGCGGCGTACGTCTCCAGCCGCGTGGTGAACAACCCGGACGGTACCTTCCGCTACGAGTACAACGTTTACAACCTTGACCTTGACCGAGGGATTGAGGGCCTTGTCGTCGCGCTGCCCACCGCAGCCAACGCCACCGCGGTCAACTTCCGTCAGCCCCGCATCATGGACCCGGGCTTTGATGCCCAAGCCTGGGTTGGCTCGGTATCCCCAGACGGCAACGCTGTGACCTATTCCGTGCCCGCAGTTGCTCCGAACACCATGAACTGGAGCAAGCCAGCCACGCCGGGAACCCCGGCTAAGGCCAACTCGCTTCGTTGGGGCAACATGTACACGTTCTGGTTCACCAGCGACCTGCCCCCCCGCACCAACGGTCAGATCAACATGATCCTAGGCGGAACTGGTACGGTTGCCGGCGGCCTGTTGGCTACTGCCTCGGTTCCGCGGGCAGTTGCCGATATTGAAAATGGTGGCGACGGCATTGTTGATTCCAACGACTTCGTGGCCTTCATCAACGCGTTTATGGCCGGTGACCCCGCCGCGGACGTCATGGCTGGCGGTACTCCCGGCTCCGACGGCTCGGTCGATGGCAACGACTTCATCGGGTTCATCAACAGCTACATCCAAGGCTAATTCATCCGCAGGCCAACAGCGGCCAGCAGTAACCTGAAATTTACGAGCGCCGCCGGCCAGAGTGCCGGCGGCGTTTTTTATGAAGTTCGTTCGGGTTCGGCCCCAAATCCAGACCCAGCCGCGTTACGCTTGCCGCTGACGAATTTTCGAAGCGACGCCTCGGTTGTACCGCTGCGGAACACGCCTCTGGTTTGGGCTTCCTTTTCCTGATCGAGCCGGGCAGTCGCTTCAGCCCGCACGATCCTGGGCCTTGCGTTGTCAACGTCCCCTGCCGTACTGCCACCCATCTCCCGCCGGGCTGATCGCCAGCGATGGTCGATCGTAACCTGCGGGCTCGTTGTTTTGGTATTTCTGGGTCTCTCCACGCTTGGCTTGGTACCGGGAGTCTCCGGGTTAGTCGGCCTCGCTGCCGCAGTGTTCTCACTGCTCGCCGGGGGAGGACTGGCTGCCGCCTATCTGGCATCTGGCGCGGGCCTAGGCCTGCTGGTAACTTGGCCGCTGCGCCGCAGCACGCTCGCCACTGGCCGCAGTCCGCGGCCAGTGCTTTTAGTTTGCATCGGCTGTGCCGCACAACTTTGGCTGGCACATATCGCTGGGTGGCTGGGGCTATTTGCCTTCGGGCCTCTCGCCGCTATTGGCATTCTTGTGCCAGGCTGGGTTGCCCTGGCCTGGCGATTGATTGTGCTGGTACGCGGTCAGGAACGGGCGGCGGCACTTCACCCGCTGTGGATGCTGGCCGCCGCGCCGCTGGCAGTGGCACTGGTGGCGGCGGCAAGTCCGCCGGGCTGGCTGTGGGGCAGTGAGTTTGGCGGGTTTGATTCTCTTTCGTACCACTTGCCGGTGGCTCTTGAGTGGGCATCAGCCGGTAAAGTCACGCCGCTGCTGCACAATGTCTATTCGTTCCTGCCATCGTACGTCGAAGCAGCATACACCCAAGTGCACGTGGCATTGGGTGGTGGCAAGCCGGCGGAAGGGGCAGACGGTTTGCGGACGGGACTGTTTGCCTTTGAGGGTGCCGGATTGATCGCCTGTCAGTATCTGTCAGTCGGATATCTTGTATTGGCAGCCGGTGCCACGGCGGGTGTGGTTGCACCACTGGCCCAAGAAACCGCGGGCGCCGCCAAGACGACGGCCGATGGGATGGTCGGAAAAATCGCAGGGGTAGCGGCGGGCGCTGTAGTGCTGTGCGTGCCATGGAGCGTGGTGGTTGGATCGCTCGCGTACAACGAAACGGCCGTGATGATGTGCCTTGCCGCCGCGATGCTGGCAGCGTTGGACCGCGGGCTGAGCGTACAGGCACGCGGCACACTGTGCGGCGTGCTGGTGGGTGTGGCCTGCGGCAGCAAGCCAACAGCAATGTTCTTGGCTGGGCCAGTCGTGGCACTGCTGCTGGCTGTGCGTGTACCGCGCCGAGATTGGCTGAAGCTGTCGATGTGGGGTGTGATCGCGGGCACGGTGGCCTTCCTCCCCCCACTGGTGCGAAACGCGATTGCCTCTCACGGGAACCCGATTTTCCCGGCTGCGACTGGGCTGTTTGGGCTGGGACACTGGACGGCAGAACAGGCCGCGGTCTTCGCGGCATCGCACAAAGAAAGTGCACCGCTGATGGAGCGGCTCGGCATGCTGCTGGGCACGGTCTCAGGGGGCGATGGTCAGCCACGGGGTATGCTGCACCGGCAATTCTCAATTCTGTGGCCATTGGCAGCGGTGTGCGCCGTGCTTGCAATGCGGCAGCGTGCACTCCGCGGCGCTGTGCTGGCGCTGGTGGGCGGGGTGGCAGCGGCGATGGTGTGGTGGCTGGTGGCCTCGCACTGCCAGTCCCGGTTTTTAGTACCACTCGTGCCAGTGTGCGGCGTGCTTGTTGGGCTGGGGCTCTTGGGCCTGACAGTCAGCCGCGTGGGCACCAAGGGTTCACCCGCGAGTGATGGTTCTCAAGAGCCCGATGACCGCACCTTGTGGAACATCCCGGCTCTCTCGCGGCTTGGCGGCCTAGTTATCCTGGCTGGAATTGGCTTGATGGGCACATTGTGCGTGACAATGTTCCTGTCCGAACGCACGCAGGAAATAGCCCCCGGGCACAGCGTGGGCATGCCAAACGCCTGGCTGCTGCGGGGTGTTTCTGGCATGACCGGCGCAAGCGAGCAGGCCGAACTGCAGGCGTTAGATGCGGGGCTTTTGACCGAAACACCATCGCAAATAGGTGGTGAATCGCAGGCGAGCAATGATCCGGAAACCCGCCGCGAGGACCTGGTCGCAACCCTAAACGTGCCGCAGTACGTCAACCTCTTGGTACCCGACGGGCAGAAGGTGTACCTGCTGGGAGACTCAACACCGCTGTACATGCCCGGCAAATTGGCTCGAGGCGAGCTGGTGTATCACGTGACCTGGGAACGCTCGCCACTGGGCGATCTAATCCGCTCTCTGGGCGATGACCCCGAGGCGTGGACCCGCCAGTTGCGAGCAAGTAATGTGAAATGGGTAGTGCTCAACCTCTCAGAACTTGCGAGATTGCAAGCCAGCGGATATTACGACAAGGCAATTACTCCCGAGCGCGTACGGCAGTGGCTCGAATTGTGGGCGGACCCGGTTCACGGCGGTCAGGGCTCAGCACAGATTCTGTTCAAGCTGCGAGCACCACCAGCATCGCCCACCACACCTGCTAAAAAACCAGGAGCGCAGCAGGCCGGTAAGTCTTCGGCCGCCGCCGGGGGGCGGCTGTGATTGAACTCAAACCCTCCGGATTGGTCACACCAGTCAGCAATGACGCGACATTCGATCCGCCGGTTCCCGCACGTTCCGCGGCAAGTTCGGCGCTCCGGATTGGCTTGCAGTTGGGCGGCTTTGCGCTCTCACTGGGTGCGCTGTACTGGTGTTTTCGTACCGCCACCAGTGACCCGAAGCTTCAAGAAAACTGGCCAAAGCTACTGCAGTTGCCCTGGTGGCTGATGGTGGCGCTGCCGCTGGTCTCGGCCGTAACAGTCGTGCTGAGCGGACTGGTATTTGCAACTGTGATTTCTCCGGTGCGGAAACTATCTAAGCTCGATTTAGTCAGCGTCAACGGCGTGTGCACGCTGCTGGGATACTTTCCGTTCAAGCTCAGCCTGTTCTTCCGCGTGTTCTGGCACAACCGCAAAGATCGAATCGACCTGCTCACCATCGGCGGCTGGTTCGGTGCAGTGGCAGCGGTAATTCTCGCATCGCTTGCCGCGGCGGTTGTGGCGGCCCTGGCGGCGGCACACCGGCCACTGCTGTTTGTCTCGATCGCCGCGGTGGCATTGGTGGTCTTTGGCGGGATGTTGCTTCCCGCCGCTGGCCTCGCAAGGGCCATGTCTGGCTGGCTGCGGGCCAAACTTTCACCAGCGCTCGGCGACAAGCTCTTGAAGCTGACTACCGGACTGGACATGCTGCGCGACCGGCGAATGCTGCTGACGGCCATGGGGCTGCGCGGGCTGGACCTTGCGGCACAAGCGGTGCGGTTTATTCTGGCCTCACAGGCCGCCGCAATGGCGGGCCTGCTTGATGTGCCGCTGGAGCCATCCCAGGCGGCCATCGCCGGGAGCTTGTACTTCCTGCTGCAGGTGCTGGCGCCGGCTGGCGTTGCGGGGGTTCGTGAAGCCTTGACTGTGGCGGTGCTCAGCACAATCTCTGGTGGGCTGCGGGCAGAGCAGATCACTGCTGTGGTGCTGGTGGTTTCGGCTTCGGAGCTCGTCGGCAACGTCCTAGTAGGTGTTCCGGCAGCGCTGCGCCTGTGGTGGAGGGCGGGGAAGCTACCCGCGCCGATTACGGCGAACTAGGCTCCGCCCCAGACAGAACGGCTGGCGCAAAACAAACCCCGCAATGAGCGGGGGTTGGCTTTGCATATTCATTTGCGAACTAGGAACATTGCCCCGATTTGGGCGTTACTTGATGGCGTTCTGAATCGCCGCGGCGATTGCGTCCTCAGGCTGCGCACCCTGAAGCCGGCCGACGATTTTGCCACCCTTAAAGATGATCATGGTTGGGATAGCCATGATGCCCAACGTGCCAGCCTGCTCGCTGTGCTTGTCGATATCGAGCTTGCCGATCTTGGCCTGCCCAACAAAGCGGTCAGCCAGTTTCTCGATGGTGGGCCCTAGTTTGACGCAGGGGCCGCACCAGGGGGCCCAGAAGTCAACCAGTACTGGCTTGTCGCTATTGAGCACTTCGGTCTGGAAGTTCGCGTCGGTCAGTTCAACAACATTTGCGTTTGCCATGGTTTAATCCTTTCGATTCCCGTCTAACTATCCTACGCCCGACTGCGGTCGCCGGTTCGTTCGGTTGTTTCGGCTGCCAGAATCAACCTGGCCAGCTTCACGGTCCAAGTTCGTGAGTGACAGCATACGCGGTATCCTGTCGGCCCATGGAAGGAAATAGCAAGAACCAAGCACTGACCCCGACCGAGAAAGCTGAAATCAAGGGAGACCCACTGCCGCCACCGGCCAAGGGCGAACCATGGGGCAAGGCCGCGCTGCATCCGGCGGAAGAACTCTTTCTTGAAGGTCCCCGCTCACGCCTAGAAGAGTTTGTCCGTGTCCTTCGCGTCGGGATCGAGTTCATTCACGGCTTTCGCTCGCTGCACTTCGTCGGCCCGTGCGTGACGGTGTTTGGCTCGGCCCGGTTTGGCGAGGAGCATGTGTACTACAAACTGGCCAGGGCGACCGGTGCTGCGATTGCCCGGCGAGGCTTCACCGTGATGACTGGCGGCGGCCCCGGCATCATGGAGGCGGCCAATCGCGGGGCCAAGGATGTCGCTGGCAAGTCCATCGGTTGCAATATCGAGCTCCCACAGGAGCAGGCCGCCAACCCCTATGTAGACAGGTTCGTAGAGTTTCGGTACTTCTTCATCCGCAAGGTGATGCTCGTGAAGTACTCCTACGGGTTTGTAATCCTGCCGGGCGGGTTTGGCACGCTTGATGAAATGTTCGAAGTGCTGACGCTGATCCAGACCGGCAAGGTCAAGAACTTCCCAGTCGTGCTGATGGGCACCGCGTACTGGCGGCCGCTCTTGGAATTTGTGCGCGACACAATGACCAAAGGCGGCACGATTGCCGCCACGGACTTTGATCTGATTTTCGTGACCGATGACCCAGAACTTGCCGCAGCGCACGTTGAAAAGGGTGCTACGACGGGAAGTTTCGGGCTCCGCCGTCGGGCTGCGGATGCCAAGCCTCGGACATTCTGGCTGTTCGGCGAGCGCGGGCTATGAAAAGGCCTGAGCTACCAAACGGCAGGCCGAAGCGCGGACAGGCGTTACTTGCCTTCCTTGGCCTTGCGCTCCTTTTCAAGCCGTTCCTTTTCTAAGCGTTCCTTCTCCAGCCGCTCTTTCTCCAAGCGCTCCTTCTCCTTGGCCTTTGCCTCTTTCTCGGCATCAGTCTCCTTTGAGGGATCTTTCTTGGCATCACCACCTGGAGCATTCGGGTCCGACGGCTTGGCCGGTGACTTTCCATCTGGACCGGGAGTGCCGGGCGCTAGTGAGCCCGGACGAATCGGAGCCTTGGCTGCCGGTGCCCCTTCGCCCTTGGGGTTGCCGGTATCAATATCCTGATCGCGGAGGTGACGCACCATGTCGCGGCTGAACTTGCCCATGCGGCCGCGCTGCTCCGGCGAGCTCACCTTCTGACCGCGATCCTGAATCAGTTTCATCAGCGGCCCGGTGTTGGCTGATGACATCGGCCCGGGCTCAGGTGCTCGCTCAACATCGCGCTTTGCCTGCTTGCGGGCATCGGCAATTCGCTCGGAATCAGGCTTGTCACGGGTTATGCCAGCGGTGTCTTCCATCAGTTTGCTGAACTCGAGAAACGCTGTATCCAGGTACGCTTCACGGTCCTTTACTGGAATCTCTTTGTACTGCACGGCGTAGTCGTCCCACAGGTCTACGGTGAGCTTTTCCATGTTTTCACGGGCCTGCTCAAGCGCCGTGCGTGACAGGCCCGCCGCGAAGGCCGCGAGCACGGCAGAGTCACCGCCGTCCATGATCTTAAATCGCTCGATGAGTTGCTTCATCAACCGAACGCGGTCATTGAGCGGGAGCTTGTTGAAGTCCGCAGTCAGCAGGGTGTAGTCAAGCACATCGTCAAGATCATCCATCAGGTAGTTAGGAGCATGCCTGGGGCGTAGTGCAAGAAACGCCCCGATTGCCACACACAGCAGCAGCACCACCAGCGACACCTTCGCCCCGCGCCGGAAACCGGGGCGCTGCCAGTTGTCCTTCCACCCGTCAACAACCTTATCGCCAAGGCGGTTGATGCGAGTACGAAGAGATGGCCCACGTCGCCGGCCAGAAATCAGCGGACCAAAGTCCTCCGGCCGGATGAGGCCGCCAGAGGGCATGTTCATGGGAGTGGATTCAGTGTCCATTGTCGTGTCGCTTTGGGAGTCTTAGGTTCGGGTGGACGTAAACAATACTGGGGCCGTTTTAACTCAAGATACCAGATTACCCTTTGATATCGACCGTTTCAGCACCTGCAACAATTGCGCTTCGATGCGGCCTTTGCTGCAACGGCAATCAGGGTGGCGCAAGCGGAGGCTGCGTGACACCGGTGGCCGGGTCAACCAAAAGCCACTCTACATGGCCGTCGCTGTATAGGGCGTTCTGGTTGTACTGCGCGCCGCCTTTGTGCCAAGGCTTAGAGTCAGCCAAGAGCGGAAAATCATACTTGGTTTCGTAGTAACGCGAAACTGTGCGCTGCGGGAACCGGTCACGCGGGTTGAACAACTCGCGGGCGATCATCAGCACGCCGGCCCAATACTCGTAACTGATTCCGACGCTGCGGCCAGCATCCTGATCAATATCCGAAGGGCAGAAGTACGGGTCAACCGGAGTGTACTTCGATTCCGGATCATCAGGGTTCTGCCGCTTGGGCACAGGAGCATCCAAATAGGCCGTCAGCACATCAAGCATCGATGAATCATTTGAGTTCGGAAAAGTTGACGAATAAAAAGGCAGCACCCGAGGCAGCAGATCTTTGTAGTCCCGCTTGTATCCCTCAAAGGCAGGGCCGAACGATCGCAAGTTGGCCAGACACTTAACCCGCTGCGCCGTCTGGCGAACTTTGCCCAGCGAGGGCAGCAAAATGCCTGCGAGCATGCTGATGATGGTGATGACCACCAGAAGTTCAATGAGTGTAAAGCCGGGCTTGTGGGGCCGTGGAACCATGATGCCAGAGTTTATGGGAACCCCGGGTCCAGCGTTGCGTGAATATGCCTGAGTGTTTGAAAGTTTTGAAGTGAGCCCGCGCGGCGGAGCGCGATCGGGCAAAATGACAGCTTCGAGCGCTGCCAAACGCCATTTCTGTACCCACCCCGCAGGCCGACAGCCGCCGGGAAACGTATAAATACCCGTGACTGACATGCTTTGTGCGCTCAATTTGGTATTCCAGACCGCTTTGCCAGCCCAAATCGGCGGTCCGGACCCGGTTCTCCCCTCCCTCCCGGACCCGCCGATGGTGGAGCACTACCTGCTCGAGGCACCATGGCTGGTGATGACCTTGCTTGTGGTAATCGGGATTCTGGGGTGCGGCTATCTCCGCAAATCAGGCAAAGACTTGGCAGGCGTCACGGTCTTGGGTGCTGGCCTTCTGCTGGCCGGACTGTTATTTGCCATCGCCCGAACCAATACAACCACCCGAGAGGCCCTTGCAGAGCAAGGATCGAAGCTGATCACCGCGGCAGCCACCGGCGACTCGGCAACCGTTGACGGTCTGGTGTCAGCAAACGTGAGCGTGATGGTGCTGGGCTCACCCTACAGGACCGATAAGCAGCAACTGCTGAACTTTGTGACGCAGGACATGCTCGGCCGGTTCAAGCTTCGAGAACATTCAAGCTCTCTTCGCGGAGCGGTCTTGGACGGGGTGAACGTGGCCAGAACCCAGCACAAGGTTCGGGTGGTGCCAGAGTTCACAGGCTTTCCAAACGGAAGCGTGTGGGTACTGCACTGGCGGCAAAGCAGCAGCGGCCAGTGGCAAGTGGTACAGATTGAGGCCCAGCATATTGAAGGCGTGGGCGGGGGAATGAGGTTTTAACAAGCGGCCCGGCCAGAGAGCTGCCGCCCGAAAAGAATGGTCAAATCTCCCCGGGGGCAAAGCGAAGACAGTCACATCAACGATCGAGCTTCACTGCTCATACCAGTTGTGCCCCGCGCCAGCATCCGCCTTCAGCGGCACAGACAAACTCATCGCCCGTTCCATACGAGTTGTGATGAGTGTCATCGCCGCCTCCGCGCTCGACTCAGGGCACTCAAAGACCAGCTCATCGTGAATTTGCAGCAACATCTTCAGCCCCATCGGCGCAGCACCACGGTTCATCTGGTCCTGCAGATCCACCATCGCCAGCTTAATGAGATCCGCCGCCGACCCTTGAACGACCGAGTTGATCGCCATGCGCTCGGCCAGAGCGCGCCGAGAAGGATTGGAGCTTTCGATATCCAGAATCGGTCGACGACGGCCGAGCATGGTTTCAACATAACCGTTGGCAAGAGCTTGGCTCACGCACTGCTGGAGGAATGTGGTAATGCCCGGGAATCGCTGCTTGTAGCCGGTGATGATCGCATCCGCCTCGCCATTGCCAATGCCCAAGCGACGGGCAAGGCCAAAGGCGGTAATGCCATACACGATCCCGAAATTGACCATCTTGGCGCCAGACCGCATCTCTCGAGTGACATCAGCCAGCGGAACACTGTTGATCTGTGCGGCCACGGCAGTGTGGATGTCCTGATCGAGCCGGAATGCCTCAATCAGCGCGGCATCCTGCGAAAGATGAGCGAGCAGTCGCAGTTCAATCTGTGAATAGTCAGCCGAAACCAGCACGCAGCCGGGCGCTGCAACAAAGGCCTTGCGAATATCGCGGCCCATGTCGGTGCGAATCGGGATGTTCTGCAGATTGGGATCGCTGGATGACAGCCGACCAGTGGCGGCCACGGTTTGATTGAAGCTCGCATGAATGCGCCCGGTATCGGGGTTGATCTCTTCTTTAAGGGCGACGAGATACGTGCCAACGAGTTTGGATATCTGGCGATGCTCAACAATGAGCTTGGGTATTGCGGTGGAGACGGCCGGATCTTCAGCGAGCTGTTCGAGCACTTCAACATCCGTCGAGAAACCGGTCTTGGTTTTTTTAACCGGCTTGATGCCGAGGCCAGGCTCCGCATCACTTGGCTTGTTAAACAGCGCGACGGAGAGCTGCTTGGGTGATTCAGGATTAAACGTGCGACCCAGGCTGGACATGGCGGCATCATCAATCTGCTGGTGCAGTTCAATCGTGCGGCCCTGCAGCCGCTCCCGCTGGCGATCAAGCTCCGCGGCATCAACGGTAATGCCGTTGTATTCAAGCTCAGCCAAAACACCAACCAGCGGCATCTCAACTTGCGTAAACAGCGGCATCAGGTTCATGGCCACAAGTTGCGGCTGCATGAGGTTGCGCAGGCGCAGGGTCACATCCGCATCCTCAGCGGCGTACTCGGTGGCAAGATCAAGGTTCACGGTATCAAATGTTGACTGTTGCTTGCCGGAACCGATGAGCTCTTTAATCGAGATATTGGTGTGCCCCAGCAGCGCCATGGCCAGCGCATCCATCGAGTGGCTGGAGCGCGAAGCATCGATCAGGTAGCTGGCAATCATCGAGTCAAAGGGAAGCGGTTCATCACCGGCGTGCGCGTGCGGGGCAATAGCGTGTGAGCCTTGCCACGGGCCGGCCTCATAGCTCGCGCCCCCCACCATCAGCCCGGCGTGTCGCAATACCAGCAAATCAAACTTGACGTTGTGGCCGCACTTGGGCTTGGCTGCGCTCCTCATTATCGGCGAGAGCGCCGCCAGCACTGTGGCCGGATCCAAGTGCTGCGACGGAGCGGGCGAGCGGACGGGGACGTAATACGCCGTGCCCGGCCGCGTGCAGAAACTCAGGCCGCACAGATGGGCTCGCAGGGGCTTTAGGCCCGTGGTTTCAGTGTCAAATGCAAAGATACTGGCTCCGGCGAGTTCGGCGATCAGGGCATCAAGGTCGCTGCTTGTGCGCACACAATGGTAATGATGCGCATCGGGCCAGAACACCGCTGGAACGTGGAATGGAACCAGCGTGTCGGAACCAGCCGAAGCGGTACCTCCTGCTGGAGCAAGGTCCGCGTTTGCAAAGAGCCCGACCTCCTCCCGAGCATCCGTACCGGGCAAAGCGTCTGACTGCCGAGCAGTCGCCGGGGCATCAAACAGCGAGCCGGAGAAGAGATTTGGCCCAGCATCAATGGCTTGCTGCTTGGTCTGACGGAGTGGTTTGGCCGAAACAGCGGAACTACCGCCGCCGCCGATCTTTACGGTATCCGGCTTGTTCCTTGCCGCCGGAAGGGTCGGAGGCTCGGCAAGACCCAGCATCACTTTCACTTCATCCTGGTAGCGGTTAAAGCCCAGCTCTTTGAGCGTTGGAATGAGTTCGGCGAGGTTGAAGTTGCTGATCTTGGCCGCTTCAAGTTCGAGTGCGATGGGCACATCATGCCGCAGGGTAACCAGCGAGCGTGACAGCGCGAGGATGGGACCCGCCTCGCGGAGTTTTTCACCGCGTTTACCTTTGATTGAGACCGCCGCAGCCAAAACCGCATCGGCAGAGCCATACGTGCAGATCAGCTCCGCAGCGGTCTTGGGGCCGATGCCCTCGACCCCAGGAACGTTGTCGGAGCTGTCACCCATAAGCGAGAGCATGTCGATGATCTGCGGCGGCAACAGTCCGGTTTCTTCTTTGAGTTTCGCCTCGGTAAACAGTTCATCGGTGTGAACATCGAACAGTTCAACAGCCCCATTTACATCGGTAGCAGAGGCGAGAAGCTGCTTCAGATCCTTGTCTTTGCTGACGATGCGGATGTTGAGGTTCGGATGCTCCCGCCGCAGCTGGGTCACCAGCGTGGCCAGGACATCGTCAGCCTCAAATCCCGCAGCACCGAGAATCGGCACGCCCATGTCCTTGAGCGCTGCAAGGCAGCGCTCAACCTGAGGAAAGAGATCCTCCGGCGGGGCCGAGCGTGTGGCTTTGTACGCCGGGTAAATCTGCGAACGAAAGGTGCCCTGATCGCCCGAAACATCCAGTGTGATGGCGATGTAATCCGGCTTGCCGCCGGTGGCCGGCGTGCCTCGCAGCAGCTTGAGCATCATGCCAAGGAACCCGTACGACATGTTCGTCGGTTCCTTCGTCACCGGCGAGGTCATGGGCGTGCGGATCGCGTGATATGCCCGGAAAAACTGTGCGTAACCATCAATCAGATAGAGGGTGGGCATGGATGAGTTCGGTTGGAGCAAAGGCGACTGGGCACACAGCAACAAACAATTCACGGTGAGAGAGACAATTTAGGATGATACTGGCTTTCCTTTGACTCGCAGTTCGCATTTCTGACCAAGTTCCCCGCAGATCACGTGGTTACTACATACCCCGCCCGGCGCGCCGCGGGCCTTGCAGGGTCCGCGGCCATGAAAGATCAGCCGGTGCGACAAATCGCACCATTCGCTCTGAAAGTCTGCAAAGCAGGCCATGAGAATCTTCTCCGCCTTAGGCACGGGCGTATTCCACGGCACAAGCCCCAATCGCTGGCTAAGCCGGTGCACGTGGGTATCGACCACGAATCCGACATTGAGTTTGAAGCTATTGCCAAGCACCACGTTGGCAGTTTTACGAGCCACGCCGCGCAGGGTTAGCAGCTCATCCATCGTCCGAGGCACCTGACCTCCGAACTTCTCAACAATGTCACGCATGGTCTGGCAGATTGCCTTGGCCTTACTGCGAAACAGCCCGATGGTTCGTATGTACGGCTCAATCTGCTCCGGCGTGGCCCTGGCATAATCAGCCGGTGTCGGATACGCGGCAAACAGTGCGGGCGTGCATTTGTTCACGCTCACATCCGTTGCCTGGGCGGAGCAAATCGTCGCCACCAGCAACTCGTGCGCATTTGAATGGTTGAGTTCGCAGTACGCAGTCGGATAGTGTTCCGCCAGAAGGTCCCGCAATCTGTGCGCTCGCGCCCGCTTCTCTGGTGAAACTCGCGGAAGCTTAAAAGGTACACCGGGCAACGATGCCGAGCCCGCCGCAGACTTGGTCACTGATGCAGCGCGCGGCTTGCTACCTGCCTTCGAGGCTGATACGGCGGTTTTGGCTGTCTTTGACTTTGCCATAGATGGTTGCATCGTTGACCTGCTTTGCCGCGGTATCCTTTACGGTGCAAGCAAGATTCTTATTCCGTGCGGCGTTGTCGGTTTGTGCGGCCGTGGCCGCGGGTGCTGGCCTTGGCGGGTGCGCCAGCCAACCAGCCGAGGCAGACTACGACCTAACCATCAGCCGGGGCGGTACCCCGTGGGCCAACGCCACCGTGCTCGTACAACCATTTGATCGGCGAAACTTTCCCGTAAACCCTATTCAATTCGGTCCGGCGATTGACTACCTGTCCAGTCCGGAGCCGCTGAGCACTGTGGCCGGGCGCACCGATGTCGATGGGCATATTCGAGTGCGATTGATCGAGTCGTTCACCACCAAACTCTACATTCAAGGTCTCGGCACCGCTCCCACATCCGTCCTGCTTGAACCCTTTGAAGATTCCGCAACCGATGGGAGTTGTCTGCTCCGGCCGGTGATAGAGCCCGAAGTCGGCGAGCCAGCGGTTGTTGTTCAGATTCGACCCGCCGGGTAAGCGGTGAACGGCCATCCGGTTGTTTCATCCGGAAACACGCACGTCTGCGCCCCGTGACAGCGAGGCCGCCGCAGCGGACCCGGCCACGAAACCGCTGGCCCATGCCCATTGAAAGTTAAACCCGCCGATTCGTCCATCAACATCACACAACTCGCCACAGATAAACAGGCCCGGGCACACGCGGCTTTCCATCGTCTCAAGCTGCAATTCCGAGAGTGGCACCCCGCCTGCGGTCACTTCGGCGTAAGTGAACCCGCGGTCGCCGGAGATTGGCGCTTCCGCTTCGGTAATCGTCCGTACCAGTTCTTTGCGGCTCTCGCGCGTGAGTGCGTGACCGTGCATGGACGGATCAACCTTGGCGGCAATGCAAATCGCCTCGGCAAGTCGTTGGGCCAATCCACACTCGCGCAAGTACCGGCCCGGGCTTCGTACCCCTAGGGCCAACAAATCCGCATCCACGGCCTCTCGCGTTGCGCCCGGCAGCCAGTTGATGACCAGCCGAGCGCCGCTGTCCTCATGCCGGGCCGCCAAGAGATACCGCGAGATATCCAGCGGCCCCGGTCCGGACAGCCCGAAATGCGTGAGCAATGTTGAGTTGGTATATACCGCAAGCTTCTTACCGCTGGATGCTCGAAGCTCCAGCGTTGTCTCCAACGTGATACCGGAGAGCTGGCATATCCAGTGGTCCTTCGGCATCGTCAGCGGGACAAGAGCCGGAAAAACGCGTGGTGTAACCGTGTGCCCGAGGCCCTTAGCAAACGCATACCCGCGACCATCCGAGCCGCTCTTGGGAAGTGCCATCCCGCCGGTGGCCAATATCAGTCGCCGCGCACGCACGATCGGCGCCTGGCCTTCTCCTTCTGCTTCAACTTCAAAAATCTCTCCATCCTTGCGCACATTTTTGACCCGCCACGGATGCCGGATCTGCACCCTCACCTCGGCGGCGGCCCGGAGCAAAGCATCCAGCACCGTGTGGGCATCATCGGTCGTCGGAAAGAGCTTGCCGGTTTCTTCACGCTTTAAGGTGACGCCAAGCTCGGCAAAGAACGCGACAGTTGGCGACACATCAAAGCGGCGAAGCACTTTCTTGATAGCGTTGCGGCTGCTCCCGGCATATTGCAGTTCATCAACAGCGTGATGCGTGACGTTGCACCGCCCGCCACCAGCTACCAGAATCTTCGCCCCCAGCACCTTGGCGCCATCCACGGCCAAAATGCTCGGCAACGGGCCGCCGGCTGCAACCGCAGAACTGCTGAGCGACCGCCCCGCCCAGATTCCGGCAAACAGCCCCGCAGCGCCCGCTCCGATGATCGCGATGTCAACCGTCTGGTCCACGCCCAGCATATCCACGCCGCGGCGTTCTTTGCCAAGAACAGCCCGCGGATTCATCACTCCGATCCCACCCCCAGTCCACATCGGCACCGTACACTCCCAGCCGCATGTCAAGCACAGCCTCCATCCTTCCCGCAGCAAACGTTGCACTTCTGTGCCTCGATGTTGACGGAGTACTCACCGATGGATCAATTTACATCGGCCCCGCCGGTGAAGAGACAAAACGCTACCACGTGACCGACGGCTTTGCACTGCGGCTGTGCGCCAAGGCCGGGTTGCCAGTGGCCGTCATCACCGGTCGCACCAGCAGTTCGCTGCTGCACCGCCTGGCTGACCTTGGAATTGCCCATGTGATTCAGGGCTCCAAAGACAAAGCCGCATCATTGCGAGTCATCACCGACCGCACCGGCATCCAACCCGAGCAGATCTGCCACATCGGCGATGACTGGCCCGATTTGCCCATTCTGCACAGGGTCGGTTTTCCGGTTGCTGTAGCCAACGCCGCACCCGAGGTCAAAGCCGCCGCGGCATACACCACCATCCAACTCGGGGGCCACGGTGCCGTCCGGGAGGTCGTGGACCTGATCCTAAAGGCCAAGGGCGTGTATGAAACCCTGCTGGCGGAGTACAAGTAAGGATTTGCATGCCGCCAAGGGCAAGGCACACGGCGGCAATGATGCGTTTCTGATCGCCGCTGACGACTGGCGACCCGCCCGTCCGTATCATGCCCCGCATGGCTGATCGTCCCATCAATTCCCGAACCCTCGGTCGCGTCGTCGCCATCAGCCTCGGGCTGGTCTTTCTCGGAATTGTCGGGCTGGTAGTCGTCTATCACGGCGCGACCGGCTCCCGCCCACTCCCAACTGCGCCCGCCCCCTCAAAGGACTCCGCGCCGCAGGACATCGCCACCACCGGGCTCTCGCCAGTTGGCAAGGCTAGGTTTCAGTACGTTGACAAGGCCGATCCCAGCAAAGTCCTCGGCCTGATTGAATGGGCCAAGATTGACCCGCAACCGCTGGGCCGGTCAATCGTCGAGCGGCCCAAGGCCACGCTCTTCCTGTCCCCAGCTGCCCGCATTGTCGTCACCGCTGACAAGGGCACGCTCATCGCCCGCCCATCAGAACCCAAGCCCGAGAGTGGCGTGTTTGAAGGCAACGTCACGGCCCGCTATTTCATCGTGCCGCCCACGGTCTCGGGCACACCCGCGCCACTCCCGAGCGGGGCTGTGCCCGCGATCGAGTTTTCAACTACATCAATCGCCTTCGATCTGCCCCTCGGCGAAATCACCTCGGCCGGGAGCTTCACGCTCATCGGCAGCGGTATTGATGCCGCCGGATCGGGCGTTCGCATCGTTGCCAACGAAGTGCAAAGCCGCATCGAGCTGTTCAAAGTTGATAAAACCACCAAACTGGTGCTCAGCCCAAGCAAGCTCCGCACACTGGCCGATTCCCTTCAGTCTTCCACTCGCATGCCATCGCAGGATGCTCCCGCAGCGGCTCCCCAAATCACCGCGCCAGTAGCCGCTCTGCCCGCCAAGCAAACCCTGTACCGAACAAGCATGGGGCCGGAGCTTTCCATCCGCAGCGCATCGATAGATCTCACCGCCCAGCGGCTTGAGGCCTTCACCACCGCCATCGATGGAAAAATCGCGCCCGGTGCCATCGCTCCACTGACGATGCTCTCCTCGGCCGCAAAGCCAGCCCGCGGCGAGGACGCCCTAACCCCGACGCCATCAACAAACACCAACCCGCGGCTGCTGACGCCATTTGTGCTGGGTTCGGATGCCACCCCTTGGGATTCCGTAACGCCCGCCGATGACATCTCCGTCTCATTCTCAGGGCCGCTTGAAGTCCGCCCGATCACCGCCATGCCCACCGAGCTCCGCGGCCAGCTCGCTGGCGTTCGAATTTTCGGCGACCGCACCGTGGCAACATTGAGCATCAAGCCAGCAATGCAGCCGCAATCCCCCACCGCCACCGTCACGTTCGGCGAGGCCTGGTACAGCGCAACAACGCCTCGACTTGTACTCACGCGCAGCGCCGAACCAGTTCGCGCCATCATCCGGCAGGCTCAGTATGCGATCGTGCAGTGCGAAAAGCTCTCCTCCGACTTGGTCTCCGGGAGAATCTCGCTGATCGGCCCGGGCTTCGGCGCGACCGATGCTGAATCAAACCGCCGCGAAGAACAAACCCTAGTCGGGCCGCAACTCATGCGAACGCTGGTGTGGTCTGATCAACTCGACGTCGGCATGCTCATCGCCGATGGACGCATCAGCCAGCAGATTCTCGCGGCCATCGCTCAGGGTGATGTCCGCATCACTGATCAGCGCGGCACAGTCAGCAGCGGCGTCGTAAAACTTGATTTTAAGGAACTCTCCCGCCGGGCCGGGGAAGCGCCGGCAACGGCGCTGGCCCGTATCAGCCTCACCGAAAAAGCCAGACTCGAGGCTACCAACGCCGCTGACGGCACACTCAGCGGTGAAGCGATCACCATCGATCTCGCCCCGACAGTATTTGCCTCCCGGCAAAACGCACTCGAAATCCGTCAGGTTCTCACCGTTGGTACACAATCCGAGCCAGCCGCCGCCACTCGCCGCGGCCTAAAGCTGCAAGCGGGCCTGATCGATGCCAAGCTCCAGAACGATGAATTGGGCAAAACCGCGCTGCGGGCCGTCCATGCCGAGAATCAAGTCGCGTTCACCGATGACCGCGACACATTCGCACGGGCCGATCGCCTTGATGTAGCCAGTGCTGATTCCCAGGTCATCGACCTGTCCGGTACCACCGTCAGCATCGGCCGCGGCGGCAAGGAGCAAGGCGGCATCGAGATCAGCGGCACACAGATGCGGCTCGATGGCCTGCGCCGCGAGCTCTACGTTCATGGTCCGGGCCGCATGCTCGCGTTCCCCAAACCTGCCGCCAGCAGCGGCAGCACAGCCGCAGGCACCACACTCGAGACAGTGTGGACCGAGTTCCTCCGCTTTGATGATGACAAGGGCAACGCCGAGGCACGCGGCAGCACCGTGGCCGTCGCACGCCGCGGCACAGGAGAGGCCAACACCATGCGGGCCGAGGCCTTAAAGCTCACCTTCGAGCCCCGCCTCAACCAGACCCCAGCCCTGCAGGCTGTTGCCACCACAGCCGCAGCCGTCGTCGCCGGCGCTGCACCCGTCACTCAGCAGTTTGGCAGTGAACGCAAGATCCTGCTGGTTGAGGCCATCGGCCGCAGCGTGAGCCAGACCGGCGCACCAAAGGCCACCGTAGAAATCCGCCGCTTTGGCCCGCAGCAGCAAGGTGCAGAAGGCCCGCTGGAGCAACTGCTCTTCCTCGAAGGCGACCGCATCTTGGCGTCTCCGGCCAAGGCCACCCTCGAAGTGCCCGGTCCCGGCCAGTTGCTAGTCGATGACCACCGCCAACCCCGCACGACGCCCGCACTTACCACCGCAGCGGCCGCACCAAATACCGCAGCAGTTACACCAGCCACCGACACGCTGTTCAACCCCAGCCGGGCGGGAACCAGCTTGTTCACCTGGACCGGCTCGCTCATGTTCAATCAGGCCGAGGGCCTGATGCAGATGCGTGATGGCATCCGCCTCCTCCAGCGCGCTCGCGGAGCCGATGCGCCCGTCTCGCTCACTTCCGAACTAATCGAAGCAAGGCTCCGCCCGCTGCCAACTGCCGCGGTTACACCGCCGCCCGCCGGGTCCGATGCAGCGCTCGCCCAGCAGCTCGGTGGCGAGCTTGTCTCCGCCGCCGCAGCAATCAACGTTGAGGTTGTCACGCCCGATGGCAAACGCCTAAACGCTGGCAGGGTCGAGTTTGATGCCGCCCAGCAGATCATCGCAGCCTATGGCGACACAACAGCCAACCTAGCCCCGCAGCCCATCACCGCCGACCCGGCCCGCGTCACGTTTGTGGAACCAACCAAGCCTTCACCGCTCGTCGCGCGGGCCTTACGCTGGTTCGTCAAATCCGGCCGGATCGAGGTCATCGAGCCCATGCCGGTTTCCGGCAGCCGGTAAAGCAGGCAAATCGCTAGAAATTCTGCGTTTTATCAGCAAGCGATCCTGCTATGGCAGGTGGTTTTTACGAAATGGCGTGCTCTACAAACTCACCCTAGCCAAAGCGGTTCCAACCCCAACCCCTCTCCCCGCCCCTCCCGGGCCAGAGTACCGACCTAAATTCATTCTACCTGTTTTGTTCCGGCAACCCGCCAACACGCAACCCCCAACGCCCCTGGCCCCAATTTGCTCTCTCGCGGGCCGCCACCATCACCCCTCTATAAGGACACACCCAATGACTACCGCAACCCCCCCAGCCCCCAAAGCCCCCTCCAAGGCCGATGCTCAGGCCGCGTTTGCCAAGGGTCTTGATGGTGTCATCGGCGGGCAAACCGCCGTGTGCTCCATCGAGCAGGACAAGCTCATCTACCGCGGCTATGAAATCCACGATCTTGCCGAGCACGCCACCTTTGAGCAGGTCGCCTTCCTGCTGCTGCAGGGCCACAAGCCCAGCAACGAGGAGCTCGCCCGCTTCAAGGCAGAGATCATCGCTGAGCGGGCACTGCCTGCCGCGGTCGTCGGCTTCATTGAATCATCCGCCGGATGGCTCGCCAGCGGCCGCGCTGTGCCCATGGATGTCCTGCGCACGGCCGTGTCCATCCTCGGCCACACCGATGCCGACTGTCAGTCCGTAATCAAGGACGCCAACCTGCGCAAGGCTAAGCGGCTACTGGCCAAGATCCCGACCATCATCGGCCACATGCAAAACATCATCGACAACCGGGCCATCATCGGCCGCGAACTCGGCGGAGACCCAACCTTGGGCCACGCCGCCAACATGCTGTACATGATGACCGGCCGCAAGCCCACCGAGGCCGAGGCCCACGTGATGGATGTCTCACTGATCCTCTACGCCGAGCACGAGTTCAACGCCAGCACCTTCACCAGCCGCGTCATCGCCGGAACCTTCAGCGACATGCACGGTGCCGTCTGCGGCGGTATCGCGGCACTCAAAGGCCCTCTGCATGGCGGCGCCAACGAGGCAGCCATGGAGATGCTCAAGGAAATCATCAAAGATGTCGGCCCCGATGGCGTAGGCACCGCCAAGGTTGATGCGTGGATGCAGAACGCGTTCGACACCAAACGCAAGCTCATGGGCTTCGGTCACCGCGTCTACAAAAACGGTGACCACCGCGCCGGCATCCTCCACAAGCTGGGCAAGGCCATGGCCGGCACCCTCAAGGGCAACTTCGGTGGCATCCCTGCCCCACTCTGGTTTACCTTGGGCGAGCAGGTTCAGAAGATCATGCTCGAGAAGAAGAACATCCACCCAAACGTCGATTTCCCCTGCGGCATGACGTATTTCACCATGAACATCCCCGTGCCGCAGTACACGCCAATTTTCGTCGCCGCCCGAATCACCGGCTGGGCCGCCCACATCATCGAGCAGCACGCCGACAATCGCCTAATCCGCCCCCTGTCCATCTACACCGGCCAGGCCGAAACTAAGTGGAACGGATGATCCAATCCTGATTCGTCGATCCACCCCCCCGCCTGCGAGCGGCTCCCGACCCAAAGCATCCCACCATCCCGTTCTCCCTTCTTCATTTGGCCATTTGGCCATTTGAAAATTTGGCAATTTGGTTCCCCCCACCCTTGCTCCGCTTCCCCTGCGACCACTGCTCCAAACCCCTCCGCATCGATGATGCGCTGGCCGGCAAGAAAGCCGTCTGCCCCTACTGCAGAGCAGTTATCGCCGTCCCCCCAATGGCCGCCGCTGCCGATGAACCATCCGTTCCGGAGGCCCAAGCAGACGATGGCTCACCCGATGGCACAGACGATGCTGCCGTACCCGCCGCGCCCGCCAAGCGCCGGCGGGGCAACGCCGCCGCGAGCGATGACGCCGCCGCCGATGCCGATGCCCAGAACGCGGCCGATGCCGAACCCTCCCCCGGTGAACACGGCGCAAACGGTGAGAACATTGAGACCTCGGAGGAGCACGACCTTCTGGTCGTTCATCCCGCGTGGTTTGTCTCCCGCCCCGGCCACGCAGCCATCGCCGTACTCGCAATCTTGGCTGGGCTTGGCTTTGCCATTGGCGGACTGATCAAGAGCACCCAAATGCTTCCGGAAATCGGCGGTGGCGTGTTTCTGCTCGGGGCCGGGTTCCTCGGTTATTGGTTCCTTCATTCCCGCTCCATGTCCATCACCGTCACGTCCAAACGGCTCATCGTGGCCCAAGGTCTGTTCACACGCGACACGCTTGATGTGCCCCTCCGCGAAATTCAGGACATTCGCCTCACCCAATCCCTGCACGAGCGTCTGTTAGGTACAGGCCGCCTCTCCATCAGCAATTCCAGCCAGTCTGATGATGAAATAGAACTCGAGCACATCCCAAATCCCCAGAACCTAAAAAAAGCGATTGACAAGGCCCGTAAGCTCTAAATCGTTGCCAGCCGTTCTACGCTTTACCGCTCGTGTCTACCGACCCCGTCAACCCGCCCCCCGCTCCAGCCAGTCCACCCGGCCTGCGGTCCTATGCCACAACTACGGTCCTAAACCTCAAAGACTCCGGCACCGCCTTCATCAGCAAACTCCGCTGGAAGGCTCTGGGCTGGGTTTTAGCTGGTCTCCTAGCGGGTGTTACCACCGTCACGTTCATCGGCGGCGGCTGGGTTGCGGCCCTCTCCATCGCTCTGGCCGCCGCGGTTGTCTCGGTCAACCGCCTCGCTTCCACGCTAGACACCTCCCGCTGCATGACCTGCGGCCAGCAGTTGCCCGAAACAGCCTCACCCGATGTCTACGGCATCAGTTGCGGCACCTGCGGTGCAATCAACGACCGCGTGCCGCGCAGTAACGATGTTCGTCCCACCGAGCAGGCTCTGGTTGACGCTTTGGCCGAATCTCCCGAAGCTGGCGAGCCGCCAGCAGCCGAAACCACCCGTCTGGGCTAAGCCCTTCTGGCCTGTACCAAGCCGGCCAGCACTCTGAAACGGCCAGCACTCTGAACCGGCCAGCACTCTGAAATAGGGCGATCCGCCGATCCCGACCCATTCCCACCCGCACCTGCTCCACAAAATCATCTCCCCCTCCCCCACGACCGATAAACTCTGTGGCTTATATTCCATTGACCCCGCCGGGACATCTTCCCAGCGGGTTGCCTCCTCGCTGCCCTAGTTCGTTCCCGCCGCCCGAGTCCCCGGAGCCCACATGTCCCTGCTGACCGAAACTCCCGAATTTGCCGCACTCGCCGCCCATCACAAGCAGGTCGCCGGCCTCCGCATGACAGACCTGTTCGCCCAAGACCCCAAGCGCTTCGATCATTTCTCAGCCAGGTTCGAGGATGTGCTGCTGGATTACTCCAAGCACCGCATCACCGGCGAAACGCTGAAGCTGCTGATGACACTGGCCAAGGCCCGCGGCGTGCAGGCAATGGCCCAGCGCATGTTCTTCGGCGAGAAGATCAACTTCACCGAGAATCGCGCCGTGCTGCACATCGCCCTGCGCAACCGCAGCAACAAGCCCATCATGGTCGATGGTCAGGATGTCATGCCCGAAGTCAACGCCGTGCTCTCACGCATGAAGCGGTTCGTCTCCGCCGTGCGCACCGGCCAGCACCGCGGGGCAACCGGCAAAGTCATCACCGATGTGGTCAACATCGGCATCGGCGGGTCAGACCTCGGCCCGGTCATGGTCACCGAGGCGCTCAAGCCCTACTCCAAACGTGACCTGAAGTGCCACTTCGTCAGCAACATAGACGGCACCCACTTGGCCGAAGTCCTCCGTCTTTGCAAGGCCGACACAACCCTGTTCATCGTCGCCAGCAAAACGTTTACCACCCAAGAAACCATCACCAACGCCCGCTCCGCCCGCACCTGGTTTCTCTCGCAAATACCCGATGAAACCGCAGTGGCCAAGCACTTTGTGGCTCTATCCACTAACGCCAAAGAGGTCTCCGCCTTCGGTATTGATGTTGAGAATATGTTCGGCTTCTGGGACTGGGTTGGCGGCCGCTACTCACTCTGGTCGGCCATCGGCCTGTCAATCGCGCTATCCATCGGCTTTGAGAACTTTGAGCAGTTGCTGGCCGGCGCCCACGCGATGGACCAGCACTTCCTAAACACACCGCCCGAAGAGAACTTGCCCATGATCATGGCCGTTCTGGGCGTGTGGTACAACAACTTCTTTAGCCCCTCCGCCCAGAGCCACGCCATCCTGCCGTACGACCAGTACATGCACCGCTTCGCGGCGTACTTCCAGCAAGGTGACATGGAATCCAACGGCAAGTTCGTCACCCGCGATTCAAAGCGCGTCAGCTACGAGACCGGCCCGGTCATCTGGGGCGAACCCGGCACCAACGGCCAGCATGCCTTTTACCAGCTCATCCACCAGGGCACCAAGCTCATCCCCGTTGACTTCATCATCCCCGCCATCAGCCACAACGAAATCGGCGGCGATGCGGCAGACTCCGGCCACTCCGCCCAGCCCTGCCACCACGACATCCTACTTGCCAACGTACTGGCCCAGAGCGAGGCCCTGATGACCGGCAAATCAGCCGAAAAGGTGCGCACAGAACTGACCAAGGAAGGCTACACCGGCGCAGCACTCGATGCCCTGGTGCCCCACAAGGTCTTTGAAGGCAACCGCCCCTCAAGCACGATCCTGATCGAGGGCAAAATCACCCCGCGCACCCTCGGCTCGCTGCTGGCAATGTACGAACACAAAATCTTCACACAGGGCATCATCTGGGACATCAACAGCTTTGACCAGTGGGGCGTGGAGCTGGGCAAGCAGCTTGCCAAGGCCATTTTGCCTGAGCTGCTGGCCCCGGGCAAGATAGCAAGCCATGATGGCTCCACCAACGGGCTGATCAACCGCGTCAAGACGGTACGGGCCGGGGTGTAATGGGTTCATTGGCCCGCAACACCGAAACATCTTGGGTGGCGTTGGGTGGCGAACCGTCGCCCTTCTGCCACGGCGTCGTCAACGGCTCCGACTTCATCGCGTTCATCAACGCCTGGCTGCGGGATGTTAAAGTTCATCATTTTAGCCATTTTCCTGCCTCTGCTGGCTACTCAGTCCCGGTCATACCGGGGCACGCGTATCGGCTAACATGATAGAAGTTGGTCCGACGATTCCGTAGGGCATACTTTCAATTGCAGTACAGGGAATACACAAATGTCACGTCTGCTGCTTATCTTTGTAACAGCTTTGATCACGTCCAGTGCATTGACATCCGTTGCGGATGCGGGCCAATCAAAGCCACCAGCGGTGTTTAACACGCAGCCGTACGCGGAAGCAAAGAAGGCCGCCGAGGATGGAAAAAAGTGGTTCATCGTCAAAGCAACCGCCACTTGGTGCGGGCCCTGCAAGCAGATGGACAAAACCACCTGGGTAGACGACAAGGTCATCAAGTGGATCAACACCAACGCCATCGCAGTCGCCCTTGATGTTGATGCGCAGCCAGCAATCGCCAAGAGCCTGTCGGTCGAAGCCATGCCGACGATGATCGCTTTCAAAGACGGCGAAGAGTTTGATCGCGTCGTTGGATACAAGAGCGGCGCCGACCTTTTGGCATGGCTCGAAGGGGTGGCTCGGGGTGAGAAGTCAATCGAGGCCGTACAGCAACGTGCCAAACCCGCTGCCGATGGGAAGATCGACACCCAAGCCCGAATGGAAGTAGCAAAGTCGCTCACCCAGAGCGGCAAGTTCGAGAAAGCCACCGAGGAGTTCGTTTGGCTGTGGCAGCACATGCTCGAGCATAATCCCGCAATGGTGGGTGTTCGATTGTCATTTATGGCCAATGACATGAAAGCCTTGGCAGAGAAGTCGCCCCTCGCCAAAGCCAAGTTCACCGAACTGCGTGACCAGACCGGTGAGCTGCTCAAGAAACCCAAAGTCAGCGGGGGAGATCTGTCGGACTGGCTGGTACTTAACACCATCATCGAAGATCAGAAAGCCACGCTGGCTTGGTTTGATGGTGTGAAAGGTCAGGCGAAGTGGACACCCATGCTCACTCGGCACGCTTACCAACTGGCACCCCTTCTCATTGAACACGGCCGCTGGGTCGACATCGCCGCGCTCTATCCAGATCCGATCGCGCACATCGAGCAGCAGTTTGAGTTCGAGAAGGCGATGCCGAAGCACGAACTACCTGAGGGCATTGATGAACGAACGCGCAAGATCATCGAAGACATGCCGATGAAATCCTTCCGCGATGCCGCGGCGAACCTGTACGCCTCACTGCTGGCGGCACCGCGCGAGAAAGAAGCCAGTGCCTTCGCTGACCGCGCCAGAGTGCTCGACAAGTCCAGCGCCATGACTCAGGCGCTCATCAGCACCGCACTCAAAGCCGGACAGCCCAGAGCCGCCCAACTGCAATGGCTCAGCAGCCCCGAGCAGCCGACGTCGAAACAGGACACTGCCGATGCCGCCGCCATCAACTCGCTCCGCTCGCGCTTGGAATCTGCCCTCAAGGCCAGCGAAAAGGCCATGCCAAAGCCCAAATAGGACTCCCCTCTCTGGCTCGCTTTTTTTCTCGAGCGGGTGCCGATAAAACCTGACCCGAAGCGGCTGGATCGCCACTTTGTGGATAACTATCAAAAACCAAACCGTTTTACTTGACAGATATCTGTTTGGGTGTAAACTGGTCTTTGTATGGTATTTCACGCCAAACAAAGAACAGCCCGCGGCGATCATCGCAATGACCAGCCTCCCCAATCACACCCTGCCGTGGCAAGCGGTCATGCGCCACCTGCAACACAAGATCACTGGTTGCAGGAGGGACGCATTGCAGATGAGACCGGTGAGGCAGGCGAGGCAGGCGAGGCAGGGAAGGCGACTGAGAAAGCCCATCGCCTAGAAAGGCGATGCCACGAAAAAAATCACGGCACAGGCCACACCCCGCTCCCAACAGATCGCGCCGCCCTGCTCCGCCAGCTCAGCGCCCAAATGCAGGCCATTGAGCTTGGCTCGGAGTTGGCAAATGCACATACACAATCCGGCACAAGCTGCAACAGCAATGGGCCCACCCCGCTTGGCACCGGCTGGCCACAGGCAGATTCAATTTTGCGAAGGGGCAGCGTACACGACATCTTTGCATCACTAGGTTCCGCGCCTAGCCCATCAATCGCCTCCGCACCTTCCACCCCTCCCGCCCCTTCCACCCCTCTCGCACCGCCGCCCCAGCTTGATGACACCCCCCCGCTGCTCATGCTCACCCACATCGCCGCCTGCGCCCTGCGCACCGGGCCGGGGCGGCTGGTGCTGTGGATCGGCCAGCGGGTGTGGCCATCAGTCCACGCCTTGATCGAGCCTGATGATCCGCGCCGGCTGCTACTCGCCTCCAGCGTGCTCATCAACCCGCCCGATGATGCCGCCCGCCTGTGGGCCATAGATCTTGCCCTACGCAGCCCCGCCGTGGCAGCGGTTGTTGCCGATGGCCGCGCGCTGGACCTCGCCGCCACCCGACGGCTGCAACTGGCGGCATCATCCGGCCGTACCGCCATCGGCCTGCTGGTGCGTGGCATCCGCGATGCGGGGCAGCTTTCCGCGGCCGGTGCGCGATGGCACGTCGCACCCGTGCCAGTCCCGCGGCAGGAAGCGAGCACCAACTTCCCATCGCGCACCATGTTCGGCGGCCGCCCCACCATCGCACCAATTTACTGCCGGCCTCGTCTGGCCGTCACCCTGGAGCACTGCAAAGGAATGCAGCTTGCTCAAAGCCATTCTCTGTCACCGTCACCCTTGGTTGTGGGCAGCGCTGCGCCGGATTCGCCGCGCAAACCCACCTGGATTGTGGAGCAGAGCCGTGGCCCGCTTTGTGTGTGTGTATCTTCCTCAATGGCCGCTGGATGTACTCAAACGTCGCCTGATGCGCCGGGGCATCCTGCCCATGTTTCAGCCGTCGCTGCGAGCATCGTCGCAAACGCCGGACCCGCAGGCTCTTACGCAGCCCATCCTCCCGGGCGTGCCGCTTCGGCGTAACCCGGTGCTGCATTCAAAGCTGCAGTTACGCAGCAGCGGCACAAACACCCGCACGGCTGGCTCGGCATCATCTCCCCCGCTACCGGTGCTGCTGCTGACGCGCACCGTGCACCAGCGTGACACGGTTGCCGTGTGCTGCGGGCGTGCTTTTTCCTGCGGCATCCGCCCCGGAATGACGCTGGCCCACGCCAGAGCCTTGCTGCCTGAGAACCTCCCCGCTTCAAGTCTGATCATCGAGCCACACCACCCAAACCGCGATACCGCCGCACTGCGGCACTTGGCCGCGTGGTGCGCCCGCATGGCGCCGCTGGTCGGCCTCGCTCCTGAATCTGCCTTGCAGCCCACCTCCAAACAGCCTGAACACTCGCCCGACACACTGGTCATGGACATCACCGGCTGCCAGCGGCTGTACCCAGATCCCTCCGCGCTCGTCCGCCGCGTGCGGGCCACGCTGCTGCACCGATTTGGCATTCACGCAAGGGTGGCCAGCGCGCCCACTCTGGCCGCGGCGTGGGCCCTGGCCCGCTACGGCCCGCACATCGGCTTTGTGCTTGCGCCACAACCGGGTCAAAGCATCAGTGACTGCATCCGCCAAGCCGTGCATCCACTGCCGGTGGCCGCACTGCGTGTGGCCCAGGCCGCGCTGCTGTCACTGCATGATGTGGGCATCCACACCGTTGAGCATCTACTGGCCCTGCCGCGGCGCAGCATCGCTCTTCGCTACGGCCAAGCCACGCTCACACGCATAGACCAACTGTTCGGCGATTTGGTAGAAACCATCGTGCCCATTCGGCCCGAGCCGCCGCCGCAGGTCGAGCGTGTGTTTGATGGCCCCGTGGCCGACATCGGCATTGTCACGCACGTCACCCACGGGCTGCTGACCGAACTTGTAACCACACTCGATACGCGGCACAAAGGCCTGCGCACACTGCAACTGACGATGGAGCGGCTGGATGTATCAAGCCGCACCAAAGTGCAGCACACCATTCGCCTAGCCCGCCCCAGCCGCTCGCTGCGGCACATCTGGGCATTACTTGAAGACAAAGTGCAGGCAACCCAACTGGCATTTGGGGTTGAACGCATCACACTGGTGGCGGTGGCAATCGGCAAGGTCAAGCCATCAACCCTGACCTTGCAGCAGGTGGCGGGCCGCGTGGGGACCAGTGTGGGTGAAGAAACAGCGGCGAACATGGATTCAAGGCCCACAGACAGCGATGCGCTGCGGTCACTGCCGCCAGTTGACGAAACCGCACTAGGCGAACTGCTTGACACACTGCACACACGACTGGGCCCGCAGCACGTAATGCATGCTGTGCCCATCTCCGGACAGGGCCTGGGCCGCAGCGGCTTGCTGGTGCCCGCCTCAGGCCACATCGCACCATCGCGATTTGAAGTGCCGGTCACAAGCTCAGCCCGCCCGCCAATTCTACTGGCCAGCGCCGAGCACGCCAGCGTGATGGCCCTGGTGCCCGATGGCCCACCCATGCGCATCGGCTGGCGCGGCCGCACACACACGATTATTGATTTTCGCGGCCCCGAACGCCTAGCCGATGCCACAACAGCGTGGTGGGCCGGACCCACAATCGGCTCCGTCGCTGGCGATGAGCACGCCCTGCGCGATGCCCCACGCGAACTGCTGCTCCCGGCCGACAGTGACCTGTTCAGGATTCAGTTGGAAACTGGCCTATGGCTCTGGCTCCAGCGCGACAACAACGCTCAGGCAAACGCCCGCTGGCTGGTGCGGGGAATTTGGTTGTAAATGCACGCTGCAAATCACTGCCTCCGCTTGCATCGTGAATTCTGCTCTTTCCTCCCCAACCTTCTGCTCTCGCCCAATCAACAATCCCGCGCTGGTCGCCTCTCGAAAGCCTCCGTACGAAAAACACTACCTACTTCTCCGCATCCTCCGCATCCTCCCGCGCTTTCCGCTCCGTCCGCACCTGCATATCCGCCTCGCGAAGCTGTCGCTTGATATCAGCCAACCCCTTCGACAATCTGCCCGGGCCTTTGGGGCCAACCGGAAATCGCACCGCCGCTGGCGGGGCCATCACCGGCTTGGTGATCTTTGGAACAATCGGTGCGGCAGCAACCGCCGGTGCGCTGCGAGGCCCAGAAGGGCCCGAAGCGTTGGTGGGTTTAACGCCCAAAGGGCCCCCGCCAGTCGCATCCACCGCAGCAATCAGCGCCGCACCAGCGCGGCTGACGCCAAATCGCTTTCGAAGGATGGACACCAGCGTCGCTGGCTCAAGCGCCACCGGGTTGTGAGGCCGAAAGTAAACCTCAGCCATTTCACCAACATTGCGTGGAGGCGGGCAAACAGCTCGCCCCGGCGCATCGGCAAGCGTCACCATCACGGGCGCAGGCGTGACCGTGCGAATGATCACATCACTGCCCTTCACCAGCACGCCGCGAACCCCAAAGCTGCGAAGACCGGCCCGCAGATCCGCAAGTTCCAAAAGCCGCTCAACAGCGGGCGGCAGCGGGCCATACGCGCTTTGCAGGTCTTCCCGAACCTTGGTAAGCTCCTGCACGCTCCCGGCCGTAGCCAACCGGCGATAAGCCTCCAGCCGCCGCTGGTCGCTAGGCACATAAGGCTTGGGAATGATGCCGGTAAAACCAAGCTCCAGCGTCACTTCGCTCGGCACCGAGACACTCTCATGCCGAAGCTCCTTGATCCCGCGCTCAAGCAACTGGCAGTACATGTCATACCCAACTGCCGCGATGTGCCCGCTCTGCTCCGGCCCCAGAATGTTGCCGGCGCCGCGAATCTCAAGATCCCGCATCGCAATCTTAAAGCCCGCACCCAACATGCTAAACTGCTCAATCGCGGCCAAACGCTTCTTGGCCTTCTCCTTGATCTGCCTGTCATCAGGCAGCAGTAAATAGCAGTACGCCCGGTGCTTGTAACGTCCCACCCGACCGCGCAGCTGATGCAGCTCCGCCAGGCCAAATCGGTCGGCATCAGCGATGATCATCGTGTTGGCCGTCGGAATATCAATCCCAGATTCGATGATGGTCGTGGACACAAAAATGTCAGCCTGTCGCCGCGTGAACGCCAAAAACACATCCTCAAGCTCGCTGGGGGTCATCTGCCCGTGGCCAAACACCACGCGTGCCTCCGGCACAAGCTGCTTCACATCATCCGCCACCGACCTGATATTGTGTACCCGGTTGTGAACGTAAAAAACCTGCCCATCGCGCGCCAGCTCACGCCGAATAATCTGCGCCAACCGCTTCTTGTTGTGCGGCGCCACCTCCGTCACCACAGCGCGGCGGTCCATCGGCGCCGTCGTCAGAGACGAAATGTCACGCAGGCCCAGCATGCTCATGTGCAGCGTCCGCGGAATCGGCGTTGCCGTCATCGTCAGCACATCAACCGTCAGCCGCAGGGCCAGCAGCTTCTCCTTGTGCTCAACACCAAAGCGCTGCTCCTCATCAATCACCACCAAACCAAGGTCCTTAAACCTCACATCCGCCGAGAGCAGCCGGTGCGTGCCAATTAAAATATCAACCTGCCCCAATGCCAGCCGCTCCAGCGTGGCGCTCACCTCACCGGCGCTCTTAAATCTCGACACCGAATCTATCCGAAACGGAAAGTCCGCCATCCTGCTGGAAAACGTCCGCTCGTGCTGCTCCGCCAGCACCGTAGTCGGCACCAGAATCGCAACCTGCTTGCCCGCCTCCGCCGCCTTAAACGCCGCCCGAATCGCAAGCTCCGTCTTGCCATAACCCACATCGCCGCACAACAACCGATCCATCGGCCGGGGTGATGTCATATCACGCTTGATCTCAGCAAGTGCTGCAAGCTGGTCCTCAGTCTCCTCATACGGAAACTCATCCTCAAACTGTTTCTGCCAAGCCGTGTCTGCCGGATACTTGATCCCGGGCAAATGCTCCCGCGCTGCCCGAATCCGCAGCAGCTCCCCCGCCAGATCCTTCAGACTCTCCGACACGCGGGCCTTCTGATTCTTCCACCGCGTGCCGCCAAGAGTCGAGAGCTGCGGCGCACCCTTCGTGCCACCAATGTACTTCTGCACCAGATCAATCCGGCTGGCCGGCACATGCAAAAGGCTACGCCCATCAAACTCAAGCAGCAGCATCTCTTCGGTGTCGGCATACGGATCAGCCGCATCGCCCCGGCCCGCCACCGGCTTCTTGTGCTTGGTCGCGGCCTTCACATCGGCCATGACCTCATCGGCAGACTTCACCCCTGTACCTCTGCGAATCACCTGCAGCCCGGTGAACCGCGCGATGCCATGCTCACTATGCACAACATAATCGCCCACTTCAACATCAAGAAAAGTATCAATCGCCCGCCCGGTCTTCATCCGCTTGGCCGTCGTGTTCACACTACGACGGGCCTGAAACCGGTGCAGTAACTCGTGGTACGGAATCACCAGCAGCGGCTGGCTCTCCCGGCCAACGTGGCCCGCACCACCGCCACCGGTCTGCCCCAAAGAGCCCGGGCTCGGGCTAAAAATAAACCCCTGATGCATGTACTGCACCTGCATCTCAATCAACCCCGCCTCACGCGTCCCCGGAGGTGCGTGCGTCTCAATAAGTTCCGTCAGCCGCCCCTCCTCCGCCGCATTCTGGCACAACACCAAAACCCGGTGGGGCTCATCCCCGTGCTGGCCCTTGGCCGCAGCAACCAACTGGCCGATGGCCTCCGGAATCTCATCTTCAATCCCAAACAGCGGCGACACCGGCAACTGAATCGTCTTATCAGTGGCATACTGCGCAAGCTGCGTGATCTCCAGCGTGGCCACGCAGCGACGGTTCAGACTCGACAACACCGATGGCGGCCCAAACACCTGCCCACTCCCAGTGATGCGCTCGTAATAGCCGCGCCCCTGCTCGGTAATCTCAAGTAATTCGTGCAGGATGCCAATCGTCGTCTTCGGCAGCAGATCAAGAAACTGAACACCATCGCCCTCACCACTACGGGCACCAGGCCCGGGCCCCGCCTTCTTGCGACCAGCCCTGCCACTGGGCACGACCGACAGATCATCCTGCGGGACCTCCACCGCCTTGGGCATCCCCACCAGCCGCACCCGCTTTACAACCCGGTCAATCCCCATCGAGTCCAGATCAATCTCAGCGATCTTCTCCAGCTCCTGACCAAAGAAATCCAGCCGCACCGGCACCCCACCCAGCGAAGCCTCCTCTCCGCCCCGCTGGCCCGGATCACCCGGCGGAAAAACATCGACAATCCCTCCACGAACCGCAAACTCGCCCGGCTCTTCAACCGTCTCGTTACGCGTGTACCCAGCCTCATCAAGCCACCGCACCACCGCCGCGGGGCCGCGCGTGTCCCCGGTTTCAAGCTCCAGCATCACCCGCTCAAGCTCCGCAACCGTGGGCACCGGCTGCATCAACGCATGAATCGGTGCCACCAGCACAACCGCCGGAGGCTTATCCCCCCAGCCCATCACCGCCTGCACAGCCGCCAACCGACCCGACAGCAACTCAACGCTCACCGTGCTGTCCCCCGGTAAAGTCTGCAGCGCCGGCAGCGGAAGAGCCGCCATCCCCGCAGACTCAATCGCATCAACAGCCTCCTCCGCCTCATCAACGTGCGCACAAAGCAGGAACACCGGGCAATTACTCGCCCTAGCAACCGCCGCGGCGATCAGCGGCGTTGAAGACCCAGTCGAGCCGCGCGCCTGATGGTGCCCGCCCCGAACCAAAGCCCGAGCAAGTTCCGCAATAGCCGCATCGGTAGCAAGTTGTTCAAGCAGTGGCCGCACATCGCCAGCGTACGAGCCCGAAACGGCCATATGCACAAACGGCATGATCTTGGAGTCCATCCGGGGAGTTTGCCCATCCACGCCCATCCAAGCCCATTCAAGCCCTCTCGCGATCAATCAAAGCGAATCAGCGGCCCAATGCTGCCCGCCGCCTTAGGCCCAATGCCCCGAACCTTGGCAAGATCCACAATCGAGGCAAACCCGCCGCTTGCCACCCGGGCAGCAACAATCCTCCCCGCAAGCGCCGGCCCAATGTGCGGCAGCAACGCCAGTTCCGCTTCACTGGCCGTGTTAATAAACAACCGGGTATCAAGCGGTACCGCCGCAACACTGCGCCGCGTCCGGCCGGCCGAACCAACAATCGTCGCAGCCACAGCACCCGTGAGCACCACGGTGCAAAAGAGCAGCGGAACAGTCGCAGTCAAAGACGGTCGCATCACACACAATCCTACACCCTACCCAACACATGGCCAAACTTGCCAGCAGCCGGTTCTCTCGGGGGCCCAAAAACAAGCAGGCCGCAGCGTGGTGCCGCGGCCTGCCATAAATATTCGAATTCACGCATCAATCAGCCCGCCCCCGTCCGCTAGCGCTACTCCGCCGGAACCGACGCCGTCGTAGCCAGCGAATCCATTAGATGCTGCGCCGTTGCACTCTCAGGGTCAATCGCAATCGCCGCCCGGGCGCTCGCAAGCGCCTCAGTGGTTTTTCCCGCTTTGATCTGAATATTGCTCAGCACCAGCAGCGGGCCTGCATCACTCTGGCCAGAACGCGCCGCCATTTCAACCGCCCGCATCGCCGCCTGCTCCGCAGCCGGATAGTCCGCCTGCAACGCTAGTGCAACAGCCCGGAACGTGTGCCCCTCGTGGCGATCCGGAGCAATAGACAAAAGCTTTGCCGCCACCTGACGGATGCGCACAGCATCATCAAGCTTGCTGGCAACATGCCCAAGCAAAATCCACGTTGAAACATCCTTCTGCCCCTCAGCAGATGCGGTCTGCTCAACAAGAATCTGCTGGGCCTCGCTAAAGCGCTGCAGCCCCACAAGGCACCGGGCACGCAGCAGTTGCAAGTCACGCCGGCTAATCGGCGTCTGGCTCGCCACCCGAGCCTTCAAATTCGCCGAGAACTTCGGCTGCTCGGCCGCCTGCGCATCAAGCAGCTTGCCCACACTAAATTCCGCATCAGCAAACTTGCCCGCGGCCACCTGAGCGCGAGCGAGCTGCTCCAGAATCGTCAAATCATCAGGCGCCAGCATCCGGGCATCAGCCAGGTGAGAAACGGCCAGTTCATTGTCGCCAGCCAAAGTCGCCAAATTACCCAGGCACTGCACAATCGCCGCATTGTGCGCAAAGTCCTTTCGTCGCTCCGTCAGGAGCGCCAACGCCTGGTCATCGTGCTTCTGATGCACCAGCATCTCCGCCGCGGCTACCACATACTGCGGGTTAGCGCGGTCAAGGTCAGCAGCGCGACTGTACCGCTCAAACGCCGGCTCCCACTGACGGAATCGCTCGTAGCAAATCCCCGCGTAGTACTGCGCATCAGGCAGGTTCGGGTCAATCGACTCTGCAATCAGGAAGCACTGCCGCGCATTCTCCAGATCGCCCGATTCCATAAGAATCCGGCCACGAAGCACGTGCGCCTGCGGATAGTTTGGCACCGCGTTCAGCGCCACTTCAATGCTCTTCCTCGCCTTGTCCAAATCCCCAGCTAAAAACTGCTGCTGGGCCATCTGCAGCTGCACGCCGGCCTTCAGTTGGCTCATCCGCGTCTGGGCCAAATCCTTACCCTCTTGCGTGTACTTGCCGTGGGTCCCGCACCCGGTCTGCACACCGGTAAGCGTCATGAGAAGGATCGTTACAACCAGACCAGGGGTGCTCTGTATTTTCATAGCTTCTCCAAATGGAATTCGAGGCCAAATAAAAACGACCCGCGGCAGTGCACGCGGGTCGTGTGGGAAGTTCTAACGCGTGCGCCGTTTAATTCGGCTCATCGGCGGGGTCACTGGAGGGCGAATCTTCGTTACCGGCGTTTGAAAGCATCGAGCCCGGCGCATCAGCCGGTGCCGGCTCAGTCTGCATCGGCAGCGGCAGTTTCTGCTGCCCCCCCTGCGCAGTCGCCGCGCCCTGCGGTGCGATCGGCGTACCCGGAACAAACCCGCTGGCAGACTTGGCCGGCTGCTGAGCCGATGCCGCCTGCTGCGGCTGCTGTGCCCCTGCCTGCGGCGCCGCGGCGGGCACCGCGACAGGTGCAATCGACGCCTCATCATCGCCGTTACCCGTACCAGCCTCGGCCGCGCTCATCGGTGTCCCGGACGCAGCCGGTACCGCAGAACTGGGTTTGGACGTCGCAGGGAACTCACGCGAGGGCTGCTTGGGAACCTTCACCGAGCGCCACGGTGTCAGAGCTGGCGACGACGGGTTCTCACGCACGCTCCGCAGCCGCTCAGCAACGTCCTTGTCAATGACATCCTCAAATAAAGAGCGGGTCGGCCAGACTTCACGCTCGCCGGTGAGCTTCTCACGCAGGCGATACACCTCGGACTGGTTGGTGTTCAGCGCCAGCGAGCGCTGAATCAGCCACTGAGCCTTGGCAACATCGCCCTCACGGGCGGCCTGCTCGGCCTCCATGTTCAACGTGGCCGTCATGCGATCACGGCTAAACGGCAGTTGTCCCTGACGTGAGCCAGCCCTCACCCGCTCAATCTGGTCGTTGGCACGATCGCCGAGCGCGCTCATCGCCGGGTCGCTGACAATCCGCGGCGTCAGCAGGAAGATGATCTCGGTCCTGGTCGTCGAGTCGGTCTGACCGCGGAATGCCGCCCCGATGATGGGAATATCACCCATCAGCGGAACCTGCTGCCGGCCACTGGTCACGTCTTCCCGGAACAGACCGCCCAGTACCACGGTCATACCGTCGGGGACGATGACGTTGGTGGTGATTTCCTGAGTGTCCTCATCAGGGATGACGATCTGGGAGCCGTTGGGCCCGTTAAGATTCTTGATCGTTGCCTTGCTGAACTGCGGACGCAGTTCCATCCGAACTTCATTCTTGCTGGCGTTGATGAACGGCCGCACATGAAGCTGCACGCCGGTGGCAAGAAACTGCACCGTCTGCGTCGTGCTCGTCTCGGTGGCCGTGCTCGAGAGATAACCGATGCGCTGCCCCACCAGCACCCGGGCCGCCTGGCGGTTTAGCGTCAGAATCTTGGGATTGGCCAGCACGGTAGTGTTGGTCACCGCATCCAGTGCGCGGATGAACAGCGAAACGTTGTCACCCACGATACCAACCTTAAACCCGCCTGGCTTGCCGGTGCCGCCCACATCGCTGCTCACGGCGTTGCCCGTGCCAACCGGCGCGGGTTGCTTCCGCAGCGTGTCAACAATCCCGAACGGCCCGCCCAGCGTCGCGTTGGCAAAGTCCTTGAAGCTCAGGTCGCCGATGATCGAAAAGTCGACACCAAAGGCGTTGTCTTCCTGCACCGTCGCCGAGAGCACCGTCGCCTCAACAAGCACCTGCGCCGGCTTGGTATCAAGCTCAACAAGCAACTGCTCGACCGCGCGGATGTTCTCCTCAAAGTCAATCACCACCATCGTCGCCGCGAGCGCGAAGTCGTCCTTGCCCGTCGGCGCACTGTCCGAGATGGCGTAGTTCTCAGTCTTGTTGTTGTGCTTGATCTCGCCGCCCTGACTCAGCATGGGCTTGACGAACTCCGCCGCATCCGGCGCCGTCAGATAGTTCAGGCGAAACACTTTCGCCACGCGGGGCTTGAGCATCTTGGTGATCTGCTCCATCTCAGCCTGCGTGTACACATATATAAAGTTACCCTGCTCGCGGTAGGCAAAGCCATTGACGTTCAAAATCGCATCCAGTGACTCATAGAACGTCACGCCAAACAAGTCCGCCGAGACTTTGCCCGAAACGCTCTTGCTGGCGATGATGTTCTTGCGGCTCTGCACCGCCAGCATCTCTAGCACGGCTGAAATATTCTCGTCCTTCACGGACATGTCCACCGACATCGAGTCCGACACTGTCACCTTCTGCTTCTCGCCCTGCTTGGTACCCTTCCCCGGCGCCTCGGGCTTGGGCTTGGTGCTCGGGTCCGTCGCCAAACCGCCGGCCGGCTGGGTCGGCATCGCCGGCCGCGTTGGAGGCGGGGCGTCAACCGCAGGCTGGGCGGCAAGCACCGTCCCGGCAAGAGCCGACAAAAGCAAAGGGGTGATCCAGCCGGTAATGGTGTTTCGGTACATTGTTTGTTTGCTCCGGTCTTTCGTAAATCCGTTGCGATCGAATTGCAGTTGGGCTCCGTCAGCCCCTGAAAACCCAGTGGCAGGCGGCGGACTCGCACGGTTGATCCTGAACTTCGGTCATCCCCGAGGCCAACTTTGCAGTGACCTTGCCGCCCCGCGCACCATTTACTGCTCAAAATACCGGTCATACCGGCGACCCGCCTTCCATCCTCCAAATCGCGTTTAAATGCAGGTATCCAACTGAAATGCCGAGAAAGAGTCACCGCCGCTCCAATCTGCCCCACACCGCGAACATCGGCAAAATTTGCCGATTTCGACTCAGCCAGTCCCTGCCACGCCAACAGCACGTATCCTTTCGGACGCAAATGACCCGTATGTCTGACCCACCAATCCACCACAACTCGCTGTCGGCCCAGCAGTGGAGCACCGTGTTGGCCGTCATGGAGCGACTCGCCGGCTCGGCCAGCCTAGAAGATGTCCTAAAGGCCATCATTGATTCCATGCGCACCTGCCTCCACGCCGACCGCGCCTCGGTGTTTCAGTTTGATCCAAAGTCAAAGGAACTCTTCATCAGCCAAGGCCACGGCCTAGCCGAGATCCGCTTTCCCATCACCCAGGGCCTCGCCGGTGAAGCCGCCCGCACGCTCGGCATGGTCAGCGTCCCAGACTGCTACGCAGATCCACGCTTCAACCCCGCGATCGACAAAAAAACCGGCTACCGCACCCGCAACATGCTCACAATCCCGCTGGTCTCGGCCGATGGCGGCCTCCAAGGCGTGGCCCAGGTGCTCAACAAAGACCCGCAGCACGGCGAATGCTTCGACATTCAAGATGAGCAGATCGCCCGCGCATTGTCCAGCCAAGCCGCCGTGGCCATCCGCCGGGCCAAGCTCATCGAGGCCGAACTCCGTAAAAACAAAATCGAGGCCGATCTGCAGGTCGCCCGCAAAATCCAGCAATCCGCCTGGCCCAAGATTCTGCCAGTCCTGGAAGGCTTTCAACTCGTTGCCGCTTCCATGCCGGCAGATGAAACCGGTGGCGATACCTTCGATGTCATCTGCATGCGTTCACTCGGCGGCGAGTGTGGCGAAGGCAAGGCCATGATCCTCATGGGTGATGCCACCGGTCACGGCATCGGCCCCGCACTTTCAGTCTCCCAGCTTCGCGCCATGGTCCGCATGGGGGCCCGCCTGAACTCAAGCGTCAACGAAATCGTGCGACACCTTAACGTGCAATGCTGCGAGGACTTGCCCTCCGGCCGATTCATCACCGCCTTCGTCGGCCTGCTTGATGCCTCCACCGGCCTGCTGCACTACGCATCCGCCGGCCAGGCACCGATTCTGGTCCTCCGCAGCGACGGCTCCGCCGAGGAGCTCGATGCCAGCGCCATGCCCCTGGGTATCGACACCGAGCAAACGCTCGAACCCGTCCCTCCCATCGCACTTGCCCCCGGTGACAGCCTGCTGCTCATCTCCGACGGCTACTTCGAAGCCTCAAACCCCGACGGCCAGATGATGGGCAACGAACGCGTCATCGAAGCCGCAAGAGTCGTTCGCGATGGCTCAGCCGAAGGAATGCTCGAGGCCATCAACGCCGCCGCCAACGCCTTCACACGCGGCCACCCGTATGACGATGACCGCACGGCCATCATCATTAAGCGAGACAACTAGCTCGCCCGCGACGTTCGGTTGCCCCGCACTTCAGCCGCACCCGCACAACTTCAATCCGCCGACAACCGTCGCCCCCAAGACCACTCTTTCACCAGCCGAAATCGACCGCAAGCGACCCTCGATTCCGCCACAACCAGGCTCCGCAGCATTTTTCCACACTTAGGTTCGCTCTTTTTCCAGTCGTTTTTGCCACGAATTTGCCCTCGCGACGGTGGAAAACTCCAAATTGTGCAAAATCTTCAGGGAAATTGGTAACTATTTGTGGACGATAGCTTGAAAAGCCTAGAAAACAGTGTATAACTTGTGGTATACATCGCAGA
>JBBRKQ010000007.1:0-69310 GCA_038231815.1 Phycisphaerales bacterium
ATGATGGGATGGGTGGTCCGCCATCGAGCGACCGAAGTGTGCGATGGCTACCGCGGGTTGGGTCAGGTGCAATGACCCCGGTGGGGCAGGCGGCGTGGTACGTGACTGTACCGCTTTGGCCGCTGACGGCGATTCTGGCCATTGGGTGCGGCATCTGGGCATGGCGGCGCGGTCGGGTGGATCCAGAATCGTGCGCACGCTGCGGGTATGACCGCCGCGGGTTGGGAGGCCGGCCTTGTCCGGAGTGTGCCGCACCTGCCAAGGCGAGCGTTTCTTCGTAAACAAGGTGCGGCGAAGGTGCCTGATCGTTTGAGGAGAATTCATCACGAGCTCCCCGTGCGGTCGCGCATCGCTCCTGTCTCACGTTGCGCCCGGGCACCGCGGAGCGCCGATGCGCAGTTCACAGCAGATGCACTCTTGGGTCACGAAACTTGGCGGTTATTGAGCTTGGATCGGGCAAACGAGAAGGCGATGGGCAATGCAGGAGCTTGGCACGGGCCGTGTTGCGAGTTATCAGACCGTATCGACGGGGTGCTGTGCGGTGCACGCGTTTCGGCGATGGCCCGCCGGGCAAGCCCAGAATTTTTCGGAAACTCCTTAGCCATGCGCAGCGGATGCGTCGCACTGCACTTTGCGTGGCGGCAGCTCTGCCACCGCATCGCCCCCAACCCAAGGAATCTGAAATGCTCCGCCGATCCGCAACCACTCGTCACTTCAACGCCACCCACTGCGCCACCTACTGCGCCACCCTAACGATCCTCCTTGCCACGGGGGGCGTTTTTGCCGGCCCGCTGAACCCGCCCGCGAGCCCGGTCGCTTCCACCGGCAAGACGCTGACCGAGGTTGAGCCGCGGATTGCCCTCAGCCAAGCCAACACGCCAGGATTGAATGCCGGCCAGTTCGTCATTACGCAGCCCGGCTCGTATTACCTGACTGGGGACATGACCCTCAACCCCGGAACTACTGCGTCCATCAACATCAACGCGAGCGATGTCACACTCGATCTCAACGGCTTCTCGGTCCGTGCCGCGGGGCGTTACAGCATTTCCATCACCAACAACTCCGATCGTGTCACGGTGAAGAATGGCTCAGTCGCCAATGCGACCGATGGCATTTTTGTTGACACCGCCAGCGACGGCACCCAGATCATCGGGATGACGGCGTCGGCGTCGAGCGCGTGCATCCGGACGGCCAACGTCGTGAGCGACATCACCATCCGCGACACGGTTACCCGCGGCGGGCAATACGGCGTGTTTATAGCCGCCTCCAACACAGCCTCCACGCTGACGAACGTGCAATGTGTGGGCGCTAGCACCATTGGCCTGAACCTGTCCAACCGCGCAGTCCTCAATGGGTGCGTGGTACGCGACACCGGGACCGCCGGCGGAGCGAACGGCGTTTCCGTCATCGTTGGTCAAGCCAGCTCGCTGCGCAACTGCCAGGTGCTGGACTTCCCAAGTCCGGCCGGGAGCCTCGCCCCCGGCGTGGCGATCTATGCCGCCGCAGACTCCCAGATCGACGGCTGCACGGTGTATTCCAAGGGAACAGTCGGCATTCGCCTTGGTGGCGGGAGTACGACCGTGCGAAACACCCGTATCAACGTTTTTAGCAATGGCTCGGCGGGCATCGAGGCCGTCACGGGTGACAACTTCATCGCCGACAACCACATCACCACGCTCGGCGGTGGTGGCGTTCAGCTCAACGCCACCACCGGCTCGACCGTGATCCGCAACCACCTTTTAAACGGCGTTTTCGCCGTCACCGGAACTGCCCTCAGCTCAAACATCATCGGCCCCGCCGCGGGCAACGGCAACCCTACCGCCAACACCAACCCCCACGCCAACTTCGTCAACTGAGTGTTTCTCCGCCCGCTCTCAGTTGAGCCGGAAACCCCGTTCGCAGGCCGCAAGCACCATCCCGCACCCGCCGACATGCCCCCATGTCGGCGGGTTTTTGCTTTGCCGATCTCGTTATTTGCTCCAAACATCGCTTCCGTTACTCCAAACATCGCTTGGTTTGCTGGGAAAACAGCGATCTTTGCTCCCGCGCGCGCCGACTTGGAAGCCATATCCGCACCCGCACTGGCGACAAGGCCTGTCGGGCCAACGTGGTTCGCGGCCGCCGGGAAGCAGACGGCTGAGCCACCCACAATGCGCTGACACGAAGCGGCAGCGTGAACCGAGTCGATGCCGATAGTGCCAGTGACGATGACTGCCATACCAGGCGAGAGAGCGCGACGGCGCGGTGGAAGCGGCGGATGCGGTCAGAGGTGCGATGCGGCGTGCGGTGGGCGAAGTGTCCGAAGATGTTTATGCCAAGTTTTTTAGCCGCATCGGGAACAGCTGTCGCACTGCTCCTGCCGGCAACTTGATTCGCGAGAGTTTACGAAGCTGCCGAATCTTGTACGACTCACTTTTTCTGAGAGACTTTCGATGAACAAACCCATGCACTGTTTCGCTCGCATCGCGTTCTTGACGGCCTTCGTTGCCTTTGCTGGTACGGCGCTCGCTGGTCCGCTTACCCCACCCGCGGGCCCGGTTGCCTCCAGCGGCAAGACGCTCACCGAAGTTGAGCCCCGCATCGCGATCAACTTCGCCAACACGCCGGGCGACAATGACACATCGCCCAGCACGTTTAAGATCACCCAGCCCGGCTCGTATTACCTGACTGGCAACATTCTCGGCTTCGCGGGCAAGCACGGCATCGAGATCACGGCCAGCGGCGTCACGCTCGACCTGAATGGTTTCGAACTCATCGGCTTCCCCGCCATGGGCGACTTTGATGCCGTCTCGACCACGGCGCCCAACCTTACCAACATTGCCGTCCGAAATGGGTCGGCTCGAAGCTGGGGCGGCCAGGGAATAAACCTGCGAAATGCCTCTAACTCTGCTGTTAACGACATCCGCGTCAGCAGCAACGCTGGCTACGGCATCTGGACCAACAACAACTGCTCAATCACCAACTGTTCAGCGTCGAGCAATGTCGGCTACGGGATCCAATCTGGCAGCAACTGCACAATCACAAATTGCACAGCCAACAACAATACCATCGATGGCATCTCGACTGGCAACGGCAGCACTATCTCTGCGTGCTCTGCACGTGCAAACACGTCCGACGGCATCTCTGCAGGCAGCAACTGCGCAATCTCAGCATGCGCCGCGTTTGAGAACGGGACTTCGGGCATCGCATCGGGCAATGCATCCACCATCACAGGGTGTTCGGCATCTGGCAACAGCAGCGGGATTGTGGCATCATCTGGTAGCACTATCAACAACTGCAGCGCGGCAACCAATGGCATCGATGGCATTCGTGTAGCAGGCCAGTGCTTTGTGCTCGCCAACTCGTGTACCAACAACAGCCTCAGCTCGACTGTCGGTGCCGGTATCCGCACCACCGGCATCAACAACCGCATCGAGGGCAACAATTGCACAGCAGCCGATCGGGGGATTTACGTCGACGCTGCGGGAAACATCATCATCAAAAACACGTGCCGCGGTAACACGGTGAACTGGTTCATTGTCGCAGGGAATGCCTATGGGCCCATCGTCGCCACGCCGGCCGGAGCCGCTGTCAACGGCAACACCGCGGCGGGTGCGCTCGGATCGACCGATCCCAACGCGAACTTTTCGTATTAAGCCCGCCGGCGAACGCAAGACCGCTCACCACCGATGAACCGATACAGGGCACGCTCCTACGGGAGTGCCCTGCTGCTTTGAGCCCGCGGCCAGTTGCACTGTGCGGCCGTGTAATGTTGAAGGAACTCCTGCATCACGATCTGCCGTGCGCAAAGCAGATCGTTGCGAAGCATCCGAACTAAGCGCGCTCCCAAAACTACTCGTTCGTCGCAAATAGTAGCTCGTTCAACGCGGCGCAATGATCTTGAGTTCGTCCGAATCTTTCTGTTTTTCGGTACACCGTACGACTTCGTTCACTCGTGGCAACACTCGGCGACGCTCGCGTCGGCCAAAGCAAACGAAGCAAATGAACCGGATGTGGGTGAGTTGGGCAGCAGATAATCCCGGTGGTCTGAGGGGGCCGATCGACCGCAACAGGACAGGTCCTAACATTGTTTCGCTTTTTCCGAATCCCACGCCGATTGTCGCCGCTCACTTGAACCACTCGCACCCCGGCATCTCGACCCACCCCGCCAACCCCGACAACCCGCTGAACGGGCGGGCTGTCGCCGAGGCAGCGAGGCCATCTGCCAAACGGCCGATGCCGCGGCTGAAGCGGTTTGGTCTCATGGCTGTTGGTGTTGCCCTCGCCTTCTTTATCTCCTCGCTGCTTCAACCCACCATGCTGCAACCTGGCACCATCGCGCCCGCATTCACCGCACCGGCTGTCTCTGCGGAGACGCCTGATGGGCAAGCCATCTCGCTCGATTCATTCAAGGGCAAATGGCTTGCGCTGTGCTTTTATCCGGCAGACTTCACGCCCGCGTGCACCAAGCAGGCGTGCAGCCTGCGTGACAATTACGCGGAACTTGCGGCACTGGGTGTTACGGTGCTGGGCATTTCATCAGACACCGCCGCGGAGCATCGCAAGTTTGTTGAGAAATACACGCTGCCCTACACGCTGGTGACCGATGATGGCTCGATACGCAAGGCGTACAGCGTGCCGCGGAGTTTTCTTGGCCTGATGCCCGGCCGCGTCACCTACGTGGTTGACCCTGCCGGCATGATTAAAGGGGCGTTTGATTCGCAGTTGAATATTGGCGGGCACATCAAGGCGATCCGACGAATGGTGACCGGCGCTGAGCAGTGACAGCGAGGCGGGTGGCAGTTGTTTCGCAATTTCGGCCGGACAGCGTTGCTACAACTGGGCCCAACCATGCCAAAGCCCGCCAAAACCGCCCAACCCGTCAAACTCGCCAAACCCGCCAAACCCGCTAGTGAGCCCGCGACAACTTCCGAAACCAAAGCCGATGTTTACGCCGACCCGCTGGTGTATGACGTTCTTCATGCAGAGGACACAGCCCGCGATGCCCGCATCGTTGAGAGACTTACGCGGCAGTACGTGCCCGGTGCCAGCGACGGCGGATTGCGACTGTTGGAGCCGGCCAGCGGCAGCGGGCGGTATCAGATAGCGCTTGCCCGCCGCGGGCATCACACCACGGGGATCGATCTTGATTCGGGCATGCTGGCGTTTGCACGGCAACGGGCAGAAGAGCACGAGGTGGCGCACCTCGTCGCGCACATTACCGCAGACATGCGCACATTTGCGCCCCCGAAGCCGCGCTGCCACGCGGCGTTTAACCTGATCAACTCAATCCGGCACCTGCTCAGCGATGCGGCCATGGCCAAGCACATGGTTGCGGTGGGCAGGGCATTGGTGCCGGGGGGCGTGTACATTGTTGGTATTGAACTGATCGACCGCGACACCACAGAGGCGACCGAGGACATCTGGACGGGTCGTCGCGGCAGCATGGCGGTGCAACAACTCATCAGCTACTTGCCACCGGATTTGCACGGCGGGCCGAAGCGCCGCGAGCAGGTTGTATCAAGCGTGACGGTGCGAAACACACGGACTGATGCGAGCCGACAGATTGACAGTGCGTACTGGCTGCGCACGTACACGCCTGTGGAATGGACATCGCTGGTGTATCGATGCGGGTGGGAAGTGATTGGCCAGCACACCAGCAGCGGAGCACCGCTGCCGGTGCGGCCGTATGGCTACAGGCTGTGCGTGCTGCGCCAGCGTGCGGGAACTAGCTATTGAAAAGCCCCGGCTGTGGGGGCAACCGGGGCGGCTGAATTGCGTTCGTTCATCACTGACATCGGCCGGATTTATGCGCGGGTCTACCGGGTTTGGCTTGCCAGTAGTGTCGCTGGTTTGATCTGGTGGTCTGGCAGCCGCGATAATTTAGCAGCCTGCGGAGAACGCGTTGATGAACACGATAAAGTCGGTGCCATCGACGATTCCGTCTGAATCGAGACCATCCGGACCGCCGCCAGCGATGTCGGCTAATGAGTCGATTGACTCATCACCCACGGCGAAACTGTTGATGAACGCGATAAAGTCCGCTCCATCGAGGATGCCGTCAAAGCGCAGTCCGTTGGGTCCGCCGCCAGCAACGTCTGCGATAGAGCAGCGGCGCTCATCGTTTGTGGGTTCCGTACCCTCATTGCCGATTCCGGTGCGAAGGTTTGCTAAGAATACCGCGCTATCTAAGACATGATCGTTGACGTCGCCCACCTCAAAGATCAGCACATGCTCACCCGCGGTGAGCAATGCACTGGTAGTTGTGAGGTGATGGATCACGGCGTGCAGCGCTGCGAACGCTGTGTTGTGATCAGCCGTTGTTTCGAGTCCGGCGAACGAGGCACCCACCTGCACAGGCCGGTTCAGGGCATCGTGTGTGATCTGGTCGGCCGGAGCGGTACCGTCGAGGAACACCAGGAACGCATCGGTAAATGAACTGGTGTAAATCGGATACTCCACGGTTCCGAAGATGAAATCAAACTTAATCTGTGCATCAGCGCTGAGGGTAAAGTGCACCTCGACAGCCGCGACATCGAACGAGCCGCTGAAGTTTTCAATGTTGCCCGGTGTGTTGCCGAACGCATCGAACTCAGCGGTACTGCCGGAGTCGGGGTCGGGCGCCATCTGAGAGCTCACCACTGCCGGGGGCGAGGCGGGGTCATACGCCGGATCGAGTACTTCCGGCAGCGGGCCGAGGCTGGTGACATCGCCGCTGGAAAGCACGATGCCGTCAGAGATTGACACTGGCGCGAGGTTGAAGTTGCTGTAGGTTCCGATCTGCCCCGGCATGCCGTTGCGGATCACGATGGAGGCGATGGCCAGGCCGGCGGGCTTGAGCGCAGCGCGCAGGGTCTGGGCATCGGTCGTCACAACTGTTGAAAGCTGCCCATATGCTGATCCGGCCATGGCCAGCATCGCCACCAGACATACCCACCGACGCTGCGACTTGACCTTGAGGCTTGATGAACCTGCAATGCAGGAGACTTTGATAGATTGTGTACCAGACATGTTGACTCCTTTGACAACGTTGATCCCAGATTTGACCGGCGACGCTGACGGCCAACTGTGAAAGCGAATGCTGGTGCCGCCCACGCCGCATACTCGGAGCCGAGGCCCATACGGCTCCGACCACGTGGTCGCGACGGCACAGCATTCTCTCTTCACATACACATAGTCATATCACATAGTTTTGATTGTGCAAGTGGTGCCAAACCGGTAGCGGATTGGTCGAACTTGCGGTGCCGGGGAAAGCCTGCCCCGCGGCATATTTTTCCCGGCAGCAGATGGGAAAGTGCCCCGCCACGATCGTGACGCGTCGCGGTTACTGCGGTAATATCAAGGGTGTTCCGGGCCGAGTGCGGGCGCTGAAGGCTGCAGAAGATACTTTGTCTCAATTGCAGTATTTCTCGATTTTGTACTGCTGGCACCCGCGTGCTCGATGCGATGGCGCCAGAATGCACCAGCGACCGATCAAGCTGGGAGTTCCGCGCGGGTAATTGCAGTGGGCCGAGAGCACGACGATTGCACCCGCATGTCTCACACGCGGGTGCACCTCCGAAGCCTGTACTATTTTATAATCCGTTCAGGGCCGCGTGAAAAGCCCGCGCAGATAGGGACGTGGCGTCTCGCCAGCATCCCAGAATGGCTCGATATTTCCGCGAGGTTCAAGGCCGCATTGTGTGAGCAGCTTGGTCAGTTCGCAATCCGTCATCGGGAACGGCGGACCCTCAATGTACTTGGCCGCGACGGAGGATTCATCTTCATCTGCTGGTTGCCCAGTTGCACTGGTGGGTTCTGCCGGCGCTTTGGCTCTGCACATGACCAGTGCTACGCCGCGCGGGGCGAGCAGTCGGGCGATTCCTTTGGCCGCGATTGGCTGAAGATCAGGCTCCACGGCGTCGAGCGTGTCAATTTCGATGACCAGATCAAACCTTGAAAGGAAGCGACCGGGGGGATTCATCAAATCCGCGTGAATCAGCCGGTCGGCAATCGCCGGGTGACGGCGCGCGGCCCATTTGATTGCTGTTGGTGAGATATCAAACCCGACCACGTCATACCCGCGGCGGAAGAGTTCGACAACATCATCACCCAGTCCGCACCCCACCACCACCGCGCGGGCTCCGGGGCGCACGATGCAGCAGGCTTCCCGGTTCAACCAACTGACCAGCTGCGGGTTGGAGCGACCCACAGTCCAAGGCACGCGCTCGGAGTCATCCTCGGCGTTGCAGTACATTGTCTCGTACCGCACCGCGGGGGTGCAGTGGTCGATCACTGATTCGGCAAATTCGCGGGCGTATCCGAGCCGGTCGGCACCAAGGATTTGTTCGGTGAGCGGCTCGCTAAGCCTGTTTGGCATGCTCTGCATGTTTGGCTCGGCAAGCACATCGGCGTGTAGCGAACCGTCCTGCGCTGCTGTGCCGGACGAAACACCGAGCGCATCAATTGCGTCCATTGAACTGGCGTGTAGCCGCGGCTGGTCGTCAGAGATCATGGCCGATACTCCGCGCAACGCAAGAACAGTTCGAACCCATACACAAACGCATCGGTTCTGATCGAGCTAAGACGGCAAGACTGCGGCGGATCAGAGACGAGGCGACGAGCTGACGTGGCGGCGTTGCGTTGCCACGTCCGGGGCCGAACTCTCGCAGGTCTCCAATATTGAAGTTACCTCCAAATCCGGACTATGCAAGGCTATGCGATAGGAAATAAGCATAAACCCTTATCGCAGGCTCCACCCTATTTTTTAACCGTGGTGGGAGAGCGGTGGACAGGCGGATGATTCAGCGTCGATTAGCCCGTCCCGGGCTTTGGATGGGGCGCTTCTTCGAATCACACGTTCACTCGATGATGACGGCCACGCCGTGCTCATCAAGCAGGCCCAGTTCCTGCAGCGCCTTCATGGCGGCGAGTTGCTCGGCAGATTTTTTACTCTGGCCGGTCATGGGGGCGAAACGGCGTTCGCCCATAGCCACGCAGATTTCAAAGGTCTTGCTGTGGTCCGGGCCGGATTGTGACAGCACGACGTACGCAGGCTGGCTGAGCCCATTCTGCTGGGCGTGCTGCTGGACCAGTGACTTGTAGTTTTCCTGGTGCCCGCTGACGTGGGCCGCGGTGATCCGTGGCAGCAGCAGCGGGGTTAGAAAGGTTTTGACCGGTTCTAGGCCACCATCGATGAAAATGGCCCCGATCACGCTCTCAAGAATCGCCGCGGCGAGGCTCACGGGCAGATGGGAACTGGTTCGCATGCCCTTGCCAAGCTCAAGGTACTGAACCAAATTGATTTGCTTGGCAATGGAGGCGCAAGACTGGCGGGAGACGACGGCGGATTTGACTTTGGTCATTTCGCCTTCGAGAAGGTCCGGATAAGTCCGGAACACGAGATCGCAGGTCAGCATGCCCAGGACCGCATCGCCCAAAAACTCCAAACGTTCATTTGAGTGGACACGGGCATCCGCCACTGAGGAGTGACGAAGGGCAAGGGCCAGCAAATCCGGAGCTCGGAAGCTGTAGCCAAGAACCATTTCTACCGCGTGCCTTGCTTCGAAGGTCATAAGAACTACACAAGTTCGGAAGCCCGGAAGCGGCCTGTGGGCGAACCGATCGCCCAGGGGCCGAGCCCGGAAAGTTCCGATAGGGAGCCACGGTGAGCATCGGTTTGATGCTGGTACGTACTTTCCCGACAATCCGAGGCTAGGCAGGCAAGATGTACGGCGTTGTGGGCTTTGACTGGCCCCGGCTCGGTTTGGGGGGTATCATCTCGACCCACCTTTGGCCTCCGGAGGGCGGGGCAGAGCTTGTTCTCGCACCAGCAGCCGCCGCCAATTGCCGGTATCCCCGGTTTGGCTTGATTTTGGCGGGTTTTTAGGATCGACCATGCATTATCCACACCGCGTCAGCCGCATCAAGCGTAAACGTTCCATCGGCTTCCGAGCCCGCATGAAGACCCGTCACGGACGGGCCCTCATGAACCGCAAGCGTGCGGCTGGTCGCTCGCTGAACGTTGCCGATAAGAAGCGTGGGTATTAAGCCGCCTTTGGGGCATCGCTCGGGCGGATTGGACGGGATGGCCCGTGCTTCGCTCGTCGCTGGCTGATCTTCAGCGGCTGCCCCATTGTTTCGCTGCGGCGAGCAGGTTCGGCGGCAGAGTTCGTCGGTAGCGATGCCTGCTCAAAAACATCGCTGGCACATTTGTTTCTTTCAAAGACCGCTCCGGTGATTCGGGGCGGTCTTTTCGTGTTTGTGATGGCTTGCGGCGTGATGATGAACCGGTGATGAACTCTGGAAGCGGCGAGGTTCGTACCAAGGGTGCCGCGGGGTGCAAAGACTCTGGGGTGCTTCGCAGATATTGCCGAGGCACGCGGTGCGCGTGTGAGGCGGCCTCCATTTTTTAGTTCGATCACTACTTCAGGATCGTCTTGACACGCTCAAGTCTTACGGTGGGTGTCATTCGCTGACCAGTTGCATCCACCGCGGCGAGTAGTTTTACGGTCATGACTGGATCAGCCGCATCCGCGGTGCTCCAGCCTACACGTGCCACCGTGACTGTACCGAGAGGCAACTGCTCTGCCGGTTTGAGTGACAGTGCGGCGAGACGGAGGGGCTTTGAACTTTCGAACTCAATCTTGGCAGCGCCGGATTTGAGGTGTGCGGAATTGGCATCACGCGCATCGAAGTTCTGTGTGATAAGCGATTGACCGTAACCAAGGGCCAACCCGAGTGAAGTACCGTCGTACTTTAATGCTTCGGCGAAGGCAAGACTGTTGCCCGACCCGACGGAGACCACGCGGACCGCTTTCCCTCGGCCAATGATCTCAATTTGATAGCCCGCTAGGGGCGTTTGATCGGTGTCGATGATGACATCAAACTGAACTTGAGTCGATGACGGGTCATCTGCAACTGGGGCCACGGCGGGTACCTTCACCAATTGGCGAAGGATCGCATCAACATCGGTTTGATTGACGACGCCATCGGCATCGATATCCCTTCGCGCGGAGGCAATCCACGATGGGCCAATCGGCGCATCATTTGATGAACGCTTTGCGGCAGCCGCCTCGGCATTGACAATCCAAGCCAACCGAAACGCATCCACTACATCAAGGGCGGGCGCTTTGGCCGCTGCTTTTTCATCAGCCCCACCTGAGCCGGGTTTGGCCACAGCCTCATCCTGGCGATTGGCCGGAGGGACCGGAACGTTTTGGGCGCCGGGCGGCAAGGCTGCGCCCGTTGTGCCACCCGATCCACCGGCGGCGGGAGCATTTGCCGAAGTGCCACCGGTCGATGCGGGCCCGGCTAACCGGCCGGCTGGCGCGGCAGCAGTGGGCGCCTGTTGGGGCGACGCGGCATCACCTGCTTCGCTCCGAGAAAGCTGTTGGGTTGCAGGCTGGGTTTGTGTCGTTACTGGTGCCGGAGGTGTCTGAGGGCTGGCCCCGGAGGGTGCTTGAGAAGGCCCCTGAGAGGGCCCCTGAGAAGGCCCCTGAGAAGGCCCCTGAGAGGAGACAGCTTGGTCGACTGGGGCGGGCGGCGGTTCGGATGATGCTGAAAACCCTTTGGTGTTCGCCGCGGCATCGGACATTGCTGGGGTGCCGGCAGGAGCAGACCCAAGCCCCGGCACTGACGGCTGACCGAATCGCGGATTTTCAATATTGCCTGAGAGTTTGCTTGGCCCACCGGCGGTGTCGGCATCTGCCGCGGGCATCCCGTCTGCGGCACTTTCCTCTTGGCTCTGCTTGCGAGAAGCGCCACCGGGGGATGAACGCCCTCGCCCGAAGGTAGTCGCATCGGTTGGTGAGGCCTTGCCGATGAGCACTGTCCGGTCTTTGGCTGCGCCAGACTCCGCTGTAACACCAGTGACCGCTAGCCCGCCAAGGCCACCGGTTGTAGACAGGAGTATCCACGCGCTCACCACGAGCGCCAGGCTAGCAGCCAACCCCGCAGCGAGCGGGAGACGAACGCGGCGATGCTGCCGCGTGGTTGATGCTCGCGACGCTGAGGCTGCCTGGCCTGCGGCGGCCATGACCGAAGCTGCCGCGGAGAGTACCTGACGGTCATAGTCGGCGGGAACCAGGGGAGCTTTGCCGTAGATGTCCTGTAATTCGAGCTGCACATGGGCGGGCAAGGCTTCCAGCGCGATCGGTTGCTCCCCGGCATCGGAGGGCAATTTAGACCCTTTGGAGGTGCCGTTGTTCGGAATGGGCGACGGTTCAGCCATGAGCGATGCCGAATAAGCAGGACGGGCCAGGTGAGAAGGGCCTGACGATAGAGTGTACTGCCCCTGATCAAAGTTCAGCCAACTTTTTGGCTTTCAGCGATTGGGGGCTGGCGTTTCTTGGGCTGCTGCTCGGTGGTTTGGCGATTACTTGCCAGAACTGTCGGATTCAAACAACACTCGGCGATGGTTGGCTGCTTGGTTGGGCAGTCGCGGCGAATGCAAAGGAAACGGTCAATCTCTGTAAAAGGAGACTTCCGGCAGCGGACGCGGGGGGATAAGCAGTCCTTGACTTCGCTAAGCAGGGCATTCTCGGCGGGTATCCAGCGGCAGGATTTATGCAAGCGAGGGTTGGTGCTGCTCGTTCCTGCGAACACCAAAAATCGGATTGCGCTGCGCTGTCTCAAGAGTTTGAACGGAACAAAGAACCAGCGCACCTCATTCGGGGGGATCCTAAACAATCCAGTTCTTTCGAGGGGTTTTTACTGGTTCATTCACCGTGTTTTTTGGTATTTCAGGACGCTCAATGCAACGCACTGCGAGACCGAGGCATACGACTGAATGCCACGCAAACTTGCCCAGTTGCGTGCCCCCATCGTGCTTGGGCCGCTGATACCGCCAAAAGGAGTTAGAGATCATGAAACGTATATTCGCACTTCTAGCAGTTGCTGGCATTGCCATGGCAGCCCAGGCCCAAACGGGTCGGCTGTTTGTGGGTGAGTACGGCTACGACGCAGCCAACTTGCCGACATGCTTTGAGACTGACCTGTCGCCAGGCTTCCCCGGGACGGTGTCGTGGGCGGCAACGTTTCCGTTTGCGGTGCAAGGCGCCGCATGCACACCGGGAAATGTGATTTACCTGAGCACGGGGACGTTTACCACGGATTTGTACACGACGTTTCCGGGGCGGACCCCGACGCGTGTGGCACAGACTTCCGAAACGATCTTTGACATGGGGTACGTGGGCGGGAAGCTGTACGGATGGGCTGAGTACGCCACACCGTCGGGCATTTACGAGATCAACACCACGACCGGGCAGTGCACGCTTGCGGTAGCATCCACCAGTGAGTTGTTCTTTGCGCTCGATGGCAACCCGGCCAACGGTCTTCTGTACGGCTACAGCGAGTACGGCAATTCGGGCCTGTACTCGATCAACCCGGTGACCGGGGCCAAGCACAAGATTGCCAACGGGCCCTATGGCCAGTTCCCCAACGCCTACGGCATGTATCGCGGGCTGGCGGTTGGCAACAACACCGTGTACCTAACTAACGTGTGGAACGGTCGCGCACTTGATGACCCGGACCACATTCCTTCGGACTCGTTTTATGCGTACAACTTGGGCCAGGGGGACAACGGCACCTACGTGCAATTTGAGAATCCGTATGCCAATTCAACGCCCGTCGGTGGCGGATCGTTCTGGTACGACCCATCGGTGATTCCGGTCTTGCCAACGCCAGCCAACGACCTGTGCGCGAACGCCACGCCGATTGGTGAGGGTACTTTCGCGTTTGACACCACGTGGGCCAACACCGAAGGCAGCGCGAGCTGCGGTGCTGGCGGTGTTGGCGACGTCTTTTTCCGCTACACCCCAACGTTCACGCACTATGCGCAGTTCTCGACCGGGGCCGCCGGTTCACTCGACACGGTACTGACACTCTACACGGGCTGCGATGGCACCGAGATTGCCTGCAACGATGACGGCGCGAGTAATGCCCCGCTCAGTGAGATCGGCTACACGGTGACAGCGGGTGTGCCCATCCTCATCCGCATTGCGGGCTATGACGAGGCGGCCCGCGGTCCCGGCACGCTGAACATTGGCCTGTGCCCCCCGGCGACTATTAGCCGCCAGCCGGACAACGCGACGATTAACAGTTGCACTGCCACGCTGCCGTCGGACTTCAGTCAGGGGCCGTTCTTTGTTCGCTTCTTTGCCGACCTGGCCGGTGGCGACACAGTGAACTATCAGTGGGAGAAAGACGGCGTGCCGATGAGCGACAACAACGATGGCAACATCGAGCATTACGGAATCTACAACACGCGCGGCTTTGCGCTGCTGATTGTTCGGCCCACCGTAGCGGATGCGGGCACGTACCGCTGCGTGATGAGCACCACGGCGTGCGATGAGCAGTTTAACTTCACCAGCAACAGCGCCACGATGACGTTCGTGCCGAAGTGCTCCATCGCTGATGTCGCACCCGTGGCCAACTGCGGTGACGGCATCGTCGATGGCTCAGACTTTATCGCGTTCATCAACAGCTTTGGCGTGGGTGATGTGGCGATTGATCGGCTGGCCGATATCGCTGGTGGCGGGACCGATGGGCTCTCTCCCGATGGCATCATCGATGGCAATGACTTTGTCGCGTTCATCAACGCGTTCTCAGCAGGGTGTTAAGAGAGTTTTACATGGCCAGATGACCGACACGGCCGAACGGCCGCATCAGGACAGCAGATCAAGGGCGGCAGCATCAATCGCTGCCGCCCTTTTGTGTGGGCGGAGATGGATGCGAAGCCTGAAACTGTCTGGCTGAGAATGGTTATCTGCCGCGTTCCCCGGGGATATGGGTCACCTAAACTTGGACCCATGGCCCACACTGTGTATTTAGAGACCTTTGGCTGTCAGATGAACGAACTCGACAGCGAGCTGGTGACCAGCGCGATGCGGGGCATGGGCTATCGGTTTGTCTCCGATCCGGCGAAGGCGGAGGTGGTGCTGTACAACACCTGCTCGGTGCGTGAACATGCAGAGCAGAAGGTGTGGTCTCGTTTGGGCGAGCTGGCCATACGCAAAGCCCGCGAGCCAAGATTGGTGGTTGGCGTGATGGGATGCATGGCCGAGCGCGAGGGCGAAAAACTGCTGAAGCGCATGCCGGTGGTGGATGTACTGGTTGGGCCGGGTGAGCTTGATAAGTTACCGGGGCTGGTGGACAACGCTATCCGCACGCGGTTGTCGTTGCTAGACGAAAAAGAGACGCAGGAGTTGCTGGCCACGCCAGAAAACGAGCGGCCGGATGTCTCACTGCTGCTCTCCGCCGGGCAGGTGGCGCTGGCGGGCCAGACGAGCAGAAGATCAGCGACTTTGGCGGCGGCTCAGGACACGCTTGAGCTGCTGGACCTGTCACGGGCGATTTCGCCTGATGACCTGGCTGCCAAGGGCGGGGCCGGTCGGGCCGCATATGTGCGCATAACGCGTGGTTGCAACAAGTTTTGCACGTACTGCGTGGTGCCGTTTACGCGCGGGGCGGAAGTGCATCGGCCGCCGCAGGCGATTGTTGATGAATGCAAAAAACTTGCCGATGCGGGCGTGATCGAGGTGACCCTGCTTGGGCAGACGGTGAACCACTACCGCTTCGAGCACGGAGCAGCGGTGAGTGTTGGCGGCGTGATCCAGCCACAGAAGGGGCGGGCGTATGGCATCACCGGCGATGTCTCGGGCGACCCGCACCGGGGTGAGCGAGTGACGACGTTTGCGGACCTGCTGCACCTGATTCACGAGCAGGTGCCAGCCATTCAGCGACTGCGATTTGTTACTAGCTTTCCGAGATCCTTCGGTAATGATATTTTGCAGGTGATGCGCGACTCGCCCCGCATGTGCAGGTACCTGCACGTTCCGGCCCAAACCGGCAGCGACCGGCTGCTGAAGCTGATGAACCGGCAGTACAACGTCGGTGAGTATCTTGAGTTCCTGGATCGGGCTCGCAGCTTCCTGCACCAGCCTGAGATCGGCCGTCCTCTAACGCTGGCGGGGGACATTATCGTGGGCTTTGCGACTGAGACGGAAGAGGACTTTGAGGCGACCAAGGTGCTGATGCGCAAGGCGGCGTACAAGAACTGTTATATCTTTAAGTACTCGCCACGGCCGGGGACGATTGCGATTGATAAATTTGAGGATGATGTTCCTGACATGGTCAAGCGCCGCCGTAACGCGGAACTGCTGGACCTGCAGGATGTGATCGGAAAAGAAGTGATGGCGGAGTTTGCGGGGCTGACGACCGATGTGTTTGTGACGGGCGTATCGAAGCGGCAAGGGCGATTGACCAAAGCGCGAATTGCGGGGGAGCAAGGGTTGGAGAAGGGACATGTGCATTCACACGTTCACACGCACGGCGTCGCTGCGAGCACTGCGGAAAAGCCCGCGGGCGTGTCGCTGACGATTGGCGGCAAGAAAGTGGGAGCGGCGGAGGGCAATGAGAATGATGACCGAGGCTGCGCAATCGATGCCACAAGCACGATTGTGGGCGTGGAACGTGAAGATGAACGCGATGCGGTTGCGAGCGGGACAGACGCAACGGGTGCATCCCCCACTGCCGCCGGGCCGATCCAGATGAGTTCGCGGACGGATGGCGACGTGATCGCATTCTTTGACCTGCCACAGGGCATGTCACCGGATGATCTGATCGGGACGATTGTCAAGTTCAAGGTAGAGCGGTGCGAGCCGCTGGCGCTGCATGGGCGGGTGTTGGTGCCGTAACAGTGCTCATTCCTGAGACTGCCAAGCAGAAACTCGGGAAGTAGCGAGAGCCGTCCCTCCAAAGCGTGCCCGCGGAGTCCGACTCAGGTTTATCGCTGGTTTGAACTTCCGGATCGCGAGCCCGCGCACCGGCTACTTCATCGCCATCACATTGAGGCTGATCGGAACATCGTCAAACTTCAGCACCGTCGTGTCCTTAAAAAGCCCGAAGTCTGCGATCCGCCGGATGTGCCTGAACCCTGCGGTGCTCAGCAGATCGGCGAAGATTTCTAGAGAGAAACCGACGTAGTGATAGTCGTAATCATCGACCTGCCCGCCGTAGATCATTCGCATGATGTGGTACTTATCTTCCATGTCCTTTCGCGGATCAAGGAACAGTTTGCAGAGTGCTTCAAGGTCCGGCACGCCCGCGCGGAATAATCCGCCCGGCACCAACACACGGTGCGCTTCCTTCAGGGCTTGCGGCAGCTCGTTGTTGTAGCCCAGGTGCTCATACACATGCGAGGCGTAAATCTCGGTGACCGTGTTGTCGGCGAATTGCGAAAGGTCGTGACAGTGACCGACAAAGTCAACGCCGGGCAGGGACTGCGCGTTGAGAATCTTCCAGCCTGCTTTCACCTCCTCGCCTCCGATGTGAAGGCGCAGAGGTTCTTTCTTGTGATCGGCCCGTACGCCGGTTGCGGCTATAGAATCGCCCATACGCGAGAGTAGGCGCTGGCGCGGATTCCAAGTCGCCTCGCGAGCCGTGGAGTGCTGCTGCGAGGCCCGTTTGTTCCAACCCATTGATGCGGCCAATTCAGGTGGAGTGTTTCCGATTCAGGATATTGGCAGAGGCAAAGGGAACGACCACAGAATGCTGCTCCGCGCCCAGCACCGGCGAGTGGCACGCGATTGCCAGCGCTGGCCTGATCAGTTTGGCTGGCAACGCTCGGCGATTTTTTGATCCACAAACGGCAGGGCGGAGATAGCCTCTGGAACGCTCGTGCCCGCGCAAGGCCTGCTACTAGCATGTTCGCGAGTCAGTACGGCTGCTGACTCGCCTACTTCGCCCACCAGGCGTTCATCAATTTGTCGGTCGCGCCGAAGTAGAGTTCCTCAAGCAGCTCCCGCGGCAGCGAAAGGCCCTGCAGCCTTGGTGTCGACATGTCGTTGTACTTGCTGGGTTCCACCATCTTCAAATCCGGATCGGCAATTGGCGACGGTCCATCGTAGCTTGTTTCGAACATCAGTCGCAGGGCGTAGTAGCGAGAGCAGTACAGCTCGAACGCCTGTTCGGGCGAGCTGGCCAGTTCTGCCATCGGCGAGACGCCGGTTTTGGCAGGGGAGAGCTGGTCTTCCATTACAACAAGATCGGAACCGAACAGGATGCGGCCCTTCCATTTGAAGAGAAAGTGTACGACCTCATCGCGCGGGTGCTTGCTGAGTTCACGGACGATCCACTTGGTTGCGGAAGTGTCGATGTAGAAATTAGGGTGGCGCTCGAGCATGCCATCGAGGAAGCTCAGATCCTCCGGCCAGCCACCCATGTGGGCACCGACCCAGGGCGCGGGGAACAGATCCAGCATGCGCTCAAGGCCCACGTACTGATGTCGCTTGGTACCGAAAATCGAACCGTCGTTATAGCGGGTAGCGAACCAGGTGTCAGGGTCGGCCACATGCACCATGTACATCATGCCAAGCTGCTGGCCGAGGCGGCAGTGCTCGCGGCGCCAGGGAGAGTCGATGTCGGCCAGATCGGTCGCACCATCAGGCACGATCTCACGCAGGCGGGGGGAGGCCCAGACTTTCATCATCCGGCAGCCAACCTGCTCGGCAAAGCCCTCGATTGTGCGCAAATAAGCATGGCGATGGGCGGCGTTTTTATCCTCGGCCCCGAAGGTGGGCATGGCAATAAAGCGGATAGTGTCTTTGCCCAGAATGTCCTGCACCGTTTTGGCCTGGGCAAGTTGGGTCATGGAGTACGTCATGTTCACGCCAAAGAGGCGGCGGGCTTTGTCGTAAAGACGTGCGGCGGCCTCGCCGTGAATGTGGGTGTGGCAATCGATGATTCCGGTGGCCCCAGTCGGCAATGCCGGCTGGCCCAAACGGGGGGCCTCGGCCTCATAATCAAGGCCCAGCGCGTTGGCGGCCCTGACGGGAGTGGAGACAGAGACCGGGGCGAACGACGAAATGGATGTTGCAACAGATGTCATCGATGGACACTGTACAGGGCGAAGACGAAGGAAGATCAGCAAGAAAAGACGAAAGGACCACCGAACCGGCTGTTTGGCCGAAGGGCGACAGCCGGTCCCGCGTATCGCGGCCGGCTCAATTTGTATTGCGACGATCCACGGCAGCGTTGTCTGCCAACGTTCGACTCAGTTAGGTGGTGGGGCAACTGCCCAGACTCGCGAGTACCCGCGGATGCTCCGGCAGGGTGGAGAGGGCACCGATCAAATCCATAAAACGGCATGCCACTGCGTCTATGTGGGACTGCGGAGGGAGCTAACAGCACTTCATTCAGAAGCGCAAGTGCAGTAATTTGATGCACTTAGGACCTTTGGTTCGGTTTTCCACCGCGAACCCACCAGATTCGTGCACGATTGGATGCGACAACGAATTCACGAAAGAAAAAGAGTGAACCGTGTGGCATTGTGTCGAAAAGTGTTGTATTATCCCATACCCGCCCATTGGAGTTGATCAACGTGCTCTTCTTCGGTAACAGTGAGCACAACATCGACCCCAAGCTGCGGCTTGCGATTCCGGCCAAATACCGGAATCAGTGGAGTCCGGCTCGCGATGGAGAGGCGTTCATGTCGGTGGCCTGGCCGACCGGGCAGATTCGGTTGTTTACAGAGGCTCGGTTCAAAGAGCTGTACGAAGCGGCGATCAACACTCTGACGCCGACGACCAAGCAAATGCTTTCCGATGCCGCACTCTTGGGCATGGCCGAGCGGGTTGAGATGGACAGCGCCGGGCGAATTGCCCTGCCGAAGAAGCAGATTGAACGGGCCAAGCTGGGTCAAGAAGTGACTGTAGTCGGGATGGGCAAGCGACTTGAGGTGTGGGATCGGGCGAAGTGGAAGGAAGTTGAAGACGCGGCGTTCGAAGCCGCACAGAAGACGGTTGATGATGCGGAATCGGGCACCAGCCCGGGATAAGCGACGCAGAAGTCTCGCAAGAATGGTTTGCAAGCAGGTCTTTATAAAGACATTGGCAGGATGCCAGTGAAAAACAAGTGCCGCCCTTCGCATGGATGCGAGGGATCCGGCAAACATTGCCGCGGGTCATGGATGAGCCGCGGCAGCTCGAACAAGCCTGCATGGATGCGGGCGAGTCTCGTGGGTGCAAGACCGGCCATGGATGGCAGGAATTGAGCCCAACTGCCAGCCCCATCAGGCGGCTATCCGTCGCAGGAGCCGCCTGAGGGGGTTTGGCATTTTTGGCGGAGCCGTGCAGGTCAGGCACCCTTTTTCGCTTCGATCGGGAACGGGTCTGCCGGGCGTGCGGGCGTGCTTTCAACCATCAGTTTAATGTACTGCTGAAACTCATCGTGCATGAGCTTCATGCTGGGGCTGGCCATCATGGCGCGAAAACTGGGCTCTGCCGCGATGTCGCGCATGCGGTGATCCCAACTGCGGTAGTAGTCAACTGGCACCTGATCGTGCTTATAAGCGAACCAGACAATTTCGAAGACTGACAGCTGCATCAGGTTGAAGAAGTACTCGCGGATCTCGCGGTCGGTCACGGCGTGCTCGATATCGTGGCGATAGACGCGGGCCAAAGCGGGGTCATCGACACGCATTTCGCGCAGGTGCATCTGCAGCTCGACAAGCCGGGTGAAGTTTGCCACGTGTTGGGCCCGGCGGTAATTCTTGAACTGAAAGGCTGTGTAGAGAAAACCGCCGGCAATTGCCAGCGAGCTGAGGGCCTGAAAACCGAGCTGAAACTCCTGAACCGTGGGCATAGGCGAGGGTAGCCGATCACGGCATTGCCGCACCGAGCCGGTGTATCGAGCCCGAGCGACTTGGTTCTACTGGCCAAGGTTTGACAGATTCGCACCGGAGGGACGGGGCGGATCGGCGCATGGTGAAAAGAGACTGCACGCATATTGGCGGAGCAGCCTCAGATTTATTTGGGCGATCGGAATCAAAATGGCCTTCCACACCACCCGACACCGGCGGAGGGCCGCGATGGGTGATCGCTTAACCTTGCACCAATGGCGAAGCGCATTTCAAAGCAAGCGATTCCCGCAGAAGTGGACCCAGCGGGTGAGAGGCAAGCTACGACCACTCCGCCGCAGCAACAAGGGCGGCCGAGAAAAGCTTCGACACAGGCTGCTGGCGGTGTCGGGGCTCATACTCCTCCGGTTCCCCCATCAGCCAATGCGATGGGCCGGAGCGATGCGGAGGTGCGTTTGTCCAGCGCTGCAGTGGGCCCCCCGCTGCTGCCGGATTTTAAGGCCGACAGCCCGGACACGCGGGTGTACGTGGGAGATTGCCGTGATCTGCTGCCACGGATTCCTGAAGTTCGTGACGGCAAAGTCGATCTGATCTTTGCCGACCCACCGTTTAACTGGAACCGTGGCTACGACAAATGGGATGACCAGATGCCCGATGCGGAGTATCTGGGCTTCACCTATACGTGGATTGATCTGTGCATTGCCTCACTGCGACCGAGTGGCTCGATGTGGATCAATATTCCGGACGATTGGGCAGCGGAGATTGTGGTGCATTGCAAGGCACGGGGACTCAAGATGGTGAACTGGTGCGTGTGGCACTATCGCTTTGGTCAGAACACCAAGAAGAAGTTCATCAGCTCAAAGGTGCACGCGCTGTACTTTGTGAAGTCTCCTTTTGAAAAGACCTGGAACCCAATGGAAGTGCTGGAGGCAACGGACCGGGCGACGACGTACTTTGACCCGCGGACGAACGACAAGGCCGACGGGATGCCACCGGGTAAGCGTGTGCCGCTTGATGTGTGGTACGGCCCCGGGTTCAGCCGCATTCAGGGCAACAACAAGGAGCGCCGGCCGGGGCATGACAACCAGTTGCCCGAGGCGTATCTGGAGCGGGTGATTCGCGCGTGCAGCAACACGGGTGACTTGGTGATGGATCCGTTTAACGGCTCGGGTACCACTGGCACAGTCGCGCGGGCGCTGGGCCGGCGGTTTATTGGTACAGAATACTCGCAGGACCTAGCCGCGGCCGCATTTGCTCGCATCACCGAACTCGGCCCGGTCTCATCGCTCAGCGGCGAGGTGATCAGCAGTGCGATTTTTAAGCCGCGTCAGGCGAGTGCCAAGGCGATTTCAAACACGATGAAGTCGCTGGGGGCCGCCGCGGCAGCTATCGGCGAGCAGTCCGCTGAGGGACTTTTTAGCCTGGGCAGCACATGATGCCCGCTTGCTAGAATGAACTTCCGAAGCGGCGCGGTGGTGTTTGTGCGCCGCCAGGTGCCGCTTGTTTGTTGCGAGCCGAAATGCTGTCACTCCTGCACTCTTGCTACTCCGTTGCCTCACATGCGATCGCTTCTACCGGAGAGATTGCCAATCTGGCTATAAGCCAGAACACACCGGCCCCGGTTGTGCCAAACCCGCACAGCATGGAAAACAACCCGTTTGCTGTGTTCACGTTCCTGGTCGCCCCGGCGATTCTCACCAACGCGTGCACCGTACTGGCACTTGGAACCTCCAACAGGCTGGCCCGTGCCGTTGACCGGACACGGGCGATAGCAAACGTGCTGGTTGCTTTGCCGGAGGATGCCGCATCTGTCGCGACGGCAACGATACCGCATGAACTGGCCTCGGCGCAGTTCTGCGCGGCGGGCAAGCGGTGCCGCGTACTCATTCGAGCGCTGCGATACTTCTACCTCGCCGTGGGCTGCTTTGCCGGTGGCACCTGCGTGGCGATGCTCGGGGCGACTTTGGGCTACTTTGGTAATCAGCAGGCGGCGACCGTGGCGGTTGTGGGCATGTTGGTATTTGCCGGGGTCGGTGTGATGTCACTGATCATCGGCTCGGCCTGCCTAGTCCGCGAAAGCACGCTGACACTCTCGCTGTTAGTTGATGAGCAATCGGCACTCAGCTCTTTGGAAAAACAGATTCGCCAAGGCAGGGGACGCCCCCCCGGCGTGCCGCTGCCAATCGCTCGCGAGCCAACGCACGGCTCCGGCGGACCGATTCCGTAAGCCTGCCGGCACACAGACCGACGAATCAAAAAAATCAAGTCAGCGAAGGCCACTGGCCTGCGTGACTGAAGGAATTTTGCTTAGTTCAGTTGGCGGGCGCCGTTGCGGCGGGAATGGGCACCGGTGGGCTGGAGGGCTTTGGGCCCTTGGCCGGACCGATGAGTTTTCGAAGTGCTTCGGCGAGTGGGGCACTCAACCCTGCAGCCTCGGCCTCACGCAGCTGCCGGTCGGCCCGGGCTAGCTCGCCTGTGTGACCGTACAGCAGCGCCGATGCGAATCGTAAAGACGCCGACGCCTGACCACCCGCGCTCCGGCGGGCCTTGGAGGGCAACTCATCGGCGATCGTCTGCCAGTTGTCGGACCGGAGAGCTTTGACCCAGACCGGGGGCGACACAAACACCGCTGTTGCATCCAAAGTGGCGGCGGCGAGTAAGTCCGCCGCACCAAGCTCATGCTGCTTCATTGAGAGTCTGAGATACCCGCGAAAGGTGTGCAAAAGAGCCTGGCTGTACAGTCCGGCATCGGCAGCGATGGCATCAGTCAGAGCCGCAACCGCTTCGACTTCCCGCTGCTGGGACACGAAAAACTCAACTTGCTTTGGCAGTGGCAGCCCCGCGATTACCTGCGGCGTGAGCGGCGTGACAGAGCCCGGGGTTGGGCCTGCTGGCTGGCCCACCGGAGGAGGAGGCACCTGCAGGTTCGGATCGATCTGAAACGATGAGCTTCCAGGATCGTTGCGAACCAGCACGGTCATTTGATCGAGATCTAGATTCCAATAGTTTGATCCCATTCGGCCCTGAATCGGCTGGTTATCCCAAAACAGGTTGCCGAAGGAGCCATGGAAAAATGGATAGCCCTGCTCTCGGGTGAGTCTCCAAAGCTCTGCCCGGCGGACATGACTGCCCCAGTACCAATCGCGGAAGTGACGTTGAAAGTCACTGCTCCGGCTGCCGAACATGACCACCGTGCCACCCCAGTACCCACCGGAGGCACCGGTGACCAAATACGGCTGGCCGGGTTCAAACCCGGGAAAGCGGATCGGGTAACTGGGGACGACTGGTGCCGGGGGCGGACGGACGGTGGAATGCTCGCCGTACGGGGGCGAACTGACTTGGGTTACCGACGGACTTAGGGATGCAGGTGAGGGTTGAATCGTGGGCCCAGAGGGCTCCGCCGCAAGCGCCGAACCGGCCAAACCTACAACCAACGCAAAGACTCGGCTACAAGGGATGCAGTGAGCTGTTTTGGAATGATTACCGTTGCCGCGCATGACGTACTCCCGGAAGCGGCCGATTCGACGAAAACCCAAACCCGGTTCGTCTATTCCCGCCAGACGAAGAAGGGTAGCCGAAAAAAACTCGCCCTCGCGAACCGGCTGCCCCCGCGGCCAGATCAATCAACTTTTCTAGGATGTGTCTCAATCGGTGAGATCAGACGCCAGCTGCAATTGCAAGCTTTGAAGAAACGCGGAGACCACGCTGCGCTCTCCCGTCCGAATAATTTGAAGTGTTTGACGCTTCCGCACCACCGTGTCGCGACCTACAACCGCCCCATGCGAATCCTGGTCACCGGAACAACGGGCTTTATCGGCGGCCGCATCGCCGCACATTTGCAGAGGGCGGGGCACAGTGTGACAGGTACGCACAGACCGGCTGAGGCTGGTGGATCAGTGACGGCTTCGCCTTTGCTCGATGGCGTTGCAAGCGTGCCGTTGGATCTCGGCAAGCCAATTCACATCAGCGACGCTTTGCGGGTGTCCGACTTCGATGCGGTTGTCCACGGGGCGGCGATGGCCGGCCTCGGCCAGTGTGAACTCGCACCGGAGGCCGCGCTTGCGGCAAACAGCACGGCAACAGCAGCGATCGCCATCGCGTGCGGCGAAGCCGGCATCCGATTCATCGCACTCTCGACCGACCAAGTTTTTGCTGGGGGTCCACCGGCGCTGCGCAGCACCGTCCCACCGAGGGGGTACAGGGAGGACGATGCGACTGAGCCGGTTAACTACTACGGGATCACGAAGCAGATGGCCGAGAGAACTTTGCTGAACATGAATGCACCCGGCGTTACGATAGTTCGTCTGGCCCTGGTCGTTGGACGGTCGCTGCGGGGTGGGCGGTCGAGCTCCGAGCAGCTCATCGCGCAGGTGATGCGAGGGCAAGTGCCGAGCCTGTACCGCGACGAGTTTCGCACTCCGGTTTGCGTGGCGGATGTGTGCAGCGCGATCGAGGAGCTGCTGCCAATGAACGGCGTGAGGCTGCTGCACCTTGGTGGACCGCAACGGATGAGCCGGGTCGAACTCGGCCAGCGGATTCTGCGGCTGGCGGGGATGAGCGATTCGTGCAACGCCGTGGATGTGCCGGAGCCAACGGTTGGCCAAGGGCAGCGACCGAGGGACGTTGCATTGGATTCGTCGATGGCGGAAAAGCTCCTGAAGCGGCCGCCGCGGCAGATTGAGCGCTTCACCGATGAGTTTGCATGCGGCTAAGACTTGGATGGCTCAGTTGGCGGGCGGCAGGAGATCTGGCCGCCGGGCCTGCGTTCGGGCGATGCGCTGGTTCAATCGCCACTTGGCGATTTCAAGATGATTGCCCGAGAGCAGTACATCCGGGACGGTGCGCCCGTCCCACTCGCGTGGCTTGGTGAAGTGCGGGCAATCCAGCAGTCGCTCGGCGGGTGGTTTGAGCTTGCCGACGGGCTCGACGGTACCGAAAGAATCCTGATGAGCCGAGAGCGCATCGCCGAGTACGCCGGGCAGAAGGCGGGTGACGGCATCGATGAGGATCATGGCACCGAGTTCACCACCGGACAGAACATAGTCGCCAACTGAGATTTCCAGCGGGGCGAGTTTGTTGATCACGCGTTCATCGATTCCTTCATAGTGACCGGCGATAAGCAACAGGCGGGGCAGCGTGGCAAGGTGCTCGACTAATTTCTGGGTCAGCGGCACGCCCTGCGGTGTCAGCAGTATTCGCGTGGCCGGGCGAGGGTCTTGCGCCTCAACAGCGATGACTGCATCAAACAGGGGTTGGCACATCATCACCATGCCCGGCCCACCACCAAAGGGGCGGTCATCCGTCTTTTGATGCTTGTCGGTGGCAAACTCGCGGATGTTGCGGGCGTGCCACTCCACAGCGCCCGCAGATCGGGCTCGGCCCGGAATTGAAACGTTGAGCGCACAACCCGGTTCCGGGCCAAACATCTCGGGAAAGGTGGTCAGGATGTCGATACGCAGCGCCATGCCGACGACTCTAGCGGTAACGAAGTTCGCGCCGCCGCTGAGGAATAAAAAAAAGCCCGAACCAAAGGCTCGGGCTTTTTAAAAAATTCTTTTTCAACCTGAGTAAAGAACTTACTTCTTCTTCTCATCCTTCTTGGGGGTACCGGCGGCGGCGCGGTTGATCACGCCCTGCTTCTTGGCCTCGATGCGCCATGCGTGGCGCTTCTTCCACTCGGTCCCATCAACCACTGCGGTGCGGACGAGCATGTCCATGATCGTCTCGCTGGGCTGGGCGCCCTTGGCAAGCCAGAACTTGACCCGCTCAACATTGAGTTCGTGCTGCTTTGCATCGCTGGAGCAGGGATCGTACCAGCCCAAGTTTTCAATCACATCGCCATCGCGCTTCACGCGAGAATCAACCACATTAATGCGGTAGAACGGACGGTGCGGACGACCCATGCGCTTCATGCGAATCTTAACCACGTGCGAAATCTCCAATGAACCAGCAAATGCTGGGTCGGGATGATAGCCGCCTGCCGCGGCTTTGCCTAGCGATTGCCAGACTTGTGTGCGACCCAGCGGGACAAATGCATATACTTCGCACCATGCATGCACATGCTGACGCGGGGAGGATGATACCCGGCTGCCGCATGCCAGCCACAACCTGGGCCACAACTTGGGCCAAAAGTTGGGGTTGGGTTTGTTTGCGTTTAACGAGGCACCCGCCGGAGAACGACTGACGAGGCCCCAACGGGGGGCGATAGCGGAGGACAACTGCCGCGGCGAGAAGAGTTGTCGCACAACTTGGTGGAACAGGTCAAGACCTACTCGATTCACACCCACTTGCCCGCTAACCTTGTCCCCTGCCCAAATTGGCCTTCAAAGGGGTGCGGAACCGAACAGGTTCCGATTCATCACCCGGCCGGTATTTCGCGGAAAACAGGCCGCGCCAGAAGCGGCCTGTTGCAGTTGACAGTATCGCCTCGACGTGTTCTGGTATCTTTAGTAGTTTCGGGCAGCCGCCGCACCCAAATGTGATGCCGCTGCGTTTTACAAGTCTCTTGCCAAGGAAAGTTACCGTGAAGATTCGCACAGACGAGATTGCCGCCGTCATCAAGCAGGAAATCGAGAATTACTCCGCAGCGCTAGAAGTGTCCGAAGTGGGCACGGTTGTTGAGGTGGGTGACGGCATCGCCAAGATTTACGGCCTGTCCTCGGCCATGGCCGGCGAGCTGCTCGAATTCGAAACTTCCGCTGGCAGCGTGATGGGCCAAGTCTTCAACCTCGAGCTCGACACGGTCGGCGCGGTTATCTATGGTGACTATCTGTCTGTGACTGAGGGCAATCGGGTCCGCGGCACCGGCCGCCTGCTGGATGTGCCCGTCGGTCCGGAACTGCTCGGCCGCGTGGTGGACCCGCTGGGCCGCCCGCTGGATGATGGAGCTGCACTGAACACGACACAGCGCAGCAAGGTTGACATCATCGCTCCCGGCATCGCTGAGCGGCAGCCGGTGCACGAGCCACTGCAGACAGGTATCAAGGCTGTTGACAGCATGATCCCCATCGGCCGCGGCCAGCGCGAGCTGATCATCGGTGACCGCAAGACCGGTAAGACGGCCGTTGCCATCGACACGATCATCAACCAGAAGGAATTCTGGGGCGGCCCGGACGCCGTGGTGTGCGTGTATGTTGCCGTTGGCCAAAAAGAATCAACCGTCGCCGCGACGGTGGACACGCTCAAGAAGTATGGCGCGATGGAGTACACCATCGTTGTGAACGCAGGCGCCGCCGACCCAGCACCGCTGCAGTACATCGCTCCGTACTCCGGCACGGCGATGGCTGAGTACTTCATGAACTCGGGCAAGACCCCGGGCATGAAGTTACCCAACGGAATGCCGATGCCCAAGCACGCCCTGTGCGTGTACGACGATCTTTCCAAGCAGGCCGTTGCGTACCGCCAGCTCTCATTGCTGCTGAAGCGTCCTCCTGGCCGCGAGGCCTATCCCGGCGACGTGTTCTATCTCCACAGCCGTCTACTCGAGCGTGCGACCAAGCTCTCAGCCGAGACCGGTGGCGGCTCGCTGACTGCGCTGCCGATTATTGAGACTCAGGAAGGTGACGTTTCGGCATACATCCCGACCAACGTGATCTCGATTACCGACGGTCAGATCTACCTCGAGCCCGAATTGTTCTTCGCTGGCGTCCGTCCGGCCATCAACGTCGGTATTTCGGTGTCCCGCGTCGGTGGTGCCGCCCAGATTAAGGCAATGAAGCAAATCGCCGGTTCACTGCGTCTTGACCTTGCGGCCTATCGCGAACTGGAAGCCTTTGCCCAGCTTGGTACCGAGCTTGACAAGGCCACCCAGCGCCAGCTCGACCGCGGCGCCCGCATGGTGGAGCTGCTGAAGCAGCCCCAGTATGTGCCCATGAACGTGATTGACCAGGTTGTGTCCATCTTCGCGGCAAGCAAGGGCCACATGGATGAACTGCCCGTGAGCAGCGTTCGCGAGTTTGAAAAGGGCCTGTTGGAATACATGCGCGGCGTAGGCAAACCCGTGCGTGACAAGCTTGAGAGCACTAAGGACATCAAAAAGGTCGAAGCCGAGCTTGAGGAGCAGATCAAGGGCTTCAAGACGACGTTTAAGGTGAAGTGATTTGGGCGCTCAGCGAGTCGCTCAGCACGGCCCTTTGGCCAAGTGTTGACACGCTGAAGACTAATTAAGCAACTTTTTCAAAGGCCGCCGCGTGATTCGCGGCGGCCTTTTTTTACGCGTCAGCGATTCGTAACGGATCACCGGCTGCACCGGCGATTCTGTTTTCGGACCTAAAGAACTTGTGTTTTGGCAGTCGGGTCGAAATGACCCTTCACAGAGTTTCCCTGTTTAGTGTGCGTGTCCAGCCCACCTGCGTTCCCGGCGGCGGCGTCAACGCTGATGCGGATGCTGATGCTGACCAACTTGCAGGCCAGAGCGCAGGGAACCTCCCGGTGAACGGTCATCCACTGGTGCGGATCGTCGGTGCTGAGCCAGACGGCGCTGGTGACACTAGGCGGTGGGTTGACGATATCGCAGCAGCCACTGCCAGTCGCGGTTTGCCGCGGAGCGCCGGAGACGCTGAGCGTTGCCACTTCGCTCGCGGGGAGCACCTCCCGATGGCGTTGCGGGACAGTGAATCTGCTCGACGGTTGGATCATCAGCGGTGCTGGCACTGCCACGCTAATGATCATCAGTGTGACCCAAGGTGATGGGGCGGCGGGCTACAACAGCGTGATCACCAACAATTGTGACAGCGTCACGAGCAGCAACGCTGCGGTAACTGGGACGCCGGGCGTGACGATCACGATGAATCCCAACAACGCGAGCGTGTGCCAGGGTCAGGACGCAGGCTTTCGCGTGAGCACCGCCGGCGCGGGCACGCCGCGCTACCGGTGGCGGCTCAAGAGCACGCTGATCAACGCTTAGCTGGCTCGGCAACGCTGAGCCTGACCGGCGTGACGACGGTCGATGCGGGGAGTTACGACTGCATGGTCACAGGAACCTGCGGCAGCGTGACCAGCACCACGGCAATACTGGCAGTGAAGTCCTACCGCGCATGCTCGCTGGCGGACATCGTCGGAGGCGGAAGCGACGGTAGCCGACCTGACGGCATCGTTGATGGGAATGAAGTTGTCGCATCTGTCAACAGCTTCAGCGTTGGCGATACCACCATTGATGCTCTGCCGGGGATAGCTGGGAGCGGGGCGGATGTACTCAGCGGTGATGGCATCATCGATGGCAAGACTTCATCGCGTTCATCAACGCGTTCGCCGCGGGCTGCTAAGTTTCTGTTGGCGGACATGCACGGTTCTCTATTATCAAACTTTGATGTGCACAACGGAAGCCGAGCGAGACAGCGTGTGACGCGAATTGTCTGAGCGAAAGACGTGGGATAAACAACATCGCACGCTCAACCGTCCCGGAACATGGTTGCAAAGCTTGCATCTGCGGTCAGAACGGTTTTCGATCTCCGCTCATGGCCACAAGTTGCCCGAACTGGATGTTTTTATGCCTCCTTCTGCAAGGTTTTCTGACTTTGTGGCAAGTCACAGCAGAAAGCCACCTTAACTCATCCAGGCCACGCCATGAACCACTGCCAGATTCCCACGAGCATCCCGACTGCACGAATGACTGGTGAATCCAGTGATCCTTCCAAGAGCCGTCAGCCCTTGCCGACGCTCGTTCAGCCACCGATCGCTGTTACCACAAACGGCACCGGATTACCGCCCCGCTTCGCTAGCATTATCGGACTGCTCTTGTCGCAAACTCGAGAGCTTGCGCAGCATCTCGTCCTTCGCGGGTCCCAAGCTGTTCGATTGGAGGTACTGCGACGCCAGATGATCATTTCTAAGCAGTTGGCAATATCACCTCTATGGGGTATGTTGTACAGCATGAAGACGCACGCCAGAATGGCTTGTCCGGCTCCATCCGCCTTTCCGATCAGGATATTGGGCAGGGTGCGAAGCACTCTAAGTCTAACGCTCGGAGCGATCGCGGCGCTCGGGACAGTGGTAGGGGTCGCTTCTGCACAGACGATTATTCCGATCGCACCGATAGCCGGAGGCTCAATTTCCCGGGCGGCGGCGGTGAACGCCACCGGCACGGCGGCGGCTGGCTACTCCGACAACGTATCCAGCGCGGACCGTGCCATCCGTTGGCAGTTTCCTGCTTCAACGACGAACATGGGACTGGTGCCGGGCGGCGTGTTTGGCTCCTACGCCGTGGCCATCGATTCCACGGGGCAGATCCTGGCCGGGTACGGCGACTCGGGCAGCTCTCGCGCGTTTCGCTGGGTCAATGGAAGTGGATACCAGCTCCTGCCCCTCGTAACGGGCACGGGCAGCTACAGCCAAGCGTTTGGCATCAGCCAGAGCGGCGCTGTGGTGGTTGGCACCAGTGGGTTCGGCCCGGCGGCGCGTGCGTTCTATTGGATCTCAAGCACACCGGGCAGCTCGCTGAACCTTGGTGTGCTGGCGGGGCAGACGACTTCTGGGGCCGCGGCGGTCAGCGGCGACGGCACGGCGGTTGTGGGCTCGAGCGGGACGCGGGCCTTTCACTGGACCAGCGGTGGAGGCATGACCGACCTTGGCTCACTGCCCGGTCAAGTGAGGGCCTTGGGCGAAGCGGTGAACACCAACGGAACCGTCATCACCGGGCGTTACAACAACGGGAGCGAGTTCGGCTATCGTTGGACACAAGCCACCGGCATGGTGGCCCTGCCGCAGACGCCAAACGGCTGCACAGCGCTGCGGCCACGGGCGATCAACGGCGATGGCTCGCTGATTATCGGCCAAGTGGTGGACAACGTCGCGGGCTTTACCGCCTTCGTATGGACGCCGGCCATGGGGTCCCAACTACTGGCCAATCACCTGCAGGCCCGCGGCGTGAACCTGACGGGCTGGCAGATCAGCGATGCGACGGGCATCAGCGCCGACGGTTCGGCGATGTGCGGCAACGGGCTGTACAACGGCAGCCCCGTGGGTTGGGTGGTTCGCGGGCTGAGGTGCCCGACAAACTTTAGTGAAATCATCCCGTTCGCTGGATGGGCCTGCATCGGCAGCGACGGCACGATCGCGACTAGCTTCGTGACGTCACCTGGGGTATCGGTCCGCTGGTGGCGGAACGGGGTACTGCTCGCGAACGGACTGCAGCCCTCGGGCTCGACCATCAGCGGCGCGACGGCGACCGCGCTGCAAATCACGAACATGCAGCTGGGGGATGCCGGGAACTATCAGGTTGGAATCAGCGATCAGGGGGCGTGTGAGACGATCACTTCGACGTACTTCTCCGGGCCCACCAGCGCGCCCAGCATCGTCTCACAACCCTCTGCGAACACCGCGTGTCAGGGTCAGAATCCGAGTTTGTTTTGTGCCGCCACCGCGGCCACGGGCACCGTGACGTACGGCTGGCAGAAGTTTGTCGGCCCGCCCACCAACGCGTTTGTAGACCTCGCCGACGGTGCCACAGGCAACGGCAGCACGTATGCCGGCACCGGCACCACGACGTTCTCGATCATCAGCGCGCAGCCCGCCGATAGCGGTACGTACCGCTGCATGCTGGGCAACAGGCACTGCTTTGGGGTGCCGCAGGCATACTCAAATGCCGTGCCCTTTACGATCACTCCTACGGCTCTTGCCGTCACTGGGCCGAGCGAGTCGTATCAGTGCACCGGCGACAACGATGCGTTCATTTCCGTGTCTGTTGTTCCGGCTACCGGCTGCACCTACAAGTGGCAGAAGTTCGGCGGGCCATTTGTCGTCCCGTATTTCGATATCAACGACGGTCCGACTGGCAACGGCGGGTTTTTCGGTCAGACCAACACGGCCACGCTGGGCGTATATTCGTTTAACCCTGGCGAGTTTAACTTCTATCGCTGCCGCGTAACCGGACCGTGCGGACAGGTTGTTTTCAGCAATCCGATCTATCTTGGCGGAGTCGGTCCTGTGGCGATTGTCACGAATCCGAGCAATGTTTCGATCTGCCCCGGCGATGACGATATCTCGTTTTCCGTCACGGCCACGCCGGGAGCCACGTTTCAGTGGCAGAAGTTCTACGGCGCGCCAACCAACGCCTGGTTCAACATCTCCAACGGACCCACAGGTAACGGCGGCAACTACGGCCAGACCAACACCGCCACCATGGGCATCTACGGCATCGGCACCGGCGACTACGGCCAGTACCGCTGTGTCGTCAGCGAGCCGTGCTTCTTCTCTACCGCCATCAGCCTGCCAGCGAGCCTTCTGCCCCCGGGCCCACCGCCCGTTACATCACAGCCAACCGGCGGCCCTGTGAACATCGGCGCTACCAAAGTTCTGACGGTTGTTGCGACGGGTGTAACGACTTACCAGTGGTGGAGGTACGTGCCCGCGTTCCCAATTTATGCACAAGTCGGCAACGGGTCGTTGCCGAGCGGCGCAATCGTGACTGGCGCGACAGGGCCCACACTGACAATCTCCAACTTCCAAGCCCAGGATGCGGGCCAGTACTACTGCAAGCTCATCAGCGAGTGTAACTTCGGCTTCTCGGCGGTTGTTACGCTGACCGTGGGCATCGCGTGCTCAATCGCGGACATCGCTGGTGGCGGGCCCAACGGCGATCAGCCCGATGGAATCCTTGACGGATCGGATTTTGTTGCGTTCATAAACTCGTTTTCCACAGGCGATGTGAATGTCGATCCGCGGGCAGACATCGTTGGCGGTGGCCCGAACGGCTTGGACCCGGACGGGATCATCGATGGCTCCGACTTCATCGCGTTCATCAACGCATTCGCCGCGGGTTGCTGAGTTTGCCTTCGGCGGGCCTGCGGTGTTGTCCGCTATCAAACTCGGAAGTGCGCTGTTACGTCCAAGCGAAACAAAATGCCGCATGCGGTCTCCGAGCTGAATGCCTGGGATACACAGACCGGCACGATCAAACCTTCTGGCGCTGCGTTTCAAGGTTGGCAAACATGGTCCGTACGGAATCCGATCGCCGCCGCGCTCACAATTGAGTTGAGGTGAAACTTTTGGTCCGCCTGCAAGGTTTTGAAACTTGGTGGCAAGTCGCAGAAGAAAGCGACTTTTACTCCGCAAGGCCACACCATGAACAACTGCCAAACCCCGATGAGCATTCCGTGCGAGCGTCCGAAGGCTGAGGCCTGTGGCTTAGGCCCAAACCGCCAGACGACGCTGGCGGCTGGACACCCCCACTCCGTTGCACCAAATGGCACCGGTGCGTCGCCCCATCCCGCTGAAGTTATCAGACCTTTAGCTTCCATACTGGGCTGGTTGTCTCGGCAACCTGCTCGGCAGGATTCGCAACCCATGTGTGCGACGACCGACCAATTCCCGGCCAACATCACGATACCGGTGGCAATATCTCCGCTTTGGAGTATCTTGAACACCATGAAAGCTCAGCGCACCTCCGGCAACTTCACATTGAAAACTTTTATCCCGCGGCGGCTGTCCGGCGTGCGCGGGATGATCGGGCTGGTCTGCGGCGTTGCAGCGTTTGCGGCAAACCCCACGTCTGCACAAACAATTACTGTTGTGCCTGCCTTCCCCGGCGGCAGCAGCTCAGTGGTTTACGCGGTTAACTCCACTGGCACCGCCGCGGCGGGGTACTCAAACAATGCGGGCGGTACCGACACTGGCCTTCGCTGGTTTACGCCCGGTGGCGGGTCGGGGAACATGGGGTTCCTGCCAGGTGGCGGGCTTAACTCTTACGCGCAGGCGATGGATGCATCGGGCACGGCGCTGGCGGGGTATGGCGATTCATTTGGCAACACACGCGCGTTCCGCGCGACGACGAGCTTTGGCTTTGAGGTGCTGCCGCTGGTTCCCGGCACTGGCAACTTTGCGACGGCCTCGGGCATCAGCGCTGCGGGCACGCGGGTTGTGGGCACGGGCGGCGTTGGGTCGCTCGCAAGAGCATTTCTGTGGGATCTGTCAAACCCGACGGTGAGCTTAAATCTTGGCGTAATTTCTGGACAGACCACCTCCGGCGCGAGGGCGATCAGCGGAGATGGCACGGTGGTGGTTGGCTCCAGCGGCCCGCTGGCGTTTCGGTGGACATCGGCCGGTGGCATGCAGAGCTTGGGCACACCGCTGCCCGGGCAGGTTTGGGCCCTTGGCGAAGCGGCCAACACAAACGGATCGGTAATTACGGGGCGCTACAGCAACGGTAATGAACTGGGGTATCGCTGGACCGCGGCAACGGGCATGGTCGCGCTGCCGCAATCTCCGGGCGGTTCGGCTGCACTGCGGCCGCGGGCGGTAAACGGCGACGGCACCGTCATCATCGGCCAGGTGGTGGACAATGTCGCGGGGTTCACTGCATTCGTATGGACACCGTCGCTGGGGACGCAACTCCTGCCGGCCCACCTTTCAGCCCGCGGCGTGAACATGACCGGCTGGCAGATCACCGATGCAACGGGCATCAGTGCTGACGGCACGGCGATGTGTGGCAACGGATTTTTTAACGGCCTGCCGCGGGGCTGGGTGGTGCGTGGGCTGCCCTGTGCAGCGGTTGCAGGAATCGGCTGGGGCAACCCCACCGGTTGCCTCGGCTCGGGCGCGAGTTTTGGCTCTAACACAAGCTTTGTGGTCGGAGCGGTATACCGCTGGGCCCGCAACGGTGTGATTCTCAATGATGGAGTCCAGCCGTCGGGTTCGGTGCTGAGCGGCGCGACAACAACGCAGATGACCATGACCAACATGCAGCCGGGGGATGCGGGCAACTACACGTTCTCGATGAGCAGCCAAGGCGCGTGTGAGTCGACCATTTCAACTTTCTTCCCCGGGCCGACGAACGCGGCCAACATTGTGGTGCAGCCAACACCAAACACGGCGTGCCAAGGGCAAAACCCGGCGCTGTTTTGTGCGGCCAACACTCCGAATGGCAGTGTGACGTATCGCTGGCAGAAGTTTGTCGGCCCCGGGCTTGGAACCTATGCGAACATCGTTGATGGCCCAAGCGGCAACGGCAGTTCATACGTGGGCACAGGCACATCCACGTTCTCGATTCTAAACGCCCAGACGGCTGACTCCACACTCTACCGCTGCGCGGTCGGCCACGCTTTCTGTGGTCCAACACCACAGGTCTATTCGGTAGCGGTTCAGTTTACCATCACGCCAGCAGCACCCACGGTGACTGGCCCAGGTAACTCGTATCAGTGCGGCGGTGACAACGATGCGTTTATGGGCGTGACAACGGTGCCCGCCGCGGGCTGCACGTATCGCTGGCAGAAGTACATCGGCCCGGGCATCAACTCATACGCCGATATCTTCGATGGCCCGACCGGCAACGGGGGCTTCTTCGGTCAGACCAATAGCGCGGTTCTTGGTGTCTACAGCTTTTCCGCGGCAGAGGCGAACAATTACCGCTGCCGCGTCACGGGCCCGTGCGGCGGGGTGACGATCAGTAGTTCGGGGTACCTTGGCGTGATCCCGCCTGCGGCGATCATCACCAACCCAAGCAATGCTGCGATTTGCCCGGGAGACAACGACATCAATTTCAGCGTTACGGCGACGCCCGGGGTGAGCTATCGGTGGCAGAAGTATGTCGGTCGGCCGGTGTTTAACTTTGTAAACATCTTTGATGGCCCCACGGGCAACGGGGGCAATTACGGGCAAACCGGAACCGCGGTGATGGGGATCTACGGCGTGTATGCCGGTGACTACACCCAGTATCGCTGCGTGGTGACAGACCCCTGCTATTTGGCTGTAGCCACCAGCGCACCGGCAACTCTGGTCACACTGAACGCACCGGTTGTAGCGACCCAGCCGGTGGGCGGAGCGGTCGGCATCGGCGGAACCAAGGTGCTGACATTTACGCTTGTGCCCAGTGGCAACGGCAATATCACGTACCAGTGGTGGAGGTATGTTGCGGCTTTCCCGATCTACGTACCGCTGGGCAACGGCGTGCTCCCGAGCGGCGCGGTGATCAACGGTGCGCAGAGCCCAACGCTGACGATCAGCAACTTCCAGTCGCAGGATGCGGGTCAGTACTACTGCATGATCATCGGTGACTGCAACAGCGGGCCGACTGCGGTAGCAACGCTCACTGCCGGGGTCGCATGTTCAATCGCGGATATCTCCGGCGGCGGACCCAACGGCGATCAGCCGGATGGAATCCTGGATGGCTCGGACTTCATCGCGTTTATTAACTCATTCTCGACCGGTGATGTGAATGTTGATCCGCGGGCCGACATCGTTGGCGGTGGTCCGAACGGCCTGGACCCGGATGGGATCATCGATGGCTCAGACTTCATCGCGTTCATTAACGCGTTCTCGGCTGGCTGCTAAATTCTTGCTCGACTTCAATTCAAGTGACACCGCTTGGGTTGATCCAGAGCGGCTCCGCAATTGCGGAGCCGCTCTTTTTTATCCTGGTTACACGTCACCTTGGCGGGTAGAGTGGCGGTAGTTTGTGTTGCGAAGATTGCCCTGCCGAGAACGAAAAAACCGCCAAAGCTCTGGCATTTTCGGATTATTGCGTCGGCTACCAATTCCTAGGTCGTCACTCCAATATATCAACCGGCTCCGCCAAGTTCGCCCGCACGCTAGCCTCATACGGACTTTGATCGATCAAATGCGGCTGGCTTTTTCGACCGAGCTAGCGAAGGAAATGTGTCTCTGCCCAAAGCGACATGCGGACGACTTGGGCTGCTCGCCATCAGACCCAGCGGTGCCTCGCTTGTTTGCTTCTCGCTCACAATGAAGTGCGACTATTGGTACGAAGGAGATTCCCGATGCCCCTTGTCCACCCCCGCGATGCGTGCTCATTACTTGTTCTCGCGCTGGCCATCACCGGCACGGCGCTGCCCGCCCTGGCCGATCCGGTGGGTCATGACTGCGTGCTCTGGCTCAAAGCCGATGCGGGCGTGACAACCGACGGTGGCGGCCGGGTCACCGCGGCGACCGACTTTTCTGGCACTGGCAATCACGCGAGCGTTGGGGTGGGCTCTGGACCACTGCTTGTACCAGCCGCGCTTAATGGATTGCCGGTGATGCGCTTCGATGGAAACTGGCTAAACCTGGCTGGGCAGGTGCTTTCAAGCCAGCAGTTCACCATCGTCGCCGTCGTCAATGACACCCGGCGCGAGGGCTCCTTTCATGAGGTCTTCTCAAACTGGACCTTTGGTAACACCCTCTCATCAGTTTTCTTTGGCACGACGGCGTTAGATCCCGGCGGGCCAGACACCACCCGTGCGCGGCTGACCGATGATGTGGGCGGAGCGAACCAAGGCCAGACCGGAGTAGGAGTCGTCACCAACCGCTCCTCGCACTTTATCTTCTCGGGCATCAGCCGCACAAACAACGCTGAGGTGTTCCAGAATCGAACACTGATCGCAAGTTCCGCCGCACCGATTAGTACAAGAAATCTTGCCCCGCCATACGTAATAGGCCGTCAAGGACCGATCAGTGAATTCTGGACTGGGGACATCGCGGAAATTTTGATTTACAATACCGCTCTCTCACGGTGCGAGCTTGATACTGTGTACGACTACTTCAACGGCCGCTACGGGCTTGCCAACTGCCTGCCCGTCCTGACCTCGCAGCCGACCGACCAAATCGCTTGCCAGCGCGGCACAGTGCGGCTTGCAGTAACGGCCGCTGGTGGGCTGTGCAATAGCAACTTTACGTACCGTTGGTCAAAGGGTGGCATGCCGCTAAATGATGGGAACATGGGCACAAGCACAATCAGCGGCGCTGTAACCCGGGAGCTACTGATCACCAATTTCTCGGGAGCGGCCGCGGGGTCATACCGCTGCGCGGTGGCAAACAGTTGCGGTACCGTCACCAGCAACCCGGCCACGATTGCGCTCGGGGCAAGCTGCTCGCTGGCGGACATCGTCGGCACAGTCAGCGGCTCACCAACAGGACCACTGCTTTGCCCGGACGGCCTGGTAGACGGAGCAGATTTTATCGCGTTCATCAACAGCTTCAGCGTTGGGGACCCGGCAATTGATGCCCTCGCGGATGTCGCCGGTGGTGGCCCTGATGGACTCTGGCCAGATGGAATCATCGACGGCGCTGATTTCATTGCGTTTATCAACGCCTTCTCGGCTGGCTGCTGAAAACGTGAGACACGCATCACTGGCATCATCTCTTCTCGGCAGGCGGCTTCGAGGCGGCCGCACCCTTTAGCCCGAGCGACAGCGACAAAAACTCGCCGTTGTCAAAGCTCATCCCCTCGCGGTTGTTCTCGGCAAAGCGCACGATCACCATGTCTTCCTGAGGCAGCACGTACAGCCGCTGCTTACCCAGTCCCGCGGCCATGTAAATTTCCCACGGTGTGCCATCGGGGCGCTTTATTGCTACTGCTGCTTCACGGCTGAGTAGCTTCATGCGCAGGTTGGCGCGAATGTCATCGGCACTACCGCCGCCACCATCGGCCACGGCGCCCGCTCCGGAACCCTCACGCAGCAACCACCAAGTGAGGCCGTAGGCCGCGTTTGCTTTGCTGGGCTTAAAGCACTCCGCCAGCAGGTCAGGCCGCACAATCTGCGTGCTTGCGCCATCTGGCTTTTTCCAACTTCCGCTTTGCAGCACAAGCTGGCCAAACTTGGCCCATTGCTGGGCCGTGAGAAAGCAGCCCCCAGGCAAGTTGGGGTTGCCCGCGAGATCTTTGCCGAAGTACCCAACGGCCAAACCGATCGGATCAAACAGCTTGGCTTTCATGTACCCCAACACAGTCTTCTGTGACTCGGGCAGCGTCTTGCTGGCTGTCAGCTTGCGCTGCAAGAACTCTCCGAAGGCCATGTAATGGCTCGGTCCGTACTCAAAGCGGGCGCCCGGCTTGGCCACGCTCTTGGCTGTTACGGCGGCCTTGAACTTGTCAGGCACCGCGTTTGCGCCACGCTGGGCATCTTTCTTTGATCCGGTGCCCGGCCCCATGATTTTCTGACCGTTCCGCCCCGGCGTCGCGCCGCCGCCCAGCGTGTCATCTGATGGGTCAAGCCCGGACGAGAGCGTGAGCAAATGGCGCACCGTGATAAGCTTCTTGTCCGGATCGGTCGCCCACTCGGTAATCGTGTCGCACACCAGTTCATCCCACCCGGTAATGAGCCCATCACCGATGGCGATCGCCGCGGTGACACCGGTAAATGACTTGGTCCCGCTGGCCAGAGGATGCGGTTTGCTTGCCGACCAACCGTTGTCATAACGCTCAAAGATGACCTTGCCGTGCTGCATCACCAGCACGGCCCGACCGGACTTACCGGCGGAGTAATCCGCCGCGGCGGCAAAATCTGCATCGCGGCCTTCCAGCGGCGATCCCTTGGGTGTGGCAGCCTCGGCAGAAAGGTTGGCAGGCGCTGGTGACCCGCGCTTCGGACTGTCTGCGAGCCCAGTACTTCCTGCCGCGAGTATGACCACAGCGCCAAGAAACGTGCGCAGAATCAAACCGCCGCACCAGCTAGGGCCAGAGGTAGGGCCAGAGGTAGGGCCAGAGGTAGGGCCAGAGGGCCGACCCGTGGGAGCATTCGCGGGCAATAGTGAACCGGGGTTGTGGCTGCTGAAGCGCAAGATTGGCATAGGTCACTCCAAAAAAGGCAGGATCACGACTGAAGCAAACGAAGCCAGACTCCATCTGACCGGGCTGGCAACGGCACGCCCGGACGAAGGAAACGGTCGCCTCGGGCATCCGAATGAACCAACGTGGCATTCGGCCCGATGTTGCGGTCCGAGCCGCGTTATTCGGCCCTTGCTGCTATCTTCCGTACTCTGTGCCGGGCGAATCGTACCGATGGACCGCCCTGACAGGTTGTTTTTCGCGGATATGACTCTGTTTGTCGGATCATCCTCTGACCATCGTTTGACTGGGCGAACGCATTATGGGCCTTTACGACCGAGATTACGTGAAGACATCGAACCCTGCATCCTTGGGCAATCCGGCGGGGGGTGGCGGTGGCCGTTTTGGCCGAGGCGGGAGGTTTGGTGGCGGCGGCGGGGGTGGCAACTTCTTCCAGCGAGTACGCGAATGGTCATTTAACACCTGGCTGATTGTGGTCAACATCGCCGTGTTCATGTTCTTTGGCATTTTCTTTTACAATCAAAACAACGATGTGACCATCAGTTGGGGTCGTGAGTATTTTAAGGACGTCGCGCCGGCAGTGATCGAGCGAGGAGTGATTGTGCCCGGACCGCGCGAACGGCACCCGACGCTGGCGAATGTAACTTACAATCGAATTGTCGATCCGCAAGATGTACTCAAGACCGATTCCGGAGTCTTGGTGCTCGATCCAAAGACCGGCCAACCGATCCGGCGAACCATCGGCCGTCAACGGTTCATGACCGAACGGGTTGATCAGGCATTCGGGCACTTTTCAACCGGCAAAGGCTTCATGGAGTTTGAAGTCTGGCGTGTGCTGACTTTTCAGTTCCTGCATGCCAACATGACCCATCTTCTGTTCAACATGCTCGGGCTGTTCATGTTTGGAGGGCTAGTCGAGCAAGCGCTCGGTAAGAAGCGTTACGCGGCGTTTTATCTTGTGTGTGGTATCGCCGGCGCTTTGATGTACCTGCTCCTGAACTTCACCGGCAATCTGCTGCTGCTGACGGGCATGAAATTTCCGGGCCTGCTCTTTGACGATCTCTACACGCCGTTGGTCGGCGCTTCTGCGGGTATCTTTGGTGTGCTGCTGGCGGCGGCGTTTTTGGCACCCAACGAGATCGTTATGGTCTTCTTTGTCCTGCCGATGAAACTCAAGCACGCGGTCTACGCGTTCGTAGCCATTGCACTGGGCAGCCTGATCTGGGGAACCAACAACGCCGGCGGCGAGGCCGCCCACATCGGCGGGGCGATGGCCGGAGCGTTCTTCATTCGGCGGACGTACTTGCTACGGGACTTCTTTGATGTGCTTGGCCCCCGAAAGCCCGGGGGCAAACCAAGACCGCCGCGGGGTTACAACCCGAAGCTAACGTACGTTGCGGGGGCAGATACGCTGGCAGGTTCTGACGCAACGGCATCGGTAGCCACGCCGACGGCGGAAGCGGCCGAAGTAGACAGAATCCTTCAGAAGCTAAGCACCGAGGGCCGCGCCGGACTGACCGAAACGGAGTTGGCCACGCTGGAATCGCACCGCGCGCGATTGCAGGCCCAGGAAAAGCGTTAGCAAGGAGCAAGTTGCCGCGGTCTGAGCCCGCTGCCAAGCCCGGCCCGGTGCCAAGTCCAGTCCGGTACCAAGTCCAGTCCGGTCCAAGCTCATTTTCAAGGCCACATCCGGTGTCACTTTCCGGGCGCAAAGAGTTCAGCCGGTGGCTGCACCGGCGTGTAAGGCATGATAAAAACGCCTCGAACTGGCTTGGTATTAACCTCGGCTTTGGCGTTCTTTGCTGTTCCACCGGCGACACGGTTCATCCGCAGGCCCATCACCGGTATGCCGACGGTGCAGGGGCCGAAGCTTGGCAGCGATCCGGCGATGATCGGTGTGCAAACCAGTCGAGCCGTGTCATCAGCCGGAAAGTTTGGATCGTAAAGCATGACATCAAAGCCGCCAGCGCGTGGCTTGATGGCTGTGGCGACAACCTGATGGTTGTCTGTAAGCTGGCCCCGACTATAAGAGCCGGAACCGGATGTGCCGACATACACCAGCCCCAGCATCGATATGTTGCCAGCGGCGAGTGTGCGCACAACTCGGGCCATCTCCGCGGCGGTCATCGCCCGCGTACCCATGGGGCCGTTGTCGCGGGCGCTCATCCATGCCGCAAATCGCAGGGCTTGGGGCAAGCCAGCGCTTAGCCCGCCGAGCGAATCCAACTGGCGGCGGTGCAAATATTCTCGCAGCGGTGTGCCGGCTTGGGGCTGAGCAGCGGAGCCCGCCACTGTTGCAGCCGCGGCGGGCACGGCCCGGTGCGCGAGAAAAAAATCCGCAGCAGCGAACGACATGCCGCCACACAGACCATAGCTGCTCTGCTGAATAAGCCCACCCAGCACGCCGAAGGACTTGGGCAGCACACTGCCACTGAAGTGGTTGACAAATACGAAGCCGTGCTTTGAAGGCAAAAAACCTGAACGAGCCGGGATGGAAGATGTGGGTACCGCGGGACCCGAATTGGCACCGATGGCCAAGCCAGTCAGAATCGCCGCGACGGTGAGCACTGCGGCGAGAATCCCAAGCGACGCGATTCGAGACGCGTGCGGCCCGCTGGTGTGCCTCATCAGCCTTGGCCCCCTACCACCGGCGTCGGTTGTGTGTCACCCGCGGGCGCCGTCGGATCATCGGTAACGGTGAGCACGGTGGATCCATCCTCGCTGTAGGTGTAGAGCTTGCCGGGAAGTTCCTGGCGGGCGAGTTTGTGTCCACCGTCGCAGTACGGGAACTTTTTACTGAGGCCGCAGGTGCAGATGGAGATGGCTTTGCCATCGGCCAGCAGCGAAGCATCGATGCGGAAGGGGGAGGTCATGGTGAGGCGGACGAGTCTTGCCATGGGTGAGGGTATCGCGGCGGAGCGGGGTTTTTGTAGCAAGACCCGGGCAAATGGGTGATTCGATGCGTTTATGGTAACTGAAAGGGGAAGGAGAGAAGATTTTGACGGCAATGTCCGTTTGCAATTCCAACTCCACGCGCGTTACCGCACCCAAGCAAGAATACGTGCCTGGTGTCACTCCCAGACGGTCTGTCACTCCCGCGCCCAAGTCTACTTACCCACGGTCCATTCCAGGATTCCGGTGGACATGCCATCCGGCAGCGTGATGTTGAGGCGAAGGGCCCTCGTTTCAATCGCGCTGAAGCGCAGCACGCTGGGGGCATTCAACGCAATTGCGCCACCGGTGGGATCGCTCACGGGGGACCATGTCTTTCCGTCGGCTGCAAGAAATTGCAGCTCAAATGCCTTCGGCAACCGGCACTGACCAACCCCGGTGTCATCAAACCACCAGATCGAAACCTCACTGAGTTTGCGTGGGTTTGTAAAGTCGTACCGCACCCATTGTCCGGTGTCTTTTCCGTCGTTCTCTCCACCTTTCTTGGGCCAGAAGGTAAACCGCGGGATGGTGCCATCGGCGGCACTTTCGGGCACAACGCGGTCGAACATTGCCACCAGGCCCTCACCATTGCCGGTATAGGAGGCAGTTGCCGTAATACCAGCCCGGGGCTGCGGGGCGATGACTTGTGGTGTCTCCGCCAGCCACACGTTCATGGCTTGGCCGGGCTCGCGATTGGCCCACATGAAATAGGGTCGCATCGTAATCGTTTCAGGTGAGAGTACCTGGCCGGTGCGATAAAGGCTCTCGCTCTCGTTGTCATCACCACCGGCAGCAGCGGATACAACAGAACCCGTTGCCGTCAGCACCGGTACTCCATCAACGATTTCTCCCTCACGAATCTGCGCGGAAGCTGGGAGGATGAGGCGCTGCATGTTGACCGATGTCGCCTCGGCACCTTCCAAGGCCGTGTTGTCCGCCGCTTCCACGGCATAGACCAGCGGTCCGCGCATAATCGCAGCCCGACCGAAGCTCGCCTTGACTCGCGGGTCGGAATACACGCGGCGAATCGGCAACGGAATCTTAAAAGTGTTACTGAGAGTCTGCCCCGGGTTGACGGGGAGTCGGCGATAGCCATCTGCACCCGCGGCCGGCCCGATCGCACCCATGCGACTGGTTGCGGCCTGAGCCAGCATCGCGGAAGTCTGGCGAATGGCGAGCGTGATGCGTTTGTCGCCGGTGTTTCGGACCGAGATGGTCATCTGCCCACCGTACGGATAATCGGTCTTCTGTTCAATCTCAACGGCCTTGCCCGCTGACATAAGCGTGGCTTTACTCTCGATGAACAAGTTTACATACACCGTGTCGGAAGCCTCTCCCCCGACGGCATAAATGTTTCGGCCCAGTGAAGCGAAGAATCGAAGTACATTTGGCGGGCAGCAGGCGCAGGCGAACCAATCGCTGCGAGCGTGGCCGCCGCGGCTGGCCATAGGGTTCACGTAAAAGAACTTGGATCCATCGAGCGACACCCCGGCGAGCACAGCGTTGTAGAGCGTTTTTTCAAACTGCTCCATGTACCTGGCATCAGGTTCCAGAATAAACATCCGCTGGGCCCACTGGCATAGTGCGATCGAGGCGCACGTTTCCTGGTACGCGGAAGTTACCGGGATATCAAACGGGACAGTGAAGCCTTCGTTGTGCCCGCTCGGGCCGATGCCCCCGGTCACGAAGATTCGCCGCTGGGTGATGTCGTGCCACAAGGCCTGCAGCGCGGGCGTGTACTTTGGCTCGCCACGGGCGGCTAGATCTGTCATTGCGGCATACATGTAGCCAGCCCGCACTGCGTGACCTGCGGCCTCAGTCTGCTCGGCGGCTGGCTTGTGGTCCTGGGCGTAATCGCCCCAAGGTGCAATCGTCTGGCCATCCAGCGTGCGATGAGGGCGGCCACGCATCTCGATAAATGCCGATGCGAGGTTGCGGTACTTAAACTGGCTCGTGGCATCGGCAAGACGCACAAGGGCGAGTTCAATTTCCTGATGGCCCGAGGGCGTGCTGAGTTTGCCGGGGGCGTAAACGTCTTCCAGAAGATCCGCGGCCTTGATCGCCACATCGAGCAGCGTGCGTTTGCCTGTGCATTCAAAGTGGGCCACACCCGCCTCAATCAGGTGGCCAAGACAGTAGGTTTCGTGATCGTTGATGTCGTTGGAGAATCGTTTGTCAACACCAACCTTCAGCGTGTAATAGGTGTTGATGTAACCATCGGGGTACTGCGCCGCGGCAACTTTGGCGATGAGGGCATCAAGGTCTTTATCAAGTTGGCCTTTGACGATCGGGTCAGACTCCGTCGCAATGAGGTACGCCCAGCCTTCCATCATTTTGTAGACATCTGAATCGTTGAAGAGCAAGCCTTGAAACTCTGCTGGCTGGTCACCCGCAACCGCGGGCTCGTTCTTGATTTTCTTGGCAGCGTTTTCAAAGTTGGCGATGCGGCCGGTGCTGTCACACTGGTGGCGATTGGCCGCGAGGGTGCCGGCTCGCACGGCGGCAATTCGCGGCCCCCAGAAACTGCCGCCAATTGAGACCGCGTTCACAGCTGCGGGGGTGATGCGAGGGAGGGAGTAGGCAGGCGGTGCAAGCTGCACGATATTCGCTACTGGCGCGGGTGCATCTGCTGGCTGGGTTGCCAAGCATGCCGCGGCCAGCAGAGGAAACGCGAGTTGCAGCGAACTGAAGTTGTACATGAGACCTCCGAGTGCCGAGGGCGGGAACAGGCTGAAAGATATACAAGCATACCAGCCCGGTTGCCCCTCTCATTGCGAACGTCATCACCCCACAGGCGCCGGCTCCGCAGCGAGCGTGGACATCGCCCGACGGTACAGCTTCCAGACCATCGCGGTCCCCAGAATCGCCAGAATCCACCACACGATCCCGCCGACGACTACCCGAATCAGGAACGCTGTCGTATCAGCCAGTGCGTGCAGTGCGGAACTCCACGCGCTCTCGATGCTGGTGAGGAAGTACTCACTGATGCCTTCGGCCTTCTCAACTACAGGCTTGGGCCCATCGGCGGCCCGAATGGTCACCAGCACCGTGGCCAGCGAAACCAGACGGCCAATTCGCTCACGCTGCCCGCTGAGCGACTCGATCAGACCGCGAACCGCGGCCAGTTGCGCACGAATTTCCATGAGATCCTTCAGGGGTGCATCAGGCCGCTTGTCGACCAGCGCCAGCAACTCGCGCTCAATGCGCTGCTCGTTGCGGATGCGTGCCTCTAGGTCCACCACCGCATCGGTCACGTCCTGACCGGAGGCAGCTTCGGCAGTAACAGTACCCAGCAGTCTTAGTTGATTCAGTACCTCACTGAGCCGAGATGAGGTGACCCGGAGCGTGATCGTTGCCGCAGCGGTGGAACCCTCGCCAGTCAGCGACGAAGTCTCGATGTACTCACCCAGCGCCTCGTTTATTGCCATGCCGGCCTTAGAGAATGTGGACCGAACCTGCCCGCTGGTTAAATCCAGCGTGGCTTTGCGGATGACAAAACGGTCAGGAGAAATCGCCGCCGGTGGTGCGGTGGCATCGCCCTTGTTTTCTGGCAAGCCGGCAAGAAGTCCTGCAGCAGTGCCCTGCCGGTTCAGGGAGCGTCCTTCGGCCCCTCGCCATACATCCGAAGGGGCTAGCGCTGCAGGTGCTGCAGATTCAGCGACTCCCCGAGCCACCGAACTGCGGGAAGAAGCTCTGGCCTTGCCCATCGCAGGCAGCAATGCCACCGTGATAAGCATCACGATGAACAGGCTGGCCGCGACGAAAACCCACGATGGCCCGACTCTTCGCTGCCAGAACGGCGCAGAATTCGCTGTAGCGGGTGCGACTTGCTCGAGAGCCATGCGCCAGAGTCCGGCAGCAGCCTGGGGGCTATTGCTCGACTTGTTCCAATCGGTGATCGCCGCCAGGCCGCGTTCTACATCTGCGGCGTTGTCAATCGTGTTCATGTTGTCACTCTTCATACCGTCCCCACTTTCCTACCTGCGTTAATGGCCTGGGTGCTTTGCAGGGCGGTACGTAACTCGGCCAGCGCTGCTGCCAATCGCGACTTCAGCGTGCCGACGGGAATACCCATCACATCCGCAGCCTGCAGATGGGTGAGGCCCCGGTGATAGCACAACAGCAAGAGCAGCCGCGTGTGCGGGGCGAGGGCCTGAACGGCCGTGCGCACATCATCGTCATTGTCAGCGCTGGTCACCAGTCGCAGCGGTGATTCCGATCCCGCGGCCGTCGAAACAGGCGCGACTACGGGCGGCCATTTCAACTCTGGTGATGCATCCCGCAGGTCGCGACATCGGTTGATGACGATGCGGTACATCCAAGTGCGAAAACTGCTGCGTCCGGCGAAAGCACCGGCGTGTTTTATCACACGGAGCCAGGATTCCTGCACGGCATCCTGCGCTAACTGATGGTGCCCACTGAGCAGCCCCGCGGCAAGCCCCAGCAAGTTGAGCTCATATCGCTCGGCGAGTTCGCCCAGCGCGGCGGTGTCTCCGCGCGCAAACCGGGCGATGAGCTGTTCATCGGCCGCTAACACGGGCGTACGGGGCGGAGGTTGGCTGGCGGTTTCGGGCATGTGGGTACGGTCTCCAAGTATTTAGACCGGAGGGGTGGGGTGTTGGTTCGGCAAAGTCGAGAGATTTGCAAGATCGCGTGCGGGGTCGGCGAACTGGCGAGATTTCAGCGATGGTGCTGGTTAGGCGGTGGGGTTGGATGGCGGCCGCTGGCCGGCTAGCCCTACCAACTGCATGGTGCCGCATGCCGCGAGGCCAACGATGCCGACGGTCAAGAGCAGGGTCCCGGGCTGGAGAGCGCGCGCCACGAACGTAAAGAACCAGAGTGCTTGGCCAAGGTCTGGGAGACCTTCTCCGGGCTGAAAAGACCTGCGAACAAGCCGAGGCCGAGAGCTCCGATTACGGAAACTATGAGCAGAGCAAGCCCGAAGGTAGCGAGTATTGCAAATATTCTGAGCTCATCGCGCACTTACAAAAAGCCGAGATGATTTACGTGGCAGAACTCAAATCCAGCCACGTCTTTGCATGGGGGAACGATCAACCGTCCCAATCCGGCAGAGAGTCTGGCGTACTATTTCTTGAATCGCAAGGCGACCGGCGCCTAGGGCGAGAGCGTCAGGTGCTTTCATTCTTCCTGCTTCAGGACACTGCCCATGCAACCTCGTCTTCTCCTTCTCGCCGCGGCTTTGGCTTTGCCTGTCTTTGGCGTCATGGTGCTGGCGGCTCAGCCTGCTACCTCCCCTACCACTGCCTCCCCCACCACTGCCGCACCTGCTGCTGGAACGCCTGCGGGGGCTGCGACGGCTGCAACCGCAAAGGCCAAGATTTACGATGAGTCGGCAGATGCCAAAGTTCAGATTGACGCCGCCAAGGCCAGAGCCAAGAAGGAGAACAAACGGGTCCTCATTCAGTGGGGTGGCAACTGGTGCCCGTGGTGCATTCGGCTGCATGAACTGTGCAAGAGCAACCGCGAGATTGCGCACGAATTGAGTTATGAGTATGAAGTGGTAATGGTGGATGCGGGCAAGCCGGTGGGCAAGAACATAGAACTGGCAAAATCGTTCGGGGCGGATTTGGAAAAGTCCGGCTTCCCCTACCTCACCATACTTGATGCCGACGGCAAGGTGCTTGCCAACCAAGAGACCGAAGCGCTCGAGGTTAAGAGTGCGGATGGTAAATCAAGCGGTGTCAAGGCCGGGCACGACCCCGCGGCCATGCTGAAGTTCTTGAAAGACCACAAGGCCACTTATCTGCCAGCCAAGGATGTGCTCGCCGCGGGTTTGGCCGAGGCCAAAGCCGGCGGCAAACGCGTGTTCCTGCACTTTGGTGCCCCGTGGTGCGGGTGGTGCCACCGGCTTGAGGGATGGATGGCCAAGCCAGAAATCGCGGCACTACTGAGTAAGGAGTTTGTGGATGTAAAAGTTGACACCGACCGCACCGTTGGCGGGCAAGCGATGCTGGATGCAATGAGCGGCGGTAAAAGCGGCGGAATCCCTTGGTTCGTGCTACTGGATGAAACCGGCAAAGAAATCATCAACAGCAGCGGACCGAAGGGAAATACCGGCTTTCCCAGCGAGCCGGCGGAGGTTGACTACTTTGAGCTGATGCTAAAGAAGGCGGCAAAGAACCTAAAGGCCGAAGAGATTGCTGCAATTGTTGGTTCGCTGCGGGAGAAGCCCAAGGCGGCGGCAGCAAAGTAACTCCCGGTCGGCCTCGTTGAGCGACCCCGATTCATAACCACCCCGATTCATAACCATTGGTTATTCGTGGGCTATCGCGATGTCATCTCAGTGCACGAACAAGCACTCACTCTGCGTGCAATACCCGTACTACACCTTCGTGGTGCCTCACCTCCGGCTCGCCCGGTTCCGGAAAATCTATCCCCACGACATCAATCCTTCTGGGCTGGCCTTGCCAGTTGTTGGCCTTGGTTAAATAGGAAAGCATCGAGCGTAGCTTTGCGCGTTTTTCGGCATCCACCTGCGCCTCAGGTCTGGGCTGGCCCGGCATGGGCACGCGGGCTTTGACTTCAACAATCACAATCGTCTTGCCGTCCGGGTCACGGGCGATGATGTCAAGTTCACCCATCGGCAGTACCACGCTCCGCCACAACACGACGTAGCCCTTGTTTTGCAGGTATCGTGCGGCTAGCGCTTCGCCACGCCGGCCAAGCTTGTTGTGCGCGCCAGCCCGCCTCCCGCGACCCTGAACAAACTGGACAAAGCTTTGAGCCGCCTGACCAAGCGCCTTGCGAAACGAAACGGCCTGTGTACCCGATCGCATCATGCGCTGTTCTGCCTGAAACATCTGGAACCGACGCCGCAACGGGCAGGGATCATCGCAACCACATCACTGACCGTCAGGTTTCGTTGGCGCGGCGGGAGCGGAATGAGTGGCCGGGGCAACAGCCGGAACGGGGTTGGAACCGGGCACGGTTGCAGCGGCCGGGCCGGAAGGCGCTGCACCACTGGGAACCAAGCCGGGTGCCGGTGCCGGTGCTGGTGCCGGTCGAGCGGTATTGATCTTCGCTGAATATCGGTCCGCTGCAATCAGCAGCAGCCGCTCATTCATCAGCGCCAGGTCTGTCTTGCTGCCACGCTCAATCAGGCGATTGATGAATCGGCTGGTTTCTTCACCAAACTTCTTCTCACGAAGTGATGAAGAAATTTCAAGTTGCACCTCGGCAAGGTCTCGCGCCGGGGCATTATCAATGCTCTCCATAAACACCCAGATCAAACGATTGCCACTCTCAATCGGCCCGGCAAACTCTCCGGCCCGAAGCGCGATGGCCTTTTCATTGACCTTGGGGTCTTCCACCAATTTGGCATCTGGCTTTGAGGAGTCAAAGGTCTTGCTCGCCAGGAAGCCACCCTCACCCGCATTAAAATCGTTCAGCGTGCGGTCTTTGGCGAGTTCGGCAAACTTCTCTCCAGCCGCAAGCTTGGCGGCAACATCAGTAGCGCGTGCTGTGAGCTTGGCCACCACCTCCGGCGTCCGTCCGGTTTCCTTCTTGGGTACCCAAATCATGCGCAGCGTGGCGGTTGGCGCCGGGTTGTAGGTGTCGTAGTTGCGGGCGTACTCGCGCTGCACATCACGCCATGAAATGTTCACGCGTGGCGAGATGTACCTCGACACCAGCGTGCGGATCAGGATCTTGTCGCGTTCATCGGTTGCCTTCTCCTCCAGCGTCTTGCCTTCTTCGGCCAGCAGCCGCTCATTGGCAAGCTCTTGAGAGCCTTCGGTCGTCGTCGTCAGGTTCTCGCGGAGCTTTGACACCAAATTCACTAGGCCAGCTCGCTCTTCTTTCGTCAGCGTCGCGCGGGCCTCGGCCAGAAACAGTTCATCCTGCAACTGGGTCATCAAAGCGGTTCCCGTGATCCGCTTGGCCTCGGCAACCCACTCCCGTCCGTTTTTAGACGAGGCTGCCTTTGCAGCCAAGTTCTTATCCAGCGGTTTTAGAAACTCACCCGCAAAGACCGGCTTGCCGTTGATCTGCCCAACCAGCGACTCGACGATGATCGGATCGCCAACCTTCACTGCCTCGGAACTCACTCGAGCGATCGGTGCCATCGCCACTGCGGCAGTTGGCAGCGTTGCACCCACCATCGCCGGTGTGGCCACCGGCACTGTGCGCACGGACGGCGCCGGTGCCCGTCCCACCCCTTCGGCATCTAGCGCAGCCGCTGGCGGGGTTACCGCTACGCTGTCGCTACCTTGGCCTGCCCTTTTGAATTCCCCAACCGTGACCACACCAGCGGCGGGGTCATCCTTCTCCGAGGCGCACGCGGCCAGTGTGCCGCTGACAGCCAGCAGAACCGACACTCGCAGAGCCTGCACGGTAATTTGTGTACTCATGAAATCGTGGGCCATGCTCGCATCCTTGCGCTGAGTCCGAAAACCGGAAAACTTCGGAAGCCGATGCGCCTGCAGCGCAGCGTCACCGAAACGAGGCAAACCGATGCCTTGAGCGTACGCCGCGGAGTGCAGAAAACCGAATTTGCCCGCAATCAACCCGGAACAGGCAGGGCCGAGCCGGGCCGCGGTTGTATACTGGTGCCGTTCGAAGCACCAGACTCCCACGCCACCACGCCGGCCAGAACCAAACCGGCCCAATACCGAGACACACCAATGGCCGACGGCCCCAAACTCATTCTTGACGACGATTGGAAGAAAAAGCCCGAGCAGCCCGCGGCCGCCGCGAGCTCGCCCGGGCCATCCGGCATGCAGGTTGATTCAGACTGGAAGTCTCAGGCCAGCGCCGAACGCGACCGGCTTGCCGCAGAAGAAGAAAAGAAAAAGGCCGCCGGCGGCGCCGGTGGCCGCCCGGGCCAAGGCCCACAGCAAATGCCTGCTGCGGAGTTTCTCGAGCTTGTTCGTATGCTCACGACGCAGGCGCTCATGTATCTTGGCGCCTTCCCCGACCCTGAGTCGGGCCGGCCAATCCTGGCTCCGGAAATGGCAAAGTTCCAGATTGACATGCTGGGCATGTTGGAAGCCAAAACCAAGGGCAACCTGACTCCGGAAGAAAAGGAAGAGCTTGAAGGCGTCATCCGGGAGCTTCGCTTGCAGTTTGCGCAGGTCATGAAGGCCGTTGAAAAGATGATGGCTGAGCGCGCCGCCAAGGGCTTGCCCTTGACCGGACCAATCACCATCGGCGGGCCTGCACCTTCCGGCGGGGCCGGCGGAGCCGGACCAGGCCTGAAGTTATCCGGACTTGACTGACCAGAAGATATGAATCTCAAGCGATCGTTACCGACGAAACACCTTTTGAATCGGCCTTCACCGTGACCTATTCTCAGAATAACTGCCAAACCGCAATTGATATCTTTCTACGGTAAGACCACCCTGTTTTCTCACTCAAATCGCGGTTTCCGTCTCCGTCCAGTTCCACGATACCACTGTTTTAAGATACTCCCGTCAAGGACCATCTCGTGACAACCGTCCAAGCATCAGCCGCCGTGACCGCCCCCGGCTTTTTGGAGAGGCACTCGTTCCTGATTCGAAGGTTGCACTCGCTTTCGGGCATCGTTCCCATCGGGGTGTTTCTCATTGCCCACCTCACCACGAATTCGTCGATGGCTTGGGGCAAGTTTGGCCTGCGGGGAGAGCACCCCGAACTAGGCGTTCAGGGCGGCGGCGCGTTTTACTTTCAGAAAGAAGTCGCGTGGATCAACAACGAAGTGCCCCACCTGGCACTCATTGAGATTGTGCTTTGGAGTGCGATCGCATTTCACAGTATCTTCGGTGTCATGTACGCCATGCAGGGCAAGAACAATCTCTCCCGATACAGCTATCAGGGCAACTGGCGGTACGCTTTGCAGCGGCTGAGCGGGTACATCGGTATCTTTTTTATCTTCTACCACATCGCCACCCTGCGCTGGGGTTGGAACTTCCTCGTCCCCGGTGGCACCATCTGGTCGCACAATTTCTCTGTCAGTACACTGACTATGGCTCTGCGTGGTGGAGATAATTTCACTGCCTGGGGCGTTGCCGTGTCTTTGTTTTACTTCGTAGGCATCACCATGCTGGTCTATCACTTCGCCAACGGCCTGTGGACCGCCGCGATCACCTGGGGCATCACCATCTCCGCCAAGAGCCAAAAGCGCTGGGGCGTGGTGTGTCTTGCTTTGGGTGCCGGGCTGATGCTGGCGGCGTGGTCGTCGCTGTTTGCGGCACTTGCCATTGATCCCGCTGAGTCACGCAAGGTCGAAGAACTTTACCAACAGGGCAAAGCAGGCGCGATGACCCAGCCGATGGGCTCCGCAGAAACGGCCTCCGGCGTTCTCGCCCTACATAACGCCCGATAACAATTGATTTTCTTGCCTTACAATAATTTTTCCGATTTAGCCTGATTCGACGAACGATTTGAACGTTTTATCCGAATAAACTCAGTGCGGCAGTCATTTCGCAACAACCGTTGTCGCAGCACTGAAACCCGATCTGTTCTGACCGCATCTGATCCCATTGATGGTCTCTGTTGATTTGGACCATCGCACCAGGAGACTTCCATGGCCACCACAGCTTCGACCGACCGGCGAGTCATTGTAATCGGAGGTGGCCTTGCCGGCCTCGCCGCGACGGTTCGACTTGCTGAGGCAGGCATTCCGGTGGACTTGTTCTCGATCGTTCCGGTTAAGCGTTCCCACTCCGTGTGCGCGCAAGGTGGTATCAACGCCTGCAACGAGGTTGCCCGCCAGCAAGGCTACAGCGAGTACGAGCACTTCGATGAAACCGTCTACGGCGGCGACTTCCTGGCCGATCAGTCACCGGTCCTAGAAATGGCCAACTGGGCGCCCCGGGTGATCGACCTGCTGGACCGCATGGGCGTTCCGTTCAATCGCACTGATGAGGGCAACCGCGATTTGCGACTGTTCGGCGGCTCGCTGTTCAAACGCACCCACTTCTCTGGTGCCACCACCGGCCAGCAGCTGATTTATGCTCTGGATGAGCAAGTCCGCCGGTACGAGTCCGAGGGCTTGGTCAAAAAGTACGAGTTCTGGGAGTTCCTCTGGCCGATTCTTACTGACGGCGAGTCCGCGGAGCGTTGTGTGGGCATTGTGGCTCAGGACATGCGCACAATGCAAATACGTTCCTTCCGCTCAGAAGCCATGATCATGGCCACCGGCGGCTGCGGACTCGTGTTCGGCAAGAGCACCAACTCGGTCATGTGCACCGGTGCCGCGGCGGCGCGATGCTTCAAGGCCGGAGTGTTTTATGGCAACCCGGAGATGATTCAGGTTCACCCAACTGCGATCCCGGGTGCTGATAAGCTCCGCCTGATGAGTGAATCTGCCCGTGGCGAGGGCGGCCGCATCTGGGTACCGGCGATGAAGAACTCTGACGGCACGTGGGGCCCACACCCCCGCAGCGGTGATGACCCCAAGACCATTCCGACAAGCGAGCGGTACTACTTCTTGGAAGAAAAGTACCCGGCGTACGGCAACATCGTGCCCCGCGATATCGCAACGCGGGAAATCTTTGACATCTGCGTGAACCACGGGATGGGTGTGGCAAATGCCAATCAGGTGTATCTTGACCTGACCCACCGCGATCCGGATTACCTGACCAAGAAGCTTGAGGGTATTTTGGAGATCTATGAGAAGTTCGTTGGTGATGATCCACGCTTCACGCCGATGCGTATTTTCCCCGCAGTGCACTACTCGATGGGTGGCCTGTACACCACGTTTACCAAAGGCCGCTACGAGCCCGCAACGCCTTTGGCAAAGCATAAATCAGGCTCGCGTGCGCCACTGGGCAGTGAAATTGGCCTTGGCATGCACCCGGGTGCCATCAACAACATGATGACCAACATCGAGGGCCTTTACGCCTTCGGTGAAGTGAACTTCGCGTATCACGGCGCAAACCGCCTCGGCGCCAACGCACTGCTTTCGTGCATCTTTGACGGTCTGTTCTGCGGTGTCTCGGTCGCCAATTACCTCAGAGATGGGATGCCCTCGAAACGACCGAGCAAAGATCTCGCCGCCAGCATCTACGACGGCATGGTCGCGCAGGAAGAGGCCAAGCAGGCCAAACTGCTTTCAACGGTGAAGACGGCCGCGACAGCGGAAACAAACCCGTACACCATCGGCAAAGAACTTGGAGATGAGATGACCGCCGCGTGCACAGTGGTGCGCGAAGCGACGCGCCTGCAGGCGTGCATGGGCAAGCTCAACGAGTTGAAAGACCGTTACTCTCGATTGCACCTTGCCGATGCCGCAGCTTGGACAAACCAGTCGCTGTCATACACCCGCTCAGTAGGTGACATGCTGGCACTGGCGGAGGCCATGGTGCAGGGCGCAACGGCGCGCCGCGAAAGCCGAGGGGCCCACTATCGCTCAGACTTCACCCAGCGTAACGATGCAGAGTTCATGAAGACCACGCTGACGAAGTACGATGCCGCCACCAACAGTGTTAAGGTTGAGATGATTCCCTTGGATGCATCCCTGATCGCACCGGCCGTTCGCAACTACGGCAAGAAGGATGAAGGCTCACCCAAAGCGGCGCCACCAAAGCCCGCACTCGTTGGTGTGTAATTTTTTTCGGTTCATCCAAGATTTTTCCCCGTCCCACAGTTCGCATCCTTCGCTTTTCAATCTGGCCCTTCGGCAGTTTAATAAGTTTGGTACTTTGGCCCCCCTCTCCCATGAGCACCCACACCAAGAACGATCCAGCAGCCGCCCAGCGCTTGGCCAACCGCAAGTCCGCCGTGGCCAACCGCGCAGTCACGTTTCGAATTAAGCGTTGCGACGGACCGGGCAAGCCCGAGTACTGGCAGGACTTTAAAGTCCAGGTCCCCAGCAATGCCAATGTGATCTCGTGCCTCCAGCAAATTGCCGCCAACCCCGTCACGACCGATGGCAAGACCAGCACCCCTGTGGTTTGGGACTCAGGCTGTCTTGAAGAAGTGTGCGGCAGCTGCACCATGGTCATAAACGGCAGTGTCCGTCAGTCCTGCTCCTGCCTGATTGATGATTACGCCCCACGAGAAGGCGATGTACTCACCCTAGAGCCGATGAGTAAGTTTCCGGTTGTGCGTGACCTCTGGGTTGACCGCAGCCGCATGTTCCACAACCTCCAGCGCGTCAAGGCCTGGGTGCCCATCGATGGCACATACGCATCCGGTGCAGGCCCCAAGGAGGCTCCGGAGGAGCAGGAAACCCGGTACGTGCTCTCAACGTGCATGACCTGCGGGTGCTGCCTTGAAGCGTGCCCCCAGTTTAATGTTGAGCCCGAACCGGCGAATTGGGACACAGCGTTTGTGGGCGCCCAAGTCATTAGCCAAGCCCGCCTCTTTAACATGCACGCAACCGGCGAGCGGCTGGCCAGTGATCGCCTCGAAGTCATGGCCGGCCCCGGCGGCGTGAGCGAGTGCGGCAACAGCCAGAACTGCGTGAAAGTGTGCCCCAAGAACATCCCGCTGACCGAGTCCATCGCGGCCATGGGTCGTGCGGTGGTGTTCCACAAGATCAAGCAGTTTTTCCGAGGCTAAGCGGCAGCACGTCCGGCCTTGCGGCCGTCACCCCGACCGCTATGGCAGAGTCCTCAGCTGCTGCACGAACACGACAGCTGCATGCCCCAGCCGCTCAAGGGCTGGTTTAATTTGCCATACCTGTTTGGCCCGGTCACCAGTGGTGTTGGAAATCACGCGAAGTTCAGCAAATCGCGCTACCACGCTATTAGAGTTACTCCGAGCCGTTGCCCTGAGTGCGACGGCATGCCCAACGGCCGCACCCTCCATAGCTTCGGCGATGGCCCCGGTTCGCAGTGCCACGGCGCTTGCCAGTGCATCCGTGCCAGAGCAGGTGGAAACCGTCGCAACAGGACCGGATCTGGCGGCCCAGTCGGCGGCCCGCAATCGTGGCAGCAGGGCTGCTCCATCGGCGTCACCTGCAACGCCATCCGCCGTGAACGGCCCCAGCGCAAAGCCCATCTCCCAGCAGTTGAAAAAGCGTTCGGGGGTTTGTATCCCCTCATCCCCATAGCACGAACGGTTGGCAAGAATCACATCCAACAAGCGTGCGCCGCCACTGGCTACAGGCACTTCAGGAGCCAGCCCATCCGGTCGCGGCAGCGCCCCGGCAATGCCGATGCTCACCAGCAGCGGGGCTTGAAACCCGGCCGCTCCGGCCGCCTTGGCCTGCCAATCATCTAAGATCCGGGTTGCCGCGATGGCGGCGTTGACCTTGCCGACACCGGTGCATGTCAGTCCGACGTTGGGGGCAACCTGAAGGCGGTCAGCCGCACCCGCAGGGCCCTGAACGACTGGCTTCTGGCCAAATGCCGCGGCAATCGCCAAAAACTCGGGGTACGCTGCGGCCAATAACTCGATCGAACTGATGTTTTGCATCTCATGGCATCGTTGGCGACGAATCGACGGATATGCAGCCCCAGCTCGCTTCTTTGGGCCAGAAAGTCTGCAACTTGTTCGGTCCGGACCCTTACGATAGAAGTAGGCAAAAACGGTGATTTCACCGGTTTGCCGCGATCTGGGGGCCAAGCTGGCTTGGCTTCGGTCGCAATGCAGGATGTCTCGGTTCGCGGTCGCCGCGGAAAGTTTTATGAACACAGAATCAGTACAAAACAAGCGGATCCTTCGCCGACCGGCGATCACCGCCATCTCTCTGGTGGCCTGCGGCGGCCTGTGCATCGCGCTCGTCGGCATGAGCATGGGCGCGGGTGCGCCCAAGGCGCCAGCCTCACAACCGGCTGCCGCACCGGTGGCCAACCCAAACAACCGGCCCCTAAGCCCGGAGGAGATCGACCTCGCGGCGGCGAGCCTGCAGAGCTTTGATGTGACCACCTCGGCAACGGGCGAACTTGAGGCTCGCAAGCAGATCGACATCCGCAACCAGCTTGAGCAGCCGACAACGATCGTGGAAATTGTCAAGGAGGGTGTGCAGGTCAAGGCCGGAGATATTCTGGTCAAGCTCAACAGCGACAGCATCCAGACACAGGTGGATGAAGACTCGCTGAAAGTTGAGTCATCCCGTGCTGAGCTTGTAGTTGCCGAGAACAACTACACGATTCAGGAGACGCAGAACGCCAGTGATTTGCGCAAGTGCCAGCTTGATATTGATGTTGCGGAGCTAGAGCTGCGCAAGTGGCAGGAGGGCGAGGTCAAGAGCAAGAAGCAGGCCAATCAGCTGGCGCTCGAGAAGGCGACCCGCGAACTTGAACGGCTCAAAGAAAAATACGAACGCTCGATCGAGCTAGAGAAGAAGGGCTTTCTGGCTCGCGACGAGCTCAAACGAGATGAGGTCGCGTATCTCGAAGCTCAGGCGGCAATGAAGACGGCTGAACTGAACATCGTGGTATACGACCAGTTCGAGTTCATCAGAGACGAAAAAGTCAAAAGCTCAACCGTTGCGCAAGCCAAAGCCGAATTGAGCAAGGTCATCCAGAAAGCCAACAGCGAATTGGCCAAGGCGGATGCCGACCGCAAGAACAAACGCGAGCAGATGCGACTGCGTCAGCAAAAGCTGGACAAACTGCGTGAACAGGTCGAGCTGGCAACCCTGCGTGCACCATCAGACGGCCTTGTGGTCTATGCCACTAGCCTCAATCGTGACCGCTGGGGCAACAACTCCGACGGTGCGATGGACATCGGGCGGCAGGTGAAGCGTAACGAGCAGCTTATTGTGCTGCCCGACACCTCCGAAATGGTCGCATCCGTACGCGTGCACGAATCCATGACCGGCCGCATGCGGCCCGGACAGCAGGCAACAATCAAGGTCGATGCCCTTGGCGGACGCTCAATCCCCGGCACCGTCGATTCCATAGGTGTCATCGCCGAATCCGGCGGCTGGCGAGATCCCAACCTTCGCGAGTACACCGTCAAGGTGCGCCTCGACCTCACAGGCATTGAAGTACCGCTGAAACCATCGATGCGAGCCGAGGCCTCAATCTTGCTCGACAAGGTGGAGCAGGCACTGACCATTCCAATTCAGGCCGTGTTCTCAGAGGGTCTGGTGAGGTACGTGCTCATCCCTGGCAAGAACGGCCGGTTTGAAAAACATCCCGTCAAAGTTGGCCGCCGGTCAGACCGCTTTGCGGAAATCACCGTCGGTATTGCCGAAGGCGACCGGGTGCTGATCCGCGATGCCCAGCCCAGTGAAATCATCGACCAACCTTGGAACAAGAAGGAACTCGCCGCTGTTGGTCTAAACGTACTACCCGATGGCCGGATCATGCCCACAGGCGGACCCGGCGGCGGGCCCGGCGGCGGACGCCCGCCTGCAACAATGCAGGGTGCACCCGCCGGACCCGGCACCACGGCGGCAGGACCGACAGCAGCTTCCCCAGCTGGCTCCCCAGCAGGACCTGCAGCCGCACCCCGGGGCAGACCCACCGGCACAGCAGAGCCGACCGGTCCGGTCTCAGCAATCCCAGCAACCGAACCCAAGGTTTCACCAGTTGCAGTACCAGCGGCGACACCAGCGGCCGGTGCGGGCAAGTAACCTGCGCCAACTCCAAGCAACGCAGTGCCGGGACTGTTGCGGGCCGACATTTGCGCCGCACCACCGACGCCGATTCTCAGAACGTGCTTTTCGAGTCATGAATAGTATTTGAGGCTGAGATGTCAACTCAGGATCGAGCTATTCATGTCCGATTGCTAATCTCTGGGGCGTGCCATGCCAAACGGTGGAAGCGACTGCTGCGGGACGTGCTGGTTCAATCGCAAAAACGAGGGAAAGCCAGGCTACAGCGATCAAGAGAAGCCCGAGATGCCGCACTGCACAATCAGGCATCTCGATGTCCCAAATCCGTTCTACACATACTGCGCCAACCACCCGCACAAGAACCCCCAGCGGCTTGAGATTCCCATCGGTCCGGTGTATGCGGGGGACTCAATGGGTAACCGAGAGGTCATCCATCCCTTGGCAGACACAGAGGAACACCGCCTCGGTCATATCCAGCTTCTCGCGCAAATTCCCGAGCAGCCTTCGCAGGAGTATCCGGCGGGAATGAGCCTTGATTTATCGGTGATATTGCAACTGCTTGAATGGAAAGAGCAGCGAGCCCTTCCCGGGCTGGATCGCATTGCAGCGTTCAATCCGACCGCCGCGGCCGCGGCGATTGAAGCATCTCCATTTGTTCGCGATCAGCGGAAGCTGATCCGCGTTGCGCATGTCGCGATGGCTTCGCTCCGCGGAGAACCAATTCCTGAAGACCTCACCGAAGCGGTTGGACTTTGCCTGTTTTGCAGTGCACGGGTCAAAGTTGCACCCCCGGTTAAAGGGCACCTTGTCGAGTGCGATCAGTGCCACGGCGTGCTGGTTGCGGGGCACGGCTGCGTGCTGGGCGGCTTTGAATCGCAGTACCGAGAGCAGTTTGGACCATCGTTGCAGTACCCGACGCAGCCGCCGCCCTGCGTCTTGCCGGGACTAGAGCCCGGCAAGGTCGGCCGCAAGCAGATTCCGTTCCAGTGCATCTTCTGCAAGGTAAACCTGCTGGATCCTGTACCTGGCGTTGTTCGCCGGGTAATGTGTCCTGGGTGCGACCAGTGGCTGTCTCCGGAAGAAACTCGCATGCTTACGCCGGGATACTGGCGACAATCTAAGCCAATGACCCCGAGAGGGCAAAAGACTCCGATAGGGCTAGTCGGGTTTCTCATCGGAATCGCGATCGTGATCGTCATCTTCACAGTCACGCTGATCATCGCAACAATTTACTACGGGCGGCCGTAACACCGCTTCGCTTCACGAACCGCCGCCCGCTGCCGCCAGAATCCCAGATCACAGTGGTTGCCCAGATTTGGTCCGAGCCAGCGCAGCGTAGCAACTGCACCGATCCGAACTGAATCCTCCGGCAGGACGGGATGCATCAGAAACCAAAAACGCAGGGCGGCTCTTTTTCTGCTCCTGCAGTGCCCACTGCTTCACCGCTCTCTTGCCTGCCGTCTCGGCTGCCACCAACTTACTACACTCACTAACCATTCTGGCGTTCTGCTGGGGTGTTGTAAACCGCCACCCGTGCCAAACTCTGGAACCATCCCGGTCATCATCGCCACCGGCAAGCCGCCCCGGCTGGCTGTGTTTTTGCCCAGTTGGCTCGGCGATACGGTGATGGCCACCCCAACACTGCGCCTGCTGCGTGAGCACCTGCCCACATCAACCATCGTCGGCCTCACACGCCCCGGGATGGATGAACTTCTGGCGGGGCTTGAATGGCTTGATGATGTCATCGTCGCAGACCGTACCGCTCTGCTCGGCCCGGCAAAGACCGCCTCCCGGCTCACCACGTTCAAGTTTGATGCAGCGCTGCTGATGCCGAACAGCTTTTCATCGGCGATGACCGCACGGCTAGCCGGTATTCCAACCCGCATCGGATACGACCGCGACGGCCGCGGCATGCTGCTGACGCACAAGCTTCTGGCCCCAATCCGGCCGCCCCCGCAAAACGGTTGGGCACCAGTCTCCGCCGTTGACTATTACTTTGCCCTAGGCCAGAAAATGCTGGCAACCTTGGGTGTCGCCCTTCAGCCGGGTTCGGCATCACCCGGCCCGCTTGAGCTTGCCTGCACGCCCAGTCAGGCCGCAGCGGGTGAAGAAGTTCTGACCCGCGCTGGCGTTGCACCGCAAACCCCATTCTGCATCCTAAACCCCGGTGGCAACAACCCCGCCAAGCGCTGGCCGGTTGAGCGGTTTGTGGCGCTTGCACACCACTTGGTGACGATACATCGCATGCGGGTGCTCATCAACGGCTCGCCCGCAGAAGCGCCACTGGCCGGACTGATTCGCCACGTCATCGCGCTCAACCACCCCGGCGATGAGTTGATGGTCGCCTGCCTGCCCGAACTTGGAATCAAGATCGGCTCACTCAAGCGCGTCGTGCAACGGTCCCGACTGTTAGTCACCAACGATACCGGACCCCGCCACATCGCCGCGGCGTTCGGAGTGCCGTGTATAACGATGTACGGGCCGACAGACCCGCGCTGGACCACCCTGCCCATGCGTGATGGTCAGCCCGCAGAAGTAACGCTTGTTGCCGACCCCGACTTGCCGCCAGACCTAGTCGCCGATGAATACCCGGACCGATGCCGGATCGATCGCATCAGCACCGAGACCGTGCTGAGTGCTGTTGACACCGCACTAGCCGGTGCGCAGGTCGCAAGCCGCCAGTCGGCAGTCGCCAGTCAAGGGCAGTAGTCGGAAGTCCAGTACCGTACATAACTCCCGCAGCGTGCGCACACCCGCTGCCCCTATGCCGCTATGACTTCTTGCGTAACCACTCGCGGCTGCGTCCGTGCGACTCCTTACGCCTTCCCGCCGTCCATCGCAATAGTCGTGGGATAGGCGAACGAAATACCCGATTCTGCAAACCGCTCCAACAACTCAAGGTTAAGTGCCTCTTGCGCGACCACATGCGTGCGAAAATCTGGCGTCTTGACGAAGTACACCACCTCGTAAACCACCGCCCAATCCCCCAATGTGCGCAGGTTGCAGCGTTCAAATCGCACCAGCGTGTGTGGCAGCAATGCCGCCTGCACGATCGCGGGAATCTGCCGCAATTTTTCCGGCGGCGTCGAATAGCGGATATTCAGGTTAAACGCCACCCGCCGCTCATCCATCCGCTTGAAGTTCTGCAGCACGCCCTTGAGCAGGTCGTTGTTGGCAAACACAAGCTGCTCGCCGCCCGTTGCCCGAACGCGAGTCGTCTTGATACCAATTCGCTCCACCGTACCCGCCTGCGTGCCCACCTGGATGTTGTCCCCAACGACAAAGGGCTTGTCCAGCAAAATGGCTAGTGACGCCAGCAAGTCACCCAGCACATTCTGCACCGCCAAGGCCACGGCGATACCGCCGATAACAAGCCCAGTCAGCAGCGGCGTGACCGCGATGCCCATGTTGTCCAGTGCCAAAATCAGCACCACCGCACCGATGACGATCATCCCCACAAACCGCAGCACACCGAGCGAACTTGCCACACTCGGATCTGGCTTGCCGTCGGGCCCCAGTGATCGCCGGATCAGCATCTGAAGCGCAAAGTCAATCACCAGCCGCGATGAGATGAGCAGTTGCAGGCCTATGGCAACAACAGTCGCAATCGTGACGATTTTGTCTGCTTGTGTCGGCAGGCTCAAAAATCGGGTGCCGATCACCACTGCCAAAATCGACAGCAGCGGCAAACGAAGATCGCCGATCAGTTCGGCCAGCAGATCGTCAAGCTGTGTTGTCGTGCGCTGGGCCAGCGCCCGCAGCCGCGCCGCCAGCATGGACTTGACCAGCCACGCAATCACCAGCACGCCCAGCGTAACCGCCCCGGCAATCGTCCACGCCTGCAGCGTGCTGCCCAAATACAAATCCTTGTCCCAGATTCGTTCGGCGGTTGCTACCAGTCCCGAACCAGTTGGCAGGGCAGAGGTATTGAGCGAAGCGGCGGCGGACTTTACGGCAGGAGTAGACATACTGAAATTCGGAACAAGGGCCAAAAACCCGACGCGGACAGACACGATGCCACGAACCAAAAGAACGCAACAGAAGCCGCACAACACAGAAAGTGAGCCAAGAACAGGGCACGCACTGCATCTGAATCCTTGCCTAAGGCACGGGATGCCTCCGCCCCAGCTTTTCTGCCCTTTATCTTAGTAACCTAGCCCACCGCTGAATTGATTGAAATAACCCCGCCCCCCCCGTTGGAAACCGACCCGGCGAACTCAGGTTATTGCCCCTGCGACCGGATGCGTTCTGGGCTGTAGAATTACCCACGTATGTCTCGCGCCGCTTCTCTCCAGCCATTCCTGTTTTCCGCCACCCGCCAAACCGGGGGGCGATTGTTCGGCCTTCGGGATGCCCGCAGCAAAGCCGCCTTGGCTGATGCGCTCCGACGCGAGAAGCTCACGCTCGCGTCCGCCTATGCCTTGCCCAAAGCCTTGGCTCGCAGTGGCAAAATCAAGCCCTCAGACAACCTTGTGCTTAACGAACAGCTCGCCCAGCTCCTCTCCCGTGGCGTGCCGCTGGTCGAGGCCTTGGAGGTTGTCGCTGAAACGGTAACGCCAGGTGCGCGGGCAACTGTCATTAAAATGCGTGAGATGGTGGCCGCCGGCACCAGCTTCTCTGATTGCTGCCGCGAGATGGGTGCGTTTGATACCGTCACCGTGGCCGTATACAAAGCCGCTGAGCGCTCAGGCGACTTGGCCGGCGCTGCCAAACAAATCGCCATTACCACACGCCGCACGCTCACCGTCGCCGGCCGTGCAGTCACGCTGATGGTGTATCCCATCATCGTCATGACTATCTCGGTCATCGTGGCCTTCGGCATGCTCACGCTGGTAGTGCCCAAGCTCGGCCCCGCACTCAAAGAGATGAACGCGGAACTGCCTTGGTTCAGCCTCGCGGTCATCAACCTTGGCACGTTCATGGCTGGCAATATTCTGGTCATCCTCACCCTCGTGTTCTGCGGGGTGTGCGCACTGATCTACTTCCGAAAGCAAATCGGTCGCGGCGTCATCATCACCGCCCGCCGCACCCCCCTGCTGCGAGATGTCCTGACCACGCAAGAGGCGGTGCGGTTCTTCAGCGTGATGGCCGCCATGAGCCGCAGCGGTGTGCCACTGGCCGATGCCATGGGCACCGCCAACCAAACCATCACCCACCCGGCGATGCGCAAACAAATGGAGCGGCTCCGAACTCGCCTGATCGAGGGTGGCCAGTGGCGAACGCTGGTCGAAGAGGTGAGCACCCTGCCCGTAGCCACCCGCAAACTGCTCATCGCCGCGGAACGCTCCGGCGACTTGGAAGCCGCCTTTAACTCGCTTGCGTTGGACATGACCGAGGAACTCGATCGCCGCAGCAGCCGGTTCTTGGCGGTAATGCAGCCACTCATGGTTGTTATCATGTTCCTGCTCATCGGCACGCTGCTGATGGCGCTGCTGATCCCCCTGATTACCATGGGCACCGGACGCTGATCGCAGCTGAGAAGCTCGCAAACTGCGTCAGCTCAACCTTTCAAGTGGCCAGCGAGTCAAAGCAAAGAAGCCAAACACCGGCGCACAAAGATGTCGCGTTTTGGGCATTTACTGGCCTTTGGCATCCGGCAGTGGCATACTTGCTTCCGATGACCGCCCGCCCCGCCCAGATTGATACGCCCGCGACCAGCTCCATGCTGAGCACGGTGCTGCCCGCGCTCCTGCTGCTGTCCGCCATCGCCGCCCTCCGTCTGGTCTACCTCCTCTGGTTCTCGCCATACAGCCTGGCGGAGGACGAAGCCTTTTACTGGGAGTGGGCCCAGCAACTTGCGTGGTCGTACAACACCAAAGGCCCCGGAATTGCCTGGGCTATGTGGCTTTCCACCGGCTTACTAGGCGACACGGTCTTCGCCGTGCGCACAATCGCGGTCCTCAGCTCATTCATCGGCGCTCTGGCCGTAGCCTGCCTCACAGCAGACCTCACACGCGGCAATCGCTGGGCGGCCCTCCTCGCCGCGGCGTGCTACAACCTCATGCCCGGCTTCATCGCCACCTCACTGCTTTCCACGATTGATGGCCCGTACTTGGCCTGCTGGGCCTTGGCCTGCTGGGTGGCAGCGCGAGCACTCGTCGGCGGCTCGCGACTTGCTTGGATTCTGATGGGCGTGGTGCTGGGCGTTGGCTTTCTATTTAAGTACACCATCCTGCTGCTTCCGCTGGGCTTGGCTGTTTTTGCATGGCGACAGCGAAGCTCCATCTCATGGCCCGGCAAACGCTGGGTCTTTGCCTCGCTGGCGTGCTTTGGCGTCGGTCTCATGCCGGTACTCATCTGGAATGCGCAGCACGAATGGGTCACCGTCAAGCACCTCTTGGGGCACCTCGGCATAAAACTCGGAGAAGTCGCGGCAACCGCTACCGACGCCGTGGCAGCCAAAGCGAATCCGAAGAACTCCGGGTACAACCCACTCTGGAGCATCGAACTTATCATCACCCAGTTCGGCATCATCGGCCCGGCGATCATCGGCATGTTCATCGGTGCCAAGCGCGCTGCACAAGGCGGGCTAGCAAGCGGGCGTGATGCGCAAGCAGCACTGACCGGCTCACTACTGGTTCACGCCGCGTGGCCGATTCTAATCTTCTATCTTGCCGTTACCTTCAAAGCACAGGCCGAAGGCAATTGGCCCATGGCAGGCTTTGTGTCGCTCATCCCCTTGGCCGCGACGTGGGTGGTTTCGGGCCGTCCGGCCTCGGGTGAGGCCAACATTGGCCTCCCCGCCCGTGGGCTGCCACGCTTTACGATCAACGCCACGCTCATCGTCGGTGTGGTCGTCACACTCGGCCTGCTGCGGCTGGACTGGGTCAAGGCTGGCCTTGCCAGCATTTCACCGGTGCTTGCAAAGGCCGTGCCCACGGGGCGGGTTATGGGCAATGAAGAGCTCGCCGCCCACGTGCTGCGGCTGCAAACACAGCTCAAAACCGAGACTGGCTTGGAACCGTTTGTCCTCTCGCAGAGCTACGGCCGGGCCAGCCAATTGCGTTTTTCGCTGCCCGGCCACCCGGTGGTGTATGTCGCCCAGTCCCGTCTCGGCGGGCGAGTGGTGCAGCAGGACTATTGGCCAAGCCACGATGTTGATGATCCAAAGCTAAAGGGCAGGCCAGCGGTAATTGTCGCGGACTTTGAGGAGATCGGGTTTTGGACCGGAAGCTTTGAGCGGGTAGAGAAGATTGGATTGTTGGATGGGGCGATTCGCGCGGGGAGGTTTGGGTTTTTGGGGTATGGGTACAAAGGCCTGCCCCCGGCCAAGCCCGCTGCATTTTGAAGCCAAGCAGTGTGATGCAAAGGTTGTCCGCATCGCCGCACGCTTACGGCCGGCTACTCTGCGCAAGCTCCCTTTGAGACAATACAGCACCCACAACCTCACCAACCGTGATGTCCCCCACTCCTCCCTGCTTCGGCCGCACCACGCGAACTTGGGGGCCACGCGGGAGCCAGTTGTCCGTCTGCCCTGCACCGTACAAGGCAACCGTTGGCACACCCAACTGTGCGGCAAGGTGTGTCGGTCCAGTATCACAGCCTATGAACACCGACGCCGTGCGAATGATGTCGGCCAGCTGCGGCAAGCTCGCAACCGTTGCGTAAACCGAGCTGGTACCGGCCAACCTGCACATGCAGGCACAGTCAGCACGATCAGCTTGCGTGAACCGCTCCAGCTCAACCTCACCAAAGATGGGCTGCACACCCAAAGCGCCGCCGTCGCTTCGCCGCATTAGAGCACTCGTGCGGGCCTCGGTCGCGAGCTGTTCTTGCAACTGCAGGAACTGTTTCATGGGCCAACGCTTTGATTCCGCACCTGCGCCAAGGTGCGACACAATTACTGAGTCAGACCGGGGCAGCCGCGCAACCTGCCCGCGCACCGCAACGTCAAACTCCCGCCACAGCCCAGAATTTGGCTGATAGCCTGGTGCCGCATGAGAAACGAACCGCGAGGTCGGAAACATCCGTGTTGCGCCGGCCAGCCACTGCGCATCATCAAACATCTCAATGACCAGCTCAACATCTGCCTTGATGTTCTCCGGTTCACACTCGCCGCACCACAGGTCGCGAAATTGCCGCAACTCGCAGCTTTGCGCCAGCATCCGCCCCCTGCTCTCCCGGCCAGCTCCATCTAAAGTGCTGGCCCCATCCGCTTCAACGGACAGATTCACCTCAGCCGCAGCCAGCATCGCACGAGAATCCTCTCCCACCAGCGTGATGTTCCACCCGCCGCGGCACATCGCCCGGTACAGCGGCCAGTGCACGATGCCGTCACCCAGCGAGCCCATGTGAAACACAAACGCGCGCCGCACTGAAGTTTGTGTCTGACTCATCGTGTATTGCCCGGACGATGTCGTAGCCGAGCGAAAGCCGTCGCATCGATCATTCAGCCAGCTTCAGGTTCGTCGGGTTCGGATCCAGCATGTACCAGTGAACCGCCGTTGAGCCATAAATGTGCGTTTCCGGACCGCGCAGGCCCGGAATGGCCAAGTCGCCAAAGTGCTTGTCCGCATTCGCCTGCTTGTGAGCTTCAGAGAGCATGCGGTCCAGCTCATCATCGCCCTCTTCCTGCGTGAGCGCCCGCAAACCACCGGCGGCCTTAACAGCCTTTGGGTCAAGTCCAAGCTCACGGAGAATGTCATCTTCTGACTGATCACCAAAATCGCTGGCGCTCTGCGCATCCCGAGCTGCGCTGTGGGCAGCCTGATTGCGCTTGTCAAACTCTCGCTCGTGCTCGCTGCCGCCGTCGGTCGTGTCAGCCTTGCCGTGCTTGCCCTTCCCTGAATTTTTACCAAGATTCTCCAAATACTCCCGCCGCTCATCGGCCAGATGCCCCCCGCTGCGGTCGAGCATGCGCGAGCCACCGCTGCCTCGAGCGTCATGCTTCGATCCCTCCTTCGGGTCACGCTTGGCGTCCAGCTTGCGAATCAGCGCCTCGACTTCATCCAGCGTGTCATCATCATCGTCATCGATGTCGTCGGACCCGTCAAGATCAACCTCATCGTGCTCATCGCCATCAAAATCGTCGTGGTCGTGGTCCTCACCTTCATCAAGGTGATCGCGCTCTTGATCATCGAGCTGCTGCCCGCGCAAGCCGGCATCATCCAAGCCCGCAACATTCATGGGCAGCCCCGCGGCATCCAGTTCACGCTTGATCAGTTCCGGATCCAGCCAACCATCGCCATCTCCCGTATCAGTGCTGTGCCGCCCCGCCGCTCCAGGGCCGGCAAACTCATGATCGCGCCCGCCGCGAAGTAAGTCGTTGCGGCCGCCCGAACCCTTGCCCCGATTCCGGCGGCGGGTGCCGCCGCGCTTGTCACCGGCTTTGCTGCCACTCTTATGGCCGCCGATCGCCAAATTGTCATCATCTATGCTGGGCAGCGATGGCCCGCCCTTGCGACTGATCGTGGCCGTGAGCTTGCCTTGGGCAAGCAGCTTAAGCTGCTCACGACGCTTTGAAACCTCGGGGCTATCAAAGATAAATGGCCACGGCGTGCGAATCACCATGAAGCCGTCGGGCGCGAGCTGCTTACCAATAACGCTGGCCTGCTGCCGCACCCGATCCCACTCAAGCCCGCCGGGCTGGCGAATCAGGTCATACGGCGGATCCATGAACACTAGATCAACCTTCTGCGGGATGCGGGCAACAATCGCCAGGCCCAGTGCATCACCGTGAACCAGTTTCACACGGTCCTGCACCTTGAGCAGCTCAATGTTTGACTGCACCACCTGTGCAATCCGCTTGGAACGCTCCACCATCACCACCGACTTGGCCCCCCGGCTCACTGCTTCCAGCCCGATCGAGCCGGACCCGCAAAACAGATCAACC